>ONBM01000051.1 GCA_900316045.1 uncultured Bacteroidales bacterium | reverse complement strand
TTGGAGGAATTCTTTTTCTCCATATCAAATATACGAAAATTCCATCACATTATCAATCAATTTGTTAAGAAATTCTCGACATTTCCCGACAGTCCCTACGTTACCCCCTCCCTAAATCCCTCCCCTCGGGAGAGGGACTTTGTCGGGTCGAAGGCCCTCCTTAAGAGGTGTTTCGCATTAGCGAAACTTGAACTATTAATTTAGGCCAATTCCGCCAACAGAAGAACCTTATTCACTCTGTTGGCGGAAATATAAAGAATCCATGAATATTTAATACCTAGAATGGTAGACTATACCCTAAAGAGATATATGCTCTGATTTTTTTGTCATCATGGTTTTCCGTGTCAAAGAAGATACTTGATTTTATCATGAATCTTTTTATCATGATTCCTATTTCTGGATTTGCCACAAGGCCAATCACGTTGTCTCCGTGTTCTCCATAGGAGATTCCGCCTCGAAGGCCCACGAATGGATTGACTGTCTTGTCTTTGATAAAGTAGTATTTGGCATTCGCAAATAAGTAGCCTATGACAGAGTCGTAGAAGTCTAAGCCGCAGCTGGCACCTATTGAAAATCGCTTATTGAGAGAGTAGTCATAAGATAAGAAGCCCAATGGCGAGACATCAACATTTGAGTCCAGGTGAAATGCCGGCCCGATTTCCAGAGCGAAGGCAGATTGTTTCTCCCTTTGTGTCTGTGCTTGAGATGTATTGAATATGCCCAGCAGGGCTATTATTAACAATAGTCTTCGCATAATTTTATTCGATTATCATTTTGAAATTGACATAGCCATCGGAATATGGCCAATATACTTGAATATTTTTATCTATTATATACTGAATAATATCAGACCCGCTTCTAGTAGAGGGAACACTATTAGTTTGTATCAATGCTCTAGAAAGAGCAGACGGATTGATAAATCTGTTATCAAGCATATCGCTTATAAGAACACCTTCCTCACCACCGAGAGGAACTACGTCATCAATCTGAGCTTTAATCTTTTTGCATGCAGAAAGATCAACAGATGAATTGACGTATTCTGCTATCCCTTCAAAGATGCTTTGTGTTTCTTCGTGAGTTACATAATTTGTAATGATTTCCTGTTTTGAGCAAGCGGTAATGATGCCTGAAAATAGCACAGCTATTAATGCGATTCTTCTCATTATAAATTATGAGTTTATAAATTAGCTATAATTATTGGTTAATATTTTTGTTCTTAAGGCACAAATTTATATAAAAATACAATTATTTTAGTAAAATGGCAATGACTTGATTGGAAATTTCCAAAGTGTTTAAGATATTCAAAATTAAGTAGTCAATCCTTAACAACTGCCTATTGCTTGGTTTGCTTTTTTGATAGCAGCGGGCGGAGGGCGCAGCCTTGGGCATCGCAGTCCTCGCAGCAACCCTTATGCTTCCTATGCTTCCTGAATATGCCGACGATGGCTCCCGCCACCGCAGCCACAACCAGAACCACCAATATTATCGTTGGTATATTCATAGGCTCGTCAATATTATTGTCGGAATATTCATAGGATCGTCAATATTATTATCGGCATATTCAAAGAACGACAAGCGCTATTCCGTAGGCAATGGCTGCGCAGACCCATGCGATTGCCGTCTGCCAGAACACCAAGCCGACGGCATATTTTCCGCCCATCTCGCGTTTCACCGTGGCTATCGTTGCGACGCAAGGCGTGTAGAGCAGGCAGAATATCAGCAGGGAAACGGCAGCCGCACTGGTCAATGCGGCTTGTACCGCAGCCTGGCTCCCGAACAACACGTTGAGCGTAGCCACCACGCTCTCCTTGGCGAGGAAACCTGAAATCAGCGAAGACACCACTCTCCAGTCTCCGAAACCGATTGGCTGGAAGATAGGAGTCAGCACCCCTGATATCTTTGCCAGCATGCTGTCCTGCTGGTCCGAGAGGAAATTCAGCCTGAAATCGAATGACTGGAAAAACCAGATCACGAGGCAGGCAATGAATATTATGCCGAAAGCTCTCTGGAGGAAGTCTTTGGTCTTGTCCCAGATAAGCCTCAGCACGCTTTTGGCTCCCGGCATCCTGTAGTTCGGCAATTCCAGCACGAAAGGCACCGGCTCGCCCTTGAAAATAAATTTCTTCGAGAATATGGCGACCAGTATCCCTACGATTACAGCCGTGAAATACAAACCGGTCATCATCAGCCCTCTGTGAGCCGGAAAGAAGGCAGCGATGAAGAATCCGTAAATCGGCAGTTTCGCCGTGCAGCTCATGAACGGGGTCAGCATGACCGTCATCTTCCTGTCTCTCTCGGATGGCAGAGTGCGGCTTGCCATGACGCTTGGCACAGAACAGCCGAATCCCATCAGCAGAGGCACGATGCTTCGTCCCGAGAGACCTAGCTTCCTCATGCTCTTGTCCATGAAAAATGCTATTCTTGCCATGTAGCCGCTATCCTCCAGCAGCGACAAGAAGAAGAACAGGAGCACGATTATCGGCAGGAAGCTGATGACCGTGCCGACGCCGGTGTATATTCCATTGATTATCAGAGAATGGATGACCTCGGAGACATTCCATGATGTAAGAGCCTTATCCGTAACGCCAGTGAACCAGTCCACGCCATCTTGAAGCCAGTCCTGCAGGTTCCCTCCCAGCAGGTCGAAAGTCAGCCAGAAAATCAGGACCATTATCAGCAGGAATGAGGGAATGGCAGTCCAGCGGCCCGTGAGTATCTTGTCTATCTTCCGGCTCCGCGCATGCTCCTTGCTCTCTTTTGGTTTCACGACGGTGTCGGCGCAAGCCGAGAGAATATATTCATAGCGCATTTCTGCGATTGCCGCCGGTGCATCAAGGCCTCGCTCGATTTCCATCTGGCGGCGGATGTGCTCCACCATTTCCTCTTCGTTCTGGTCGAGCTTCAGGGCTGCATTTACCAGATGGTCGCCTTCGAGGAGCTTAGTGGCTGCGAATCTTATCGGAATCTCCGCTCTTTGGGCATGGTCCTCGATAAGGCTCATCATGGCATGGATTGCCCTGTGTACAGCTCCTCCGTGTTCCTCCGGGTTGCAGAAATCCTGGCGGACTGGCCCCTCATTGTATTTTGCCACATGCAAGGCGTGGTCTATCAGCTCTGTGACGCCCTCGTCCTTAAGTGCGGAAATCGGAACCACCGGAATGGCCAGTCTCTGCTCCAAAATATTCACTAGAATCGTCCCTCCGTTGTTCTTTACTTCGTCCATCATGTTGAGGGCCAGCACCATCGGTATCCCGAGCTCCATCAGCTGTATGGTCAGGTAAAGATTCCTGACCAGGTTCGTCGCATCCACGATGTTGATTATCCCTGTCGGCTTCGTCTTCAGGATGAAGTCCCGGCTTATGATTTCTTCATTGGTGTAGGGCGACAGTGAATATATTCCCGGCAGGTCGGTGACCGTCGCTTCCGGATGGCCTCTGACGATGCCCGTTTTCTGGTCAACCGTCACTCCTGGGAAATTGCCTACGTGCTGGTTGGACCCAGTGAGCTGATTGAACAGGGTAGTTTTGCCGCAGTTCTGGTTGCCGACGAGTGCGAAAGAGATTTTTTCGTTGACTACGTGGTCGTGTTCGCCTTTTTTGCATGCCACCGGATTCATCTCGCCGTACCCTGGATGTTCGTTGCCGTCGCGGAGGTAAGCGTAATTGAAGTCGTGTGAGTAGAATTCATCGTCTCCGGATTTCTCGCAAGGCTTGACTTCTATCTTTTCGGCATCTTCCAGCCTTATCGTGAGTTCGTAGCCGTGAAGCCGGAGTTCCATCGGGTCTCCCATAGGGGCGAATTTTTCCAGCGTCACCTTTATCCCTGGAATAATTCCCATGTCCAGGAAATGCTGACGCAAGGCTTTCCCCGCCCTTGTCTCCTCGTCTGAGGCATGTCCAGCCTTGGCCTCCGAGGCTCTCCCAGTCTCCGAGGTTTTCGAGGCTCCGATCTCAGCGCCCGAGGCTCTCCCAGCCCCGGCGCCGCCCACGGTAGTTATTATAGCCGACTGTCCGACTTTCAATTCTCTAAGGGTCATTGGCAATGAATCCGTTTCTGTCCGCAGCGTTGCTTCTATCGATGCGGCAATTAATTTGCAAAATTAATGAATATGAGCGAACATGCATATACTCATTAATGAGGATTCAACCGAACTTCGGGCAGGAACGTGCGGTGGTGGCTGCGTGCTAAAAATGTTGAAAACAAGAAGGAAAAGCAAACGAGCAACGCAGGCGCAACCTTTTACGTAATCCCTTGATATTCTATCTGCTAGCTGACGCATTTCCTGCATGCTGCCTCCCCCTCCTGCCGATTCGGCCCTTGGATGCCCTCTGGCTCGACATTCTCCCCATGAAATTCCGCTCCAATTGCATTTTCATCGTTGCGTTTCTATAGTTAAGACCGGGCATAATTGGAAAAGTAAAATCGTATCGGGGATTTTTTTGCTTTTGCAGGGTGAGCGAGAGTTCTTCATAAGCAGCTGATTATCAATGGGTGCGGCAGGGACGTTGCTCACCCATGCCATAATCAGGCAGCGTGGGCAATCGATATGACGAATATATTGATTATCAGGCACATGGGAAACCCTTGCGCTTACGCTATCCTTTGTGCCAGAATTTAGAGCAGTGTTCGTTTACGGCGGTATGTCGTTCCACGGAGGCAAGCACGCTGATAACGCTTGCATGACAGCGTACTTCTTGGGGTTATTGCAACTATCTGCAAATTAATATTTTATAAAAAACGCCGATGAGTATCCCGCAAAAAAAATGCAGGGTACTTTCTGAATGTGCCATTGGCAGCCCTCTGTCCATGCTTTCCTAAGTATCGTGTGAATGAAGTGGGCTTCGGGGTCGCTCGGGAGAGCCATAGCCCAACTTTAAAGCGAAAACGACAGCCGCATGGGCTGTCGTTTGGCTTGAGAGCGGAAAACGAGACTTGAACTCGCGACCCCGACCTTGGCAAGGTCGTGCTCTACCAACTGAGCTATTTCCGCATTGTTCCTACGGAGCTGGAGCGAGGCTCCATATCTTCGTGGGATTGCAAAGTTAGGGATATTTTCTGGCTTTGCAAATTTTTTCGAAGAAAATTACGCTTCGGTGGCGGTTTTGAAGTCGGAACAGGCGAGTCCTTGTTCTACACGCTGGGAAGGCGGGAGAAAATTACGTTTCTGTGGCTGTTTTGAACTCGGAACAGGCGAGTCCTTGTTCTACACGCTGGGAAGGCGGGAGAAAATTACGCTTCGGTGGCAGTGCTGAACTCGGAGAGGAAGCGGAAGTCGTTCTCGAAGTAGTGGCGGAGGTCATTGACCTGCCATTTCAGCATGGCGATGCGCTCGAGTCCCATTCCGAATGCGAAGCCGGAATATTTCTTAGAGTCTATACCCGATGCCTCCAGCACGTTAGGATCCACCATGCCGCATCCCAGAATCTCCAGCCAGCCGGTCCCTTTGCAGATGTTGCAGCCTTTGCCATGGCAGATGTTGCAGCTTACATCGACTTCCGAGGACGGTTCCGTGAACGGGAAATATGATGGACGCATCCTGATGGCAGTATCCGGCCCGAACATCTCGCGAGCGAACAGGAGAATGGCCTGCTTAAGGTCGGCGAAAGTGACATGCTCATCGATATAGAGTCCTTCGCACTGATGGAATATGCAGTGGGCGCGGGCGGAGATGGCTTCGTTGCGGAAAACTCGGCCAGGACAGATGACGCGGATAGGAAGCTTCATGTTCTCCATCGTGCGAACCTGCACGGATGACGTGTGGGTGCGGAGCAGGATAGGATTCGGATGACCGGCGGATACGAAGAAGGTGTCCTGCATATCCCTTGCGGGATGGTTGGGTGGGAAGTTAAGGGCTTCGAACACATGATAGTCGTCCTCGATTTCAGGCCCTTCGGCAACGTCATAGCCGAATTTCCTGAATATGTCTACGATTTCCTGGCGCACGATGGACACTGGGTGACGGGAGCCGAGGGCGTATGGCGTTCCTGGCATCGTCAGGTCATCTGTTTTGCCTGCCGGGCCTGCATCCGAGACCGTTTGCGAACGCAGTTCCTCTATCTTTGCGGTCGCAGCTTGCTTCAATTCATTCAGCTTGCGGCCAAACTCTTTCTTCATTTCCGGGGCATAGCCTCTGAATTCCTCGAAAAGCTTGGTGATTTCGCCTTTTTTCCCGAGGAGATTCACTCTGGCTTCCTCCACATCTTTCGCTGTCTTGCATTTCAGGTCGTTGACCTGAGCCAACAATTTTTCTATTTCTTCTTTCATATTCTTTATTTATCTTCTTTCTTCGCTGCCCTTTTGTCACGAGCCTTCTTTTCCCTGGCTGCGCCGGACTTCAAGTATTTCTTCCACTGCTCGTCGTTGAAGATCTTCTGGAACGAACTGTAAATCTGCTCCGCCCACTTGTCAGTGGTCTGCGCATAAATGTCAGAATTCGTAACCTTCGAGTCTTGCAACCCCTTGAGTTCCATGTGCATAGCCTTATAGTCATTATTCAGGATCGAATCGACGTAATAGACCTGCCAGTCCTCCAGCTTGAGCGTGCTTTCCAGCTTGCTTATCTGATTGTCAATATATTCCTGTAATTTCTTAGCCTCGTCCTCAGGCTTCGAGGCATCCTGCTCTTGGGCGGAGAGCATCGGCCCGAAACAGGCGAGGGCAGTGAATATTAAGCAACCTAGTTTTTTCATAATATGAATATTCTTCATAAATTTACCTTCACAAGGAAACAAATTTATACAATATTAAAATAAACTCAAAAAATGAACAAAAGAGCCACCATCCTTTGCGGAGCGCTCATGGCCTCCGCAATGGCATTGACACAGCAAAGCAACGCATGCACTAACATAATCGTTACCCGAGGTGCCTCAAAAGACAATTCCGCGATGGTCTCCTACGCAGCCGACTCACACTGGCTGTATGGAGAGCTGTATTTCCACCCTGCAATGGACTGGAAAGCCGGCACCATGCTGAATATCGTAGAATGGGACACTTCGAAACCGCTGGGTCAGATACCACAGGTGCCTCACACTTACAAGACAGTGGGCAACATGAACGAGCATCAGCTGATAATCGGGGAGACCACATGGGGTGGAAGGCTGGAGCTTATGGATTCTACTGCCATAATGGATTATGGCTCACTGATTTACGTGGCGCTGCAAAGAGCCAGGACTGCTCGCGAGGCTATACAGGTGATAGTAGACCTTGCCAATGAATATGGCTATGCGTCGGAGGGCGAGAGCTTTTCCATCGCCGACAAAAACGAAGCCTGGGTGATGGACTTGATAGGCAAGGGAGTTGAAATGAAAGACGGGAAAAACGTCAATAAAGGCTTGGTGTGGGTTGCCAGGAGGATTCCTGACGGGTACATCTGCGCACATGCGAACCAGGCGAGAATCCAGACTTTCCCGCTCAACGACCCGGAGAACTGCCTGTATGCGCCGGATGTAATCGAATTCGCTCGCAGCAAAGGCTACTTCAGCGGCAAGGACGAGGACTTCGACTTCAGCGCCGCCTACAATCCTATTGATTTCGGGGGCGTGAGGGCATGCGACGCAAGGGCTTGGAGCGCTTTCAGGATTCTGTGCGACGGCAAATTCACCTACGAAAAAGATGGGAAGATGATAACCGAGGATGCAGACGACTACCTCGATTATGTAATGGGCAAGAACCTTAAGCACAGGATGCCGCTCTTCGTGAAGCCGGCTCGCAAACTGGGCGTGAAAGATGTAGCAGATGCCATGAGAGATCACTTCGAGGGCACTCCTTTGGACATGACCCAAGACATCGGCGCTGGTGGGAACGCCCTCCCTTATCGCTGGAGACCGATGGGCTTCAAGGTCGGAGGCTGGGACTACATCAATGAGCGCGCCATCGCTACCCAGCAGACAGGTTTCTGGTTCGTAGGTCAGGCACGTCATGACCTGCCAGACGTCGTCGGGGGAGTGATCTGGTTCGGCACCGATGACGCTGCCACATCTTACCTCAGCCCGATTTACACGAATACCGACAAGGTGCCTGAGTGCTTCAGAGAGGGCAATGGCACCCTGCTGGAATATTCCCCTACAGCATCATTCTGGATGAACAACAGGGTTACGAACACATGCTACAGGGCTTACAACATGATAGCCCCGACGGTGCGAGCCGAGGTAGATAAATTCGAAAATGAGCAAATGGGCGGAAAACTGTCGGAGAATGACCAGAAAGTCTTGAATGAATATAATAAATTGGTCTCCAAAGCTGGCGGCAAGGAGATCAAAGACAAGGCCCTGAACCCAATCAGGAAGATGCTCACGGAATATTCAGTGAACACTGCGCAGAACCAATTCGACCACTGGGTGGCATTGGAACAGCTCATCACGGTTAAATTCATCGACGGCAACGTGAAGGCTCAGAACGAAGATGGAACCTTCAAGCATTCGAAATATGACGAAGGCATTCCTGACGGCCTCACCCAGCCTGGGTACACGGAAAAGTGGAAGGAAGCTGTCGTGAAAGACCACGGCGACATCATCAGGGTTCGGTAATAGTTACGATTCGTAATTCCTAAAAAACACCACTAGGCACCATTATTATAAGGTATCTAGGGGTGTTTATGATATTTTTTAAGGAAGAATATTATGATTATTAAATGTTAATAGATATCTTAGCGAAAAATATTTGCCAATGCGTAGGTTGATTGCCATAGCCGCAGGATTGTTAATCTGCCTTCTGAGCTTCGCCCAGAAATATTCCTTTTCCGGGACCATCCTGAACAGGAAGGACAAAAGTCCGGTGGACTTCGCCACCGTGCTTTTCGTAGAATGCGAGCAGTGGGCTACGGCAGATGCGAACGGCAGATTCACCATCGGAAACATTCCTGCCGGGAAAAACACCCTGGAAATCTCCTGCCTCGGCTACGTCACCCTCAGGATGCCGGTCACGATCACCAAAAACGTAGACGTTTTCACGGTCATGCTGGATGAGGATAACCTCACTCTGGCAAGCGCCGTGGTCACGGCGAAGGAAAACGAATCCAGCGCAACGACCCACCGAGTCATGGACAGGACAGCGTTGGATCACGTGCAGCTGGTGTCAGCATCCGACATCTCCGGCCTGCTCCCGGGAGGAGTCACTCAGAATCCAAGCCTCACGTCGACGCAGAGATTCAACCTCAGGGCGGGAGGAGTCGCAGAAAGCGGGAATGCCTCGTTCGGAACCGCCGTGGAAGTGGACGGAGTCAGGCTTTCCAATAATGCCAGCCTGTCCGGGACAAGCGGAGTAGCTACTAACAACATAGCGACCAGCAACATCGAGTCGGTCGAGGTGATTTCCGGTGTGCCTTCCGTCGAGTATGGTGACGTCGGCGCCGGAATCGTCAAGCTGAACACCAGGAAAGGCGTCACTCCTTACATGGTGACGCTCACCACTAACCCGAACATCAAGCAGGCCTCTTTCAGCAAGGGCTTCGGGCTGGGAGACACGAAGAGAAAGGCCTCGAAGGGCGTGCTCAACGTGAATGCCGAATACACGAAATCCTACAAAGACCAGCGTTCCCCTTACACCTCCTACGACAGGAAACAGATTTCTGCCTCTTATTCGAATACATTCATGAGAGGCTTCTTCGAAGGGATTCCGCTAAGGTTCACGGCGGGAGTGTCGGGGAACCTGGGTGGAATGGATTCCAAGGCCGACCCCGACAAGCTCACAGGAACATATTCGAAGCAAAGGAATAATTCACTGCGTGGCAACATCGAGGCAAGCTGGCTGCTCAGCAAGCCTTGGATAACCAACCTGGAGTTCAAAGGCTCGCTGGTATATTCAGACAACCTCAGCAAGACGAAAGAGCAATATTCCAGTGCTGGCGGAACGGTCGCCTTGCACGGCAAGGAGGAAGGCTATTTCATGGCCGTGGACTATGGCTCCGACCAAGATGCTGCGGCGATTCTGATTCCTCGCGGCTATTGGTACAACACCATGTGCCTGGATGACAAGCCTTTCAGCTACAAGCTGACCCTCAAAGGCAATCTCGCAAAAAAAATAGGGCACGTCAGCAACCGGATCCTGCTTGGCGCAGAATGGAACGCCGACGGGAATTTCGGCAAGGGAGAATATTCCGAAGACATTTCCACGGCTCCGACGTACCGTACCTATGACTACAGCGAGCTGCCATTCATGAATAACTTGGCTGTCTTCCTTCAAGACAATGTCATGATTCCGACCGGGAAGGAAGGCAGCGTGAACCTGATTGCCGGACTAAGGAGCGAGAGCACCTTCATAAAAGGTTCCGAATATGGCACCACAAGCAGCCTGTCGCCAAGGTTCAACGCTAAATACACCGTGCTTGAGGGCTTTCGCCGGAGAAACAAGACCGTCCGCAACCTTGCATTCAGGGCGAGTTGGGGGATGGCTGTGAAGCAGCCTTCCTTCGCAATCCTTTACCCTGAGCCGGACTATTCCAGCATCAGGGTGCTCAATCCGCCCACTGCGAGCGACGGCTCTGCTTACTATGGGTACTATATCAAGCCTTCGCAGATTGAATATAATCCAGGCCTGACATGGCAGAGGAACTATCAGAGCGAGGTCGGAGTGGATTTGGACATCCTGGGAACCAAGATTTCCGTGGCAGGCTACTGGAACCGCACCGCAAAGTCCTTCAGGGTATCCAACGCATACGATTCGTTCGCTTACAATTACACAGACCAGTCCATGCTGGAGTCTTGCGGAATACCAGTCGATAATAGAACCTACCTCATCGGCAAGTCTACCGGAATAGTCACAGTCGTTGACAAGACGGGCGCCCTGCCTTCCGAGACAATCACGGGGATAACCCGCGAATCTCTGATAAAGCGCACTTATGCCGACAACGACGGCTCTCCAGTGAACCGTTACGGAATCGAGTGGGTGATAGATTTTCCTCGCATTAATCCGGTGAACACCGACATAAGGCTCGATGGGAATTTCTATTCTTATAAATCGGTGGACAAGGATTTGCTGGCTTATTCGCCGACCTCGCAACAGCTAGTGGATGGCACGCCGTATAAATATGTCGGCTGGTACACAGGCGGAAACAAGTTTGCGAACGGCAGCGAGATAAGGACCGTTAATGCCAACGTGACATTCACCACCCATATTCCTAAAGCCAGAATGATCCTTTCTCTCAAAGTCGAGGGCACGCTGATGAAATATTCAAGGAACCTGAGCGAGGGCATCGATGGCGAGACCAGAACCGTGGCGATACCGGACAGGTCGTCCTTCCTTCCTTCCTGGGAGACGGATTTCATGGACAACAGTTCCTATACCGCCACATATCCATTGCATTACTCTTCCTACTGGGATCCGACTCCGAGACCGTTCTACGAAGATTACGTGAAGGCCAAAACGAGCAATCCGCAGTTGTTCAACGATCTTTCAGCCTTGGTGGTGAAAACCAGCCAGATTTACACATTCAGGAAGAATTACATCTCTCCTTATTTCTCTGCGAATTTCAGCGTCACTAAGGAAATCGGCGAACTCGCCTCTATTTCTTTCTACGCAAACAATTTTTTCAGGAACATGGGACAGGTGTATTCCACGATGACTAAGCAGCATTCGTCCGTGTCGCGCTATATTCCAGAGTTCTACTACGGACTGACTATCAGATTGAAATTTTAGAACGAATAATTAAAAGCATAAAACATGAAAAAGTTTTTCTACTTCTTGATGGCTGCTGCAGCGATGACGCTGTGCGCCTGCAACAATGACGATGAGAAGTCCAAGATCAACACCGTGACTATCAACGTGTTGATTGACAACGAGAAAGTCTCCGATGCAGTGGACGTGACGCTGACGAGCAAATCCAGCTCTACCTCTTATGTGGCGACCACCACAGGTGGCGTTGCAACGTTCAGCGTTGCTGCGGGAGTCTACGAAGCTACCGCTACCCTGTACAAAGAATCTGCGATATACAATGGCGCCAATTCATCGGTGACGGTGACTGACGGGGGCGCCAATGCGTTCAATCTGGACATGGTCAAGTCCACTACAAGCCAGGTCATAATCAAGGAGCTGTACTTCGGGGGCTGCATGGACAACGCAGGGGAAAAGCATTTCTCGAATGATGCCTATGTAACGCTCTACAACAATTCCCCTGTCGAGGCAGACGCAAGCAATTATGCATTCGGGATTGTTTACCCTGCTAATTCGAATACCAACAGCAACTACAGGAAGGATGGTGAACTGACTTACACAGACTACCTTCCATGCTGGAATGCAGTGTGGTGGTTCCAGTCCGGCACGCAAGTCAAGATTCCTGCATACTCTCAGATAGTGATAGCGATAAAGGGCGCAATCGACAACACGGCCACCTATTCGAATTCAGTGGACCTGAGCAATGCCGACTACGCCATGTACGACCCTGAGGTGTTCACGCTAGCGGCTGCCTATCCGGCGCCTTCCAGCAAGATTCCTTCTTCGCATTATCTTAAAACATATCTTTACGGCATGGGCACGGCTTGGCCTTTGTCGAACATTTCCCCTGCTTTCGTAGTGTTCTCTCCTGAAGGCATGACTGCGGAGGCCTTCGTGAAAACGGCATCGAACATAGAGACTACAGGCACAAAGGCGTTCTCATGCGCCAAGGTTCCGGTAAGCTGGGTGATGGACGGAGTCGAGGTCTACAATGCCACGGCTCTGGACAAGAGCAATAAGAGGCTTCTGGGCAGCGTGGACGCCGGATACGTGAAATTTACCAACAAGCTGGGCTACACGGTTTACAGAAATGTGGATAAAGATGCGACCGAGGCTTTGCAGGAGAATTCTGGCAAGCTGGTTTACAATTATGCCGGCGGCACTGCCGACGTAGAGAATGGCTCCACGGATCCTTCAGGCATCGATGCCGAGGCATCAATCGCAAAGGGCGCGCACATCATATTCAAAGACACGAATAACTCTACGAACGACTTCCACCAGAGAAAGGTCGCTTCCATAAAGAAATGAAGAGAAGAATCTTCATAATTTTAGGAATATCCTGCTTCTCCGCTCTTCCGGCATTCTCGCAGACGGAAGAGTGGAGGGATGAATATTCCAAGCTCTCAAAATGTGCGGACTTCTCCAATCCCGCCTGGCTTACCGAAGTCAAGGGGGCGGCATCGACGGTCCGGCTCAATTTCGACAAGTCCGATGGCGGCCTGATAGACATCGGCGAATCATCCGACTCTTGGCAAGGAGGGCTGGACGCTAGGTCATTCCTGCGCATTTCCAACAGGCTACAGGCCTACGGGAGGATGGAATATGGCTATTTCCGAGGCAGCAAGATGGGAGGTCCCATCTTGCTCGACCCTTATTATAATCCCGTGAACTTTCTCGAGAGCACAGACACTACGACCGGGACCAAGATTCTGGAAAAATATTCCCTTGAAGGCGCTCTGGCATATTCATTAAATGATCGTCTGAAGCTAGCGGGCAGATTCCTTTACGAATCCGGCAATTATGCAAAGAGGAAAGATCCTCGCCCGAACAACCAATGGATGGACATGGAAATCGGGGTGGGCATAAAGTATTCTTTCAGGCAGGGAGGTCCTGCCGCAGGCTTCGGCCTTACCTATGCCAAGACTCTGGAAACCATTGACGTGGATATTTTCGGCACATTGGACAGGAATTACTTCTACTTAGTGGACTACGGCGGCATATTCGGGAAGGTGGAGCAGATAGAAGGAGACTACGGCTACCTGTCCACTTCCGTTGAAAGACCCATGTTCAACCAGTTCTTAGGCGGAAACGTCCAAGCGTGCTTACCGTTTTCGGAAAGCCTGACGCTCAGGGCAGATGCCTCTCTGGCTTACAGAGAGGGGTATTTCGGCAATAAGGCTTCCGGGTCTGTGAGATTCTGCGATTTCACCGGCTGGAAATATTTCGCACATGCGTGGCTGGACTACAAGGCAGATAAGCTCTCCCACAGGCTGGAGGGCTCGCTCAACGTCATGACGACCGAAAACGAGGAAAACTCATGGCAGATCACGACCAATCCAGGCGAGAATTCCAAGGTCGAATATTTCGGCAAGAACAAGGCTGGGGATAAGACCGTCGGGAAAGTGAATGTGACATATTCATTGAGCAGGAACTCCCGGAAAGGGATCCTCCCGTCTTGGGGCGCAGGCATTTCATACAGAGGCTTCTTGGTTGATCAGAAAGGGATTCTTTATCCTTTCTACAGGAAGCAGAAGCTGAACCAGAACCTCATCAAAGCCTTCGGTCTAAAGAATATTTATTCGAAGCATGGACTTCTGAGCATCTCCGGAGAGGTTAGGTACGCCTTTCATGGCGATGACCTGAAGAATGAGGATGGCAGTTACGCAAGCGCATCCGGTTCTCCTCGCTCGATCGATGCCTACCTCAACAATACATTTGAATATTACAGCTCGTCCCGTCTGGGAGCCGGACTAGGCCTCCGCTATTCCCTGGCTAAAGAAATCCGAGGACATGAATATAATTTCTTCGCTGAAATCTCGGATTCATGCGACAACCTGACCGGCAAGGCGGAATACCTTACCGGCAACAACAGAAACAAATTACTCTTAACAATAGGATGCGATTTCTAAAGAATATCTTCGCAGCCGCTCTGATGGCTGCAACTGCTTGGCATGCTCAGGCTCAGCAGCTTCCTTCAGACCCAGAGCTGCGGACAGGAAAGCTGCCGAACGGCCTCACCTACTACATCAGGCAGAACGTCAACGAAAAAGGAATAGCCGATTTCTATATAGTCCACGATGTGGGCGCCTTGCAAGAAGACGACAATCAGGACGGCCTGGCTCATTTTCTTGAGCACATGGCCTTCAACGGCCTGAAACACTATCCGAAGAAAACCATGCTGGAATTTCTCGGGAAAAATGGAGTGAGATTCGGGGCGAACGTGAATGCTTTCACTTCTCGCAAAGAGACCTGCTACCACATAGACAAGGTGCCGCTCGTAAGGGATTCTTTCGTGGATTCCGTGCTGATGGTCCTGCACGACTGGTCTCACGACATTCTTTGCGAGAATGACGAGCTGGACGCGGAGAGAGGAGTCATCAGGGAAGAATGGAGGCGTAGCAATGATGCCAAGCGCAGGGTCTTCAACGCCCAGACCGGCATCGTCTACCAGGGAGCGAAACCGGCGAAACGTTCCGTGCTGGGCTCGTTGGACGTAATCAATAATTTCAAGAGAGAAGACATACTTGGTTTCTACCATAAATGGTACCGTCCTGACTTGCAGGCAATTATCATAGTGGGGGACATCGATGCCCCGGCAATGGAAGCCAAGGTCAGGAATATGTTTTCAGACATTCCTGCCGCTCAGAATCCTGCCCCGAAGGAAAGATACCTCGCACCGGAGGCACACGGTCCCATATTTCAGAATTATATCGACAGCACGATTTCTTTCTTCGCGCTCAAGGCATTCTACCGTCAGCCGTTCCCGTCCGTGCGGTCCGACGAGTCTTTCTGGAAAGACCGTTTCTGCAGAGAAATGGTTTCGAGCATAATGTCCACCAGGATGCGCCAGCAGATAGAAACCCCTGATTCCCCGATTAAATCGGCGGTGCTGGTCACCTATCCTGAGTCAAGTGACTATTACGTCTCGCTGTTCACGATCCTTGGAAAGAAAGGAGCTGACCAGAAAGAGGTATTCCGATTCTGCGAGAGGAACGTTGAGTCGGTGCTTCAGCATGGGGTTTCGCAGGATGAGGTGGATGCGGCGAAACTGCAGGAAGCGCAGCGATGGCACCTGGACAGGCCGAAGCTTGCCTCTGCGACTAAAAACAGTGAATATGTCGCTGTCTTCCATGACAATTTCACAGGGGGCTACGCCACTACGACTCCGGTCCAGATGCATGACATTCAGAAAAAGATTCTCGGCAGCATCACCATGGACGACGTTAGGCAGAGCATCGATAAGATGTTCAAGGATTCCGATGCGATATATTCATGGTTCGGCAAGCCGGAGGATGAGGCAAAGATTCCTTCCGCAGACGAAGTGAAGGCCATCCTTGCAGAAATCGAAGGCAGTGCCGTCGCTCCCGGATATGCCAGCATAAAGAAAGTGGACCTTAGCGTGACGGCTCCTGAAGGGACCCTCGGCAAGGCTGGGAAGAGAATCAGCCAGCTGCCGGAGACGAAAATTTGGAAGCTGGACAATGGCATCACGGTCTATTATACTCCTGTGCGCGAGGCTTCAGTCACGCCTGCCCTGTCTCTTGCCATGTATTTCAACACCGGCTACGAAGCCTTCCCGCAAGACAAGATAGCAGAATCTGAATATGCTTCCACGCTCATACGCCAATACTCCGGCATTCGCGGAGTCTTGAACGACGGGCTTTCCAAGGATGCTGGTTTGAGCGGAGTTTCTCGGATGCTGAGAATCCAACGCAACTCTGCTTCGATCATGATTTCCGCTCCGAAGGACAAGGCAGAGAACGCATTCAGGCTTGCCTCGCTGTCTGTTACCGACCCGTATGTAATCGATGGAAACTCGGTTGCAATCAACCGTAAAAGAACGCTGGAGTCCCTTGGAGAAGAGAAGAAAGACGCAGCGAGATTCAATGAAATCAGCGACTCCCTCCTGCATGCCGGGCATCCTTGGCTCTGCAATATAGATTCGGCGCACGTGCTCAGTGCCGACTCCAGTTTCGTGAAAGAGATATATTCAAGGGAATACGGTCGGCTGAAAGGCATGGAGGCTTACCTCGCCAGCAATCTTCCGGAAGCGGAAATAGAGGAATATGTCAGGAAGTACCTCTCGTCCATCGCCGTTCCGGAATATTCCTGGAAAATCGCTGATGCGAAACCTTATCTCGCCACTTTCAAAGGGAGCCAGGAGTTCTCCATGACCGGAAAGAAAATCATGAACCCGTACACTGTCGTCTATAAGCTCTATAAATCCAAGATTAAGGTCTCTGCGAGAAATCTTGCGGCAGTGGACTTCGCAGACTACATTCTGTCACAGCGTCTACTGAATCAGATTCGGGAAGAGCGCGGAGGAACTTACACCATTAGTTTTTCCACGGCCGTCAGCGAGCGCGAGGGTGGTTATTCCGAGTCGGAGATCAGCTTCAAGACTCGTCCTGAGCTTGCCCAGACATTAATCGGGGACATGGATGGAATCGTTGAGAAATTCTGCTCCGAGGGCCCTACGGAAAAAGAGCTCGATGAAGCTCGCACCTATCTGGTTAAGCGGCAGCGAGAACGTGATGCGGTGAAAAGGGAGTCCATGCCTCGAATCAATTCGGAAGCCATCAATTTCGTCCGCAACAAAGTGGACCCTTCCATCGATCACGTGAAAGCCTACGAGGAGGTTGGTTCGAAAGAGGTTCGCAAGATTGCAGGCAGGCTGACCGGAAAAGATTGCTACACGATGACTTATACGGAGGAATGACATGAATTCATTCAAAACACTTTCAGTCAGCTTGTCCATGTGCCTCGCTCTTCTGTGCGGGGAGATTTTCCCTGCATCGGCGGATGAGGGCATGTGGATGATTCAGGATATTCATGAGGCTTTGGAAAAGAATATGCAGGCGCGGGGTCTTCGTCTCTCCGCAAGGGAAATCTATAATGCTGACGCTCCTGGAGCCTCCATTTCCGATGCCGTGGTGTCGCTAGGCTTCTATTGCACCGGTAGCGTGATTTCCCGCGACGGCCTCATAATCACGAATCATCACTGTGCCTACGCCAATGTGTCGAAGCTAAGCACTCCGGAACACAATTATTTGGAAGACGGGTTCTGGGCCATGACTTCGGCGGAGGAGATTCCGATAGAAGGGGAAAGCGTCTATTTCCTCAAGAGGGTGATAGACGTGACTGAGGAATATGAGAAACTAGCCGGAGAAATGCGCCAGAAGCATCAGAAAGCGGGGAGCAGGAAGCTATCTTCGATTCTGGAGAAGAAATATGCCGGCGAGACCGGTATGGAGGCAATCCTGAGCTCGATGTGGACGGGGGAGAAGCGCTACATGTCTCTCTATAAGGTCTACACGGACCTTCGCCTGGTCGCCGCTCCGCCACTTTGCATCGGATATTTCGGCGGAGACGAGGACAACTGGGAGTGGCCTCGGCAGAATTGCGATTTCGCCTTGTATAGAATCTACGAGAACGGCATCCCTGTGAATTGCCAGAAAAGCCTGAAGATTTCTTTGAAGGGGTATGAGCCTGGCTCGTTCGCCATGGTAATCGGTTACCCTGGGAGAACGGACAGATACTCGTCTGCTTCCAGAGTGGGTTATCTGGAGGACTACGAGCTTCCGGTCACGACAGGGCTTGAGTCTGGCCAGATAAGCATCATCCGGAAATGGATGAATGCGGATCCGCAGGTGAGGATGAGATATTCCGACTGGTTTTTCGGCCTTTGCAATGCCCAGGAGAACAATTCAGGGATGCTGGACTGCCTTGGCCGCTTCAGGGTTTTTGGTGACAAGGAGGCGCAGGACGAGCAGCTGCAAGACTGGATTGATGGTTCCGACGATAGGAAGCGAGTGTGGGGAGACTTAATCCCGAACCTCCGCAAAGCCTACTCCGAAAGCAATGAAGGCGAGAGAAATAAGGCAATATATCGGGAGACCCTGTTCAGAGGTACTTTCATTAGCCGGTATTGCTTCAGGGCTGCGAATGCTCACAGCCTGGATGATGCGAAGAAATCACTTAGGCAGGCTCTGGACGAAACCGATCCAAGGGTTGAGAAGGAGCTCCTGGCATATTCGCTCAGAGAGTACATCGAGAGGATGGATGCCAGCTATTTCGGCCCTTTCATTAAAAGGCTTCGGTCTCGGTTCGGGAATAACTGGGAGGATATGTCTGAATATCTCTGGAATAACAGCGCCCTCTCTTCTGAGAGCAGGATCAGCGACATCAAGTCGCAGGATGAGGTGAGGCGGGATCCTCTTGTGCAGTTGTTCACGGATGTCTCAATAACGGATTTCAACAATAGGAATGGTCAGATGCAGAAATGGCAGAAGGCCAATTCTCTGGAGCGGGAATATGAAAGGGCTCTCTATTGGATGCGCATAGATAAAGACATTCTTCAATATCCTGATGCGAATTTCACCATGAGAATATCTTATGGCACTGTGGGGGGCTATTCGCCGATTGACGGAACCGTTTACGACTGGCGCACTACCACCGATGGGATACTGGAAAAATACGACGAGTCCGCCCACGACTTCAACTTGAACCCTCGCCAGCTGCGCCTCCTTAGGCAAGGCAGATGGGGCCGATGGGGTGCTTCCCGCAAGACTATGTGCGTGGACTTCCTGACCGACAACGACATCACGGGCGGTAATTCGGGCAGCCCTGTGCTGGATGCAGACGGAAACCTGATAGGCCTTGCCTTCGATGGCAACAAGGAGTCTCTAGCCAGCGATGTGTCCTACACATTCGGCTATAACAAATGCATCAACACCGACATCCGGTTTGTCCTCTGGGTCCTCGACCGCTACGCCGGCATGAAACGCATCCTCAACGAACTCACCTTCGTGAAATAACGGCCACGGCGAAGTGCTACCGGTTTACCTGGAATGTGTCTTCTAGGTACCAGGTTAACGTGATTCGAAGACTTCGGCGAGGGCTTTCTCAATCTTGTCGGACATCACCGTGCTGACGAGAATCTTTCCGTCAGGTCCTATCAGATACATGGATGGAATCCATTTTATGCCATAGGTCTTTGCGATTTGCGAGTCTCGCATGCGCTTGAGCTCGCTCACTTGAATATATTTGAGATCATGCTTCTTGATGGCATCTTTCCATTGATCTGCCTTGTCATCGAAGGATATTCCCACGAACTTGACGCCTTTGGGTGCATATTCCTTGTACATTCGCAGCACGTTCGGAATTTCCTTCCTGCAGTCCGGGCACCAGGATGCCCAGAAATCCAGCACGATGTAATGTCCTTTCAGGGAACTGAGGCTGAAATCCTTGCCTTCGCTCGTCTTGAGCGTGAAATCCGGCGCTGTGGCACTTGGCTTCAGGAGGGTTACGGCATATTCGGCGTCATAATCCTTCGTTTCCTCTTGTGCCATGAGGCTAAGGGTGGGAAAGAGCATCAGAAATATCGCAGAAAATAGTTTTAATAAGGCTTTCATAATATTATTTCAGAGATTTTGCGAAGTCTTTGGTGACGTAATTGTACATGCTGGTGCAACAGTTTGCGGAGAAGGCCTGGGCTATGGCTATCAGGCTGTCCCACTGGGTTTCGGCCAGGCGGAGATAAGGCTCTGGTGCAAGTTTGGACAGGCCGTAGATGAAGCCGGCGTTGAAGCTGTCGCCTGCGCCGATGGTACTAACGGTCTCGACCGGAGCAACCGGATACGACTTCTTGAAGATATTTCCTGCCTCGGGGGCAGCGGTCGCAAGAAGGCTGCGAACCTCTATAGGTTCTACTGATTTGGTGTAGATGAAATTCCGGCAGTGAGGAAGAATCTTCTCTGAATATACCTTATCGGGATCATCGATGCCGTAAAGGGTGATGAAATCCTGATCACTTCCACGCACGACGTCGGCATAGTCATAATTCTCCTCGATGTTGCCCAGCACATTGCCAAGGTCTTTCCTATGCGATGGACGGAAGTTGACATCGTAATATAATATTGCTCCCGCCGCTTTGGCATATTCAAGGAAAGCCCTAACCTGCGGCCTTACGGCAGGGTTCAGGGCGAAGAAAGAGCCGAACAGCACCACGTCGCCCGTCTGTATCTGAGGCAGCTTGAATTCGGGGTGGATATCTAGCGCATCGCGGTAGAAGCTGTATTCGGCGTCATTTTTCTCGTTCAGGAATGCCATCGATACAGGCTGCTTCACCGGCAGCACGTTGACATATTCAGTGCTGACCCCATTCTCTTTCATGAAATCTAAGATGATGGCGCCAGGCTGGTTGTTTCCTACCTCGGAAATAAAATATGCACTCACGCCAGCCCTGCCAAGCGAAACCATAAGGTAGAGCCGCCTGGGGCAGCCGTATCTGGCTGATTGTTCTTGAATATTATGTCGAGGACCGTTTCTCCTATTCCTATTACCTTGCGCATAGAATTATATTTAATATCGTAAAGATACAAAATTTCTTGTAGCGAGGAAAACCATCGGAAACGATACGTCAGATGGGTGATGTAATCTCACTTGCATCAGCACGTTAGGCGAGTATCACAGTGTTTCCTATGATTACTGCAATATCGGATTATTTCATTCAATTTTGCTGTTTCTGTCTCGTTTTTGTCCCGTTTCAATTATATTTGCAAACTTGATATAACTAGTTGATACACAATATATTAACATCGGAAACGATACGAAAACAAAATGAAGGAAATGGCTAAAAGGAAAAAAGAAATCAAGGTGAAAGAACCCGTCCGGATCCGGGAGAAAGTCCTCGGCGACGGGACGATCAGTCTCTATCTCGACATGTATCACAAGGGGAACCGCAAGAAAGAGGGGCTGAAGCTCTACATTATCCCGGAAACCACCCCTGCGGCAAAGTTGCAGAACAAGAATACCCGAAGGCTTGCCGAGCAGATCAAGGCCCAGCGGATCCTCGACATCCAGAAGGATGGTCTTGTAGACTGGGAGAAACTGAAGAAGTTCAGGACAACGCTTGTTTCCTGGCTGGAAGACTTTGTGACCTGTGAAGCGCAGTTGTCGCCGTCAGGCGTCGTAAGCAAGCGGAACGCGAAGGTGCGGGTCGAGGAATACCTGGCTTCCATCGGAAAGCCGGACCTGCGTCTTTCGGAGGTGGATAGAGAGTTCTGCCGTGGCTTTGTCGCTTTCCTGAGGACATGTAAGTCCCACAGGGGAAAGGAAACGATAAGCGAAACCACAGCCAGGCTGCTGATGTACCGGATTGCCGCAGCGATGGATAAAGCCGTTGTAGAAGGCCTCATACCCAACAATCCGTTCCGTGTGCTGGAAGCCAAGGAGAAGCCGAAGATCAGGGCTTCCAGACGGGAGTTCCTTACGGTAGAGGAACTGAAAGTCCTCATCAATACGCCATGCCGCTGTGACATCGTGAAGCGGGCCTTCCTGTTCTCCTGCTTCACCGGTCTGCGGTACAGTGACATGAAGTCCCTGCTCTGGAGTGAGATTCACACCACTGCCGACGGGAAAACCCTCTACATTGAGCACAGGCAGGTCAAGACAAAGAAGACGGTGACGATACCGCTGTCCGACGAAGCGCTTCGGTGGATGCCGAAACAGGTGGACGGTATCGACCAGGTGTTCCATGAACTGAAGATCTCGACCGGCACGGTGGAGGATGTTCTGAAGGAATGGATGAAGGACTGCAAGATCGACAAGCACATCACCTACCATTGCAGCCGCCATACGGCTGCGACCACGCTTCTCACCCTGGGCGCGAACCTCTACGTGGTCAGCAAACTGATGGGGCATAGCTGCATCCAGATGACCGAGGTGTACGCGAAGATCGTGGACCAGAAGAAGGTTGAAACGATGAACCTGGTGAACAACCTTTTCACAAATCCGGCTGCAAGCCCAGAATCCCAAACCGCAAACGCCTTCTGACAATGAAAGTCGAAATCAAGGAACGGGCACTGAAAGGGGGTAACCGGGGCCTGTATATGGAATACTACGAGAAAGGCTTCCGCAAGAGGGAGAACCTTCATCTGTATCTGATCCCGGACGATGCTACAAATGCTAAGAGCATCAACAAGAGGACCTATCTCAAGGCCATGGCCGTCCGCTCCGACCGGATCCTCAATCCTCCGGAGTTCGACAAGAAGCCCGGGCAGGAGGATGGTATCGACTGTACGACCACCTGGCTGGAATGGTGTGACGAATACATCCGATATTCCGTCGGATGCGGCAACGGAGAGTCGGCGATGCAGCACAAGAAGACTGCCCGAAAACGAATAAAGGAGTATCTTGAGAGGAAAGGCAGGACAGACATCCTCCTGAAGGACGTGACTACGGAAATCATCAGCGGCCTGTATGACTACATGCGGAACGACTACCGGAACCCCGGACAGATCAAGGTGCGGGATGGCCGGCTGTCGGATTACTCCCTGCGCCATTTCGGAGAGACGATCAATGCCATATTCAACAAGGCCCTCCGGGAAGGCAGGATCGGGTACAACCCGCTGAGGGGACTGAATACGCTTGAACGGTTCCACGTACCAGACAAGCACCGTGAATACCTCACCCCAGATGAACTGACAAGGTTCCTCGCTGTTGAGCCCGCAACAGAGACTGAACGCCAAGTTCAGAAAGCCTTCGGTCTCTCCTGCATGACGGGACTCCGGCTGGGTGACGTTCAGCGGCTCAGGTGGGATGATATCAAGCCGATGGGCGAAGGATGGGCGGTGTCCATCGTCCAGTAGAAGACTGGCAATCAGGTAACGGTGCCCCTGAACGGTTTGGCTCTCTCTCTGCTGCCGCCGCGTCCGGAAAATGATGACGAGAACGTGTTTCGCCTGCCGGGAAAATCTGGGAAAGTGACAAAATACGTCCGCAGCATCCGCGACAAGGCCGGCATTACAGGTAAGGAACTGACCTACCATTGCAGCCGCCACACGGCTGCGACACTGGCCATCTCAGCCGGTGCGGAACTCTACTCGGTGAGCAAGATCCTGGGACATCGTAACCTGGTTTCAACGCAGGTTTACGCTAAGGTGAATCTGGACAAGAAGATTGAAGCGGTCAACTTGACTAAAGGATTATTCGATTAACCTTGACTCAACCCATGATGTATCACTGGGTGAGAAGCTTTTTAATTTGCGTCCAGTAGAAGAAGGCTTCCGGTCGGAAGGTCTTGATCTTGTTAATGGCTGGATTGATGGGTGCATTCAATTTGACGGAACGCAAATCAATGGCAGGGTCGTAGTGCCGGATTTCGTTAATACCCTTCCTGAGCAGGACAGAAAGGTAGGCCGTCTTAGATGCATTGACAATCGCCGAGTAGTGGTTGTACTTCTCACTGATAATCAAGGGTCTTATCTGATTGATGCCGCGAACCAGTTCCTGATATTCAAAACTCTGGTCTTTGGTGTATATCCCCGTGCAGATCAGTTCGGAGGTCTTGTAGATGTCGTCAAGGATGGACGTGAGGTCACTGCTGTCCATTCGCCGGTAGTCCAGTTCGATCAGAGCGATCTTTTCGAAGGTGGCCCTTGCGATGCTCAGATCGTTAATCCGGTCAAACAGGGATGCTATGTCGAAGAGTTGCTTGATGATTTCCATTGAACAGTGGCGCTCTTCCGGCAGTCCTCCCCGGCCAATGACTGTCTTGATGTAGGGGATTCCTGTTGTGTTGGGAGCAAAAGCCGTCAGCTTGTCACCCAGCAGATCGTCTTTGCTGGGAAGGTTGACTGTCAGCGGCTCGCCGGTCATCTGAAGGAACGGGCTGACGATGGGCTTGTGGTCGATGTTAGAATACCAGTTGTTTTCGAACAGGACGTCCAGCAGAATCTTTTCCGTAGCCGTGTTGGTGACGTAGGAAACCTGGTAGAAGCACTTGGCGTGTGTCTTGGGGACATTCGTCCGGGAGATCCGGTCGGATGGTTTGATTTCTCCGAAGCCATATTCCGCAGCGAAGGGTGTCAAATAGGAAATAACATCGGTGTCGGGCGGACAGACGATGTCTATATCAACCGAAAGGCGCTGGGTACAATCGAGTTGCAGCATCAAGGCGCTACCGCCTTTGAAGAGGAAAGGACATCCGGAACGGGCAAGTGCCTCCAGCAAAGAGAAGGCCCTGATGGCCTTTTCCATCAGCGTTGGGTCACTCACTTTGTTGATGCGGCAGGATTCAAGAATCCATTCCAAGCTTCTGCTTTTCGGGTCTATCATGGCATTGTTGATTTTATCAGTTTCTCTATCTCGTCTTTCTTGCCCCGGCGGGTGGCATAGCGGAGCATGGCCTTTTTGCCGATGCGGTACATCTGATCGGCATTCTCGTAAATAGTATAAAGCTCAGCGCCCCGAACAAATTCAAATTCGGGAGCTATGGTGATATCTACCAGAATTTTCTCCAGAGAAGCTGTCGTTACTCCGTCCACACGGATAACAGGCGCCTCCGAGATCAGGTCTTTAACCAGGAGCGACGGCGTCCCTGAGGCATAAAGCCGGTACTCTTTTTCGGTTGGCCGCAAGAGGACCATCCGTTCACCGGCCATTTCCCGGGCATCTTCATAGACAGCCTCGGCAGCGCTGCGGTCCGTTTCCAGAATCATGACATCGATGCTTGGGACGTGCTGCATGAATGAAGAAATGGACCTTGCCTGCCAGATGCAGAAGTCGGCATAAGGGTATCGCTCTTGGATACCGGAGAAAAGCGTCTTCATTTCCGGACTGACGGCAGGAATGTACGGAGGCTTTAAATCCGGGCAGAGTCGGAACTGTCCATATCCTGTCCTTTCCAGGATACCGGCAGCGACCATCTGGCGGAGTTCTGTATCCATGCTCCGGACAGATCCACTCGGATAGGATGATTCAAACCAGGACACAAAGTCTTTTCTCATGAGGATTCCGCCGTGAGATGCCGCATAATATAGTATGATTTTCCTATTTGTCATGCAGTGCCAAAGATACGATGAATTTGGCAAAAAATCAAATTATTGCCGAAATTATCGTAAAGCTGGCCATCCACCCAGTTTCAGCCTCGGTATGAAACAAGACTGATGCTTGTTTATAGATCCTTGTTTAGTTCGTATACTTTCCACCGCCCATCACCCGCATATACTAATTTAGCAGTTACTTGACAATCAGAAGAGATATGGAATTTACTCAAGATTGAATCATGAACATAGTAGTCGCCTATAAATCCAAAACGCGAATCGTCTTCTCCATATTCGTCTTCTCCGTACTTGTACTTAATCTTTAAAGTACCTGTAATTGTTTTGAATAGTAAAGGATTAACTTCATCGGTCGCTTCGGCGCGAAGGACTTCGAGAATCTTCTTTTGTTGTCCAGGTCTTTTCTTATCATCAACTTGTCGTACAACGTAAATAATCTTAATACAATCACCGACAGAAGGACGCAATGCCGTTTGGTCGTAATGGAGGATACCGGATATAAGTTTCGGTCCCAAGACAAAGTGGAACAACTTCTTGGTATTGTTAACATCATCTACAGCCACGATCCTGCTTTTGAAGTGCGTAATAGCCTCTTCTTCAACACATTTTTTAATATCTACAAAGAAAACCTTGACCTCATTTTTAACTTTTTTCTTGTACTGTCTAAATTTGAGAAAATCGCCTTTATTCAGTTTTTGATCATCGAAATGTTCGTATACAATGTTGGAATCGGTAGAATAAATATGGTATACCTTCTTCTCAGCGTTCACATGCTGGATGAAGCCATATTTAACGGGGAGAGTTAACCAATCAGCCGTTTCAGAAGGAGCAATGATTAACGGTATATACTTAACGATTGTTTCCGTTTTTGGGGGACGCCAGGAATAAACATCTGGAATCGTTTTTACGGTTTCTTCCTTATACAGTTTGATTTTCCAGACTTGGCCATAATGGCTATTGCTCAATAGAGGAAATCTCTTCTTGTTCGTAGTAAACTCTATGGCATCTCCATCGACAAAGGTCATCAAAATTTTCCCGTCATCGTTTTTCCACTTATCCACAAGGACCATCTCAGTAAAGGGAATGTCAGCGTAAGCCTGCTCTTCAGCGCATGGGATGTTCTCCTCATAGAAGGCAGCATTCTTTTCTTGGGCAGGAGACACAGAAGAACACTGTCCCAAAAGGGTTTCTACTTCAGCATCAATACGCCATCCCATCTCTGTATAATGCTTCTTGTATCGTTCAAGTTCAACCGCAGCATTTCCGTATTTCTTGGCTTTGATTAACAGCCGAGCCAACTCAAGCCGTATCTTGCCGATAAAGTCTTCATTCTTTTCGAGGCTAAGCGCTTTGCAGAGAAGAGCGATTTTGACTCTTGTGTCTTTCCAGCAGTCCGCAAATTCGCTCCATATATAGTATTTCTCTCCCATCCTTAAGCAGAGATCTTTATAGATTCCCTTTGCTTTTGCCAATTGTCCGGCACGCAGATGTAGTAACGCCTTTGAACGAATAATCCAGTCGTCGTCTGGAAACTTCTCGACTGCGATACCATAAAGGTCAATTAGCCATTGTAAGTCACCGACTTGTTCATCTGAAAGGGTCTCAATGGCTTCACGCGCTTTCTTTAAAGATTTCACTGCGAGCGGCTTATACGTCTCTCCATTGTCACCTTTTTCCTCTTTCCAGTCTGCATCTCGTAATTTTATAGGATTCCAATGCCTGAAGAAGTCATAGAAGCGCCACGTATTATTCTCTTTCATAATGCGCTCGGCAAGTCCAAGCACTTTTGAGTGTGACGATGAAGCCGGCGCATTAGGGAAGAATGTCAAATACTCTTCGAATAGGCTCCATGTAGATGAATTCACGCCTCCTTCTGTACTCCGATAAATCTTCCAAAAGAACTGCTCCTTCAGCATCTCCACGAATTCTTCCTTTTTGCGAGGAAGAATATCTACAAATTCTTGTATCTCCTCATATGAGTAATTGACAACCGCCCTTGCTATTCTCGACATCAATGAAGGGATAGGTTTCCCATCGTTACCACGTGAATCCTCAAATTCATTATCCCGTAGGTTAGCTGGTCCCCATAAACGGAGAAAGGATACTAATTTGAAGTTCTCATCCTGTTTTGAATAGTTGAGAGCAAAATTCAAAATCTGGGAATGAAGATTTGAGGGTCGCTCATTCTCAAGATT
Organism: uncultured Bacteroidales bacterium; assembly: GCA_900316045.1. Lineage (GTDB taxonomy): Bacteria > Bacteroidota > Bacteroidia > Bacteroidales > UBA932 > Cryptobacteroides. The sequence goes on along the minus strand of ONBM01000051.1, from coordinate 11,132 downwards.
AATGTAATCACGTAATTGAGTTCTGACCTCTATGGAATTCAGCGTGTTGATATGGTCCCTAAGGTATCGATATATCGTCCATCCATAATTCTCATGGGCTTCTTTTGGCAGATTACCGTTGATGGCTAGTTGGTGAAGAATGCCCCAGGCGCGATCATTATCTCCATTCTGGCCAAGTTCCTTTGCTTCCTGAATCTGCGTATAGAAAGGGTTTACGGATAGTTTCAGTTGCTGTATCTTTTTTACAAGCGTTTCAGCAAACTCGTCATATTCCGTATTGAATCTTAACCGAGACAGATACTCTGAAATCTGGCGGGCAACATCTATATTGCCTTGCTTCAGTTCTCTTTTACAAATATCGATCAGCGTCCAAGCGTATGCTTTCCATACATCTTGTGAGGTGTTATCTTGTCTAAGAAGATCTTCTGCCCGCTGTCTAGCCTCGTCCAGGCGGCCTTCACGACGGAGGTCGTAGATTTCTGTAGAAGCACGTGGCGTGTAGTCGTCATCGTCCCAGTCATTATAATATCTTGCCATTGTCTTTATCCCCAAAAAACGTTTACTGCCCGTTGAGTGCCCTTAAGTTTCGGATTTGCGTAATGATGTCCGGATCTGAAATGTCGAAAACCTCGATTTTGTTAATAAAGCCTTTGGTGTGATTTTCGAGGCTGGTACCGTACCACAATCTCAGAGACGCCGATCCTTTTTCAGTGGATGCTTTACAGATGATCTGAAAGTCCTTGCTGGAAACTATCTCCATCGTAATTTCTTGCTCTTTTAGCTGTTCTTTGAAATTTTCTAGCACCTCTGAAATGTATTCAGGGCACTCAGCCGTCGCAACTCTCGAAGGATTAACAGATAAAACAGATTCGATAGCCTTGTTTATCACATTGGTGTCAACAAAGCCGTTGGGCTCCATCTTTATGGAAGAGACGCCAAAGGACTCTTTCGCGCCTTTGTTATGTACGTCTATTACTAGCTTCTTGCTAATATCCTGTTGAATTGAAAATATCGCCTTTGTCAGATAATCGCTACAGACCTTTACTCCTTTCAAGAGGCAGCCCAGAGATTCTAACTTCATTGCTAATTCGCAAATAGCCGCTGTTGCGCTCGTATTCTTCAATTTGACGATATCCAAGAAACGTTGTGGTATAGCGTAGGAATCAAATACCAAAAGCTGTTTTTGGATACTGGGGCCTGAATCCGTTTCACTAATCACGCAATTCATGAACGGATGGACATATTGAGGCTGAGCTATATAGAAAGTACCAGAGGCTGTGCTTACCCCACTATACAGCCACCGGAAATAGGATTCGTTACATATCCCATCATTTTCGACGCGAAATCCTTTCAGGATAACACTGTCAAACTCTGATCCTACTGCCTTGTGGACAGTAATCGCCCATGCATATTTTGCGTATAAGGCATTGACAAGAGAGTCATTCTCCCTTGCCTGTCGACGAATTTCTCTCTCATAATTGCTATAGTGCCGCTTGAGACAGGAACGAGCAGCCTTGGTTGTCGAAACTGTCGATCGTTCTTCTTTCTTGAGAATTCGATTTCGGATCAGCTCCTTTATGGAGTATTTTTCTTCATTTGATAGAGCCTGATATCCAGGATCTTCCATCAATTGCCGATAATACTCACTATCCGGAAACGGAGTATTCTTCATCAATTCACGGATTCTTTTCTCGATGAAAATCCTGACCGCGATCTGCTCCTCCTTTGTCAGTTCATCTATACTTTCCAAGTAATTATCAAGTACCCATATCTCTGCATCTTGACCGCTTAAGCTAAGGCATTTTACGGTCACTTTTGTGAAAGACAGAATCGCTGGTCCCGGATATCCCTTGACTGGAATTTCCTCGCTGATGTGCTTTTGAATCTCTTTGACTGTAAAATACATTCCGTTCAAAATCCGCTTGGGATTGCCAAATCCAGTCTCATCAGGGATGAAAATGTTGTTGTTGGCAATAATCAGATCACCTGGCGCAAGGTCTCTACCATTGTTCACACAATGATTCTTAATCCATCGATTTGTCTTCAGGCAATCACCCTTCTTGTAGAACAAAACAGCCTTTTGGGGCTCTTGCGTGAAAGGCGAAGAGAACCATGCCTTCATCTTGTCTGCAACTCCATTTTTCTCAATTTCAACGATGGAGCCATCTTTGAACCAATAGCTTAAACTGTTGTACAATTGATAATCCATGCTTTGAGCCAAGCTGGATTTTAATGATTCTTTACAGGAGTCTTGAGAATAAATGACTGGCTGATGGTAATAGTGGACAATCCTCTCTTCGCATAAGCTTTTGAGGTTAGAGAGATCAACAGCAGAATCTTCAGATGAACCAAAAGAAAGCATATACGGGTCTCCGATGAAAGCGACTTTCCTTTTGGATGATGGATCAGCAAAGGTGATGAAGTCTTCCAATAAGCGTCCCGAACCAAAGCGCAGCAAGTCCGTTTGTGATAAACTACGACTAACGAGATGCGCGTCATATACAATCAGCAAAGCACGCTCATCCAGACTTGAATCGGATTTTAACGGGATAATCTGAGCTGCCCAGTCATCGTTTTCCTCCTCTTCCGAATAGTAGTCTGTCTGTTCATTTCCTCCATATATGAATGAGTATAAACTAGTCGCTTCAATCCCTCGGGAACGAAGTCGGCGACTGATTCGGTTTGAATGACACAGGCCCTGTACTTCCGGGATTTCATAGTTGTCTGCGATCGAGAACAAGTACTTAGCCCAATTGTCGCGTTCAGAAACATCCATGGATGTAAGGAGGAGAATATCATTCCCATCTGCTTGCATAAAGGCGTCGATGGTGCTCTTTGCCTCATCACCAACGATAATGTCTTTTTTGTGAATGATCTCCGTCTCGAAACTATAATCCTGAACGTATTCATCGGCAGGGAAGATGCTCCTAACAGCTTTCTCTATATCTGCGTCAAATGCATTATCGTTATTCAAATCATAGAGCAAGGCACCGATTTCTGACTCTTGGACAATTTTGTAGTAAGGGTATTTCCCGGGAACTTTGTTAGTCAGATCAAGTGGTCCAGAAAAGATGTTTACAATGCATATCCGAGACGGGTTGATCTTCTGCTTGAGAATCAGATTGTGTTCAACAATTTCCCTGAAGGCGTTCCTATATGAAGCGAGTTGGAGGAAAGGATTCAGGAAGTGAGCGCCAGCTTTTACCTCAATAGCCTGATGATCCGAGGCGTTTTCTGCATGCCAGGGATAACTTTTGAATTCATCGTCACCTCGTGGAAGAATCAGTTGACCGGAATAGTCCTTAAAGTCAATGATAACGACCCCGTGATTATAGAACAAAATTGCATCAGCACGAAAACGCCTATAATTCTCATTGAATGGGTTGCCAACAAGGATGCCGTTGAAATCATGTTTCTTGAACACGGTATCCATGATCTTTACTACACGACGAAACTGCTCGTTTTCGTGAGTTTCGGCTTGCTTGTGTAATACTTCTAAAGCCATAAAACTGGAGTAGAGGCTAATTATTGCTCAGGTTGGGTTTCAATTCGTGTCCGGAGATTGTCAAGGACTTCTCCTTTGAATGTAAAGTATTTGGCTCCTTGGTAGGCTCCGGAGGTGTTGCGTTTTTCAGCAGGCATAAAGGTGCCTACAAAAGGGGAGAGTTTGTAGATCCGGCCTTCGTACTCAATCTGGTCGTCACTGGCGACCTTGACTTTGAAGCCGGTGGGGATAAATGTGAGTTCTGATCCGATGGGGATGCCTACCATGCTGAACTTGAAGCGCGGGCGATGAGGAACTACCGGCTTTGTAAGATGAGGCGTAGTTTCTGGCTTGGGAACAATTGGCTGGTTGTTTCCTAAAGGTAGAGCCGCCTGGGGCAGCCGTATCTGGCTGATTGTTCTTGAATATTATGTCGAGGACCGTTTCTCCTATTCCTATTACCTTGCGCATAGAATTAAATTTAATATCGTAAAGATACAAAAAAAGCGGGTCCCTTTGATAGGACTCGCTTTTCTTTCATAGGCATCAGTGCCATGCCTGAATGTCAGGACGAATGGTCGGATGCTTTTTTGTCGCGTAGGACTATTTCGCCGCCGACTGCATCGGCAACGATGCCGGAATCTTTGTGCACGGTGCCTGCAAGGATAGCCTTGGCAAGCTGGTTGACAAGCTCTCGCTGCATCAGCCTCTTGATAGGACGGGCTCCGTAAGCAGGATCGTAGCCATTCGTGACCATCCAGTCCTCGAAAGCTTTGGTAAACTCTATTGACACATTCTCTTCGGCAAGCTTATCCTGAAGCTGCTTCATCTGTATGTGCAGGATCTCACGCACGTCATTCTGCGTCAGAGGATCGAACATTATTATCTCGTCGATTCTGTTCAAGAACTCGGGACGGACCGTGGTCTTAAGCACCTCCATCACCTTCCTCTTGCACTCATCCAGCAGCTGACGCCTCTTGGCAATGTTCTGGGCCTCTTTCGTAGGGTCGGCACCAGGCTTGCCTACTTCCGGAAGCTGCTCCATGTAGCTCTGGATTATGTCAGAACCCACATTAGAAGTCATTATGAGAATCGTGTTCTTGAAGTCTACGGTACGCCCCTTGTTATCGGTCAGACGACCGTCATCAAGCACCTGCAGCAGCACGTTGAACACATCCGGATGAGCCTTCTCGATTTCATCCAGCAGGATTACCGAATACGGTTTCCTGCGGACGGCCTCGGTCAATTGGCCTCCCTCATCGTATCCGACGTATCCCGGAGGCGCGCCGACCAGACGGCTTACCGTGTGACGCTCCTGATACTCGCTCATGTCTATTCGCGTCATCATGTTCTCGTCATTGAACAGAAACTCCGCCAGAGCCTTCGCCAGCTCGGTCTTACCTACTCCGGTCGTACCCATGAACAGGAAGGAACCGATCGGCCTTTTTTCGTTGGAAAGCCCTGCGCGAGAACGTCTTACGGCATCGGCCACGGCCTGTATCGCGGCATCCTGCCCGACCACTCTCTTGTGCAGTTCTTCTTCTATGCGCAGAAGCTTCTGCTTCTCGCTCTCGAGCATCTTCTGCACCGGGATGCCTGTCCACTTGGCCACAACTTCAGCAATGTCCTGTGGGGTAACGGCTTCGGTGATGATAGGATCCTTTATCTCCGCCTGCTTCTTAGTGAGCTCATCTATCTTTTTCTGTTCATCGGCCATCTTGCCATAGCGCAGCTCGGCAACCTTTCCATAGTCACCCGCACGTTCGGCCGTCTGTGCCTGGAACTTGAAATCGTCCATCTTCTGACGAGCGTCCTGCAACCCGCGAAGAATCTCCTTCTCGTAATCCCACCTCTTCATAAGCTCATCTTTCTGAGCCTTCTTGTCAGCGAGATCTTTGTCAATCTTCTCAGACTTTAGAGAGGTGCCTTCACGTTTCACCGCCTCTTTTTCGATTTCCAGCTGCTTGATGTCGCTGTTCAGCTCTGCAATAGGCTCCGGCACGGAATTCATCTCCAGACGAAGCTTCGATGCTGCTTCATCGACCAGGTCTATGGCCTTATCCGGCAGGAACCTGTTGGTGATGTACCTGTGCGAGAGATTTACGGCTGAAATCAGGGCGTCATCTTCTATTTTCACCTTGTGGTGATTCTCATATTTCTCTTTCAAGCCACGGAGAATGGCGATTGACTCTGCCGGAGTCGGTTCATCTACCATGACCATCTGGAACCTTCTTTCAAGGGCCTTGTCGGTCTCGAAATATTTCTGATATTCATCAAGAGTAGTGGAGCCGATTGTCCTCAGCTCGCCACGAGCCAAGGCAGGCTTCAAAATGTTCGAGGCATCCATGGCACCTGAAGAACGGCCAGCGCCCACCAGAGTGTGAATTTCATCGATGAAGAGGATAATTTCACCATCGCTGTCCACGACCTCCTTCACGACGCCTTTCAGCCTTTCCTCAAACTCTCCCTGATACTTGGCGCCAGCGATGAGGGCGCCCATGTCCAATGAATATATCACCTTGCTTTTCAGGTTCTCCGGCACGTCCCCATCCACGATTTTTTGTGCGATGCCTTCAGAAATCGCAGTCTTGCCAACGCCAGGCTCGCCGACTAGGATAGGATTGTTCTTAGTCCTACGGCTAAGAATCTGCAGGACCCTCCTTATCTCGTCGTCCCTGCCAATGACAGGATCCAGCTTGCCTTGAGATGCCATTTCATTCAGATTGACGGCATATTTCGGAAGAAACTGAAGCTGAGTTTTGTTGTTTTCCATAATATATTTTCCTTTCTGGCCTTATGGAGCATCGTCCTCAGAGCTGACTGAGTTAACGTGAACGTAAAAAGCCGTTCAGTCCAAAGACCAAACGGCTAAGAGTCAAATTATGTTCCGAATGCCTAGTGCTGACAAATTGTCAGTAGGGCGTTCGTAATCCTTGAATATGTTACTCCGCAGGGGTTTCCTGAGCCGGAGCCTGTTCCGTCGCAGGAGCCTCGCCAGGAGTCGTTTCCTGAGCTGGATTTGCCTGTTGTGCAGGAGATGCCGGGAACTCTGGTTGCTGAGTAGCAGATTCCTCGATCTGGTTAGTGACGTCGATGCCAGTGTTGCTGGAGCCGCTTGCTGTGAAAGAGGTGATGATTGAAACCACCAGAATGAAGGTAACGAGTCCCCAGGAAACTTTCTCGAGGATGTCGGCAGTCTGCCTTACCCCAAGAGTCTGGTTAGCGGTGACGAAGTTGCTCGCCATGCCCTCGCCCTTGCTATTCTGAAGCAAGACCACGATCACGAGCAGGATGCTCGCTATCACGATCAGTACTGTTAAAATTGTAAATAACGTACTCATATTCTTAATTTTTAATTTTCCTGACTTAATTTTTCAATAAGGGATGCAAAGTAAGCACTTTTTTCCGGATATCGCAAGATTAGGCGGGAATAAATCTTCTTTGCCTCAGCGAAATAGCCCTGATCGGCATATATCTCGGCCAGAGTCTCGGTACAGAATCCCAGAATGGGATCCTCCCAGCTACGAGAAGGTTTCTCAGACTCGGAAGATAGCTTAAGATGTGCAAAAGCATCGTCGCCATCCTTCTTCACGGAGTCATATTCATCCTGAGAGAAAAAGTCCCCGCCGACAACTCTCACGGTGCGCTTATATCCACCTTCCTCTGCCTTGGGAGTTTCCACATAGGCCTTGACCAGAGTCAGGGCATCCTTGTCTGAATAGTCTGCCTTATGGGAGTCTCTGAATATATTGAATATCTTTTCCCGCGAGACAACGTACAAGGCAGCGTCGGCGAACTGCTCCTCTCCCCAATTGCTCCCGCTAATGGCAGCCATCCTGGCACAAAGCTCTTTTCTAGCCAGGCCGAACCAAGGATAAAGGTTCACCAGGCCAGTCAGTTCGTCTATATTCAAGGATTTAACGTCGGCAGCCATAATTAATTACCATTTACCATTGAGCCACGCAGGCATTGAATATGTCCTCGGCGAGTTGCTCAATGATTTGCTCGCAAAGAGTGGACTCAACCGCATCCAGTGTGTTGGTGGAATCGTATTCAGCATAAGCGGAGAAATCCTTCTCCACGTTGTCTTCAGGATATTTGTTGTTCGTGAACTTGATGTGCACGGTCACGGTCAGCCTGTTTTTGGCCGCAACCTCGTCGGCAGTGATGGCGGCTGCCCTCACGTCGTATCCGGTTATGGCGCCTTCCAGCTCCATGTCTCCATCCTCGTCAACCTGTTCCAGCCGCGTCATTTTCCTGAACTTATCCTTCATCGCTTCGGAAAGGTCGTTGCTGAGGGTAGGATTCACCTTTAATGCCTTGTATTCAAAATAGTTCAAGGTAATGGTCTTTACGTCGGACTGGATGGAGGTTCCCGAAAATGAATATATTCCGCAGCCGCCGCTTAGGACGGCGGCGAGCGCTATGATTGCTATTGAAAGAAGCCTTCTCATTTCCTAATTCTCTGGTTTCTTGTCTAAATTATATTTCGAGATCTTTCTGTAAAGAGTCCGCTCTGACATTCCCAATTCTTGTGCCGCCAGCTTCCTGTTTCCATCGTGGCGTTCCAAAGCCTTCGCTATCAGTTCCACTTCATTTTGTTTTAGGGACAGATTCTCTGGCTCTTCTTCCTTTGGGTTGCTGTCTATCTCGATGATTTTCTTTATTTCTGCATGCCGCCCGGGAGTTCCCTGCCCCTGCCATTCTGCATCTTCAGCAACAGGCTCTGCAGGTTTGAGGGCAGGGGCCGATGACATGTTCCCAACCTGGGCTTTCAGATTGTCCACCTCCTGTTTCAGGTCAAGTATTGCCTTGACTATCATTTGTTTATCGGAGTCGGACAAACCGCTCTCCATCGGAGCCGAAGAGGCGACTGGCAGCATGCTCGCATCCTCGGCAGGCATGTACTGCTTCAGCGTCTGGGCATCCACCTCGCACCTTTCTGCAGAGTGCGTCAACTTCTCTGACTCAAGAGCCGCCACTGTTTCTGCCACGTTCTTGAGCTGCCTTATGTTCCCAGGCCAGCGGTAATTGATCAATACGTCTATTGCGTCATTTGTCAGAGAGACCTTGCTCATGCCATATTTTTCCGAGAAATCAGAGGTGAACTTCCTGAAGAACAGGTAGATGTCCCCTTTCCTGTCTCTCAGGGCAGGCATCCTGATTTGGATGGCATTCAATCTATAATAAAGGTCTTCCCTGAATTTGCCGATGCTGACATTGTGCATCAAGTTTACGTTCGTGGCGGCTATCACTCTGACATCCGTTTTCTGCACCTTCGAAGACCCTACCTTTATGAACTCTCCGTTTTGCAGCACTCTCAGCAATTTCGCCTGGGATGGCAAAGGCAGCTCCCCGATTTCATCCAGAAACAGCGTGCCTCCGTCGGCCTCCTCAAAATAGCCTTTGCGGGTCTCTATTGCGCCGGTGAAAGAGCCTTTTTCATGACCAAAAAGTTCTGAATCGATCGTTCCTTCCGGGATGGCTCCACAATTTACGGCAAAATATTTGTTGTTTTTCCTCAGGCTGTATTGATGTATGATTTTGGGGATGTTCTCTTTGCCGACGCCACTTTCCCCTGTTACGAGGACAGTCAGGTCGGTAGGAGCGACTGCGACGGCAGTTTCCAGAGCTCGGTTCAGCGCCGCGTCATTCCCGATGATGTCGTATTTGTTCTTCAGTCTTTGGAGATCCTGCGTATCCATATTCTCGATATAGTTTGACAAAGTTAAAAAATAAATGTGTATCTTTGTATACTTGCAAAAGTAGGAACACATGGTTAAAAATTAATTGATATGAAAAAGGAACTCAAACTAATGGCTGTTGCCGCACTTGCCGTGCTAGCAGCATCCTGCTCCTCAGCCCAGAAAATGGTTGACGAAGCAAACAACGTAAAAGTTACCTGCAACCCTGCCGTGCTTGAAGCCGTAGCGGGCAATGTAGATGCTGACTTGACTGTCACCTACCCTGCCAAGTACTTCCTTCCAAAGGCAGTTCTCGAAGTCACTCCTGTGCTCGTTTACAACGGGGGCGAGGCAAAAATGTCGCCTTTAATGTATCAGGGCCAGAAAGTGAAAGACAACTACAAGGTTGTTTCTAAGGATGGCGGCATCGTGAACGAGAAAGTTCATTTCGAGTATGTTGAGGGAATGGAAGACTCTCATCTGGAGCTTCGCGGAGTCGTTAAGTACAAAAATAAGTCTTATAAGCTTCCTGTCAGGAAGGTTGCCGACGGCGTCAACACTACCTACATGCTGGTTGACAAGGGCGTATTCCCTCTCAAAGCCGATGGTTATCAGGCTATCCTGAAGCAGACCGCTGAGGGACAGATTCTGTACAACATCAACTCTGCGGACGTTCGTTCTAAAGAGCTCAAGGGTCAGTCGGTTAAGGATTTCCAGGCTGCTCTCGATGAGATTAAGGCTAATGAGAGAAAGACTCTCGTTGGAACAGAGGTCGTTGCTTACGCTTCTCCGGATGGCGGACAGGATCTCAACCAGAAGCTTTCCGACAAGCGTTCCAAGACGGCTGACAAGGCTTGGAGCAAAGTCGTGAAGGGCAAGGAAGTCTCTGACCCTGAGGTTAAGAGCGTCGGCCAGGACTGGGAAGGCTTCCAGGAGCTGGTTCAGAATTCCGACATCGAAGATAAAGACCTGATCCTTCGCGTTCTGTCTATGTACAGCGATCCAGCCGTTCGTGAAAACGAGATCAAAAACATGTCCAATGTCTACACAGACCTTAAGAGCAGCGTTCTCCCTGAGCTGCGCCGCGCCAGGTTCATTGCAAACGTTGAATATAAGAACTACACCGCAGACGAACTTCTCAAGCTCGTGGACGAGAACTCTGACGTTCTTGACGAGACTGCTCTTCTGCACGCAGCTACCCTCGTAAAAGACCAGAACGACAAGGTTAAGCTCTACAACAAGGCTATCGATAAATATGACAGTGATGTCGCAAGGTACAATCTTGCCGCTACATACTTCAACAACGACGAACTCAGCAAGGCTGAAAACGCTCTGTCAAAGGTTGAGGATAAGGATGCCGACTACGAGAATGCTCTCGGTGCCATCGCTCTGAGGAAGGGCAACTACGACGAGGCTCTCAAGCACTTCAAGAATTCAGGCACCAACGCTGCTCAGACCAATATCGGAATCCTCGATATTCTCCAGGGCAATTACAGCAAAGCTGTTCAGGACATCAAAGACACCAAGGGCTGCTGCTCTAACCGCACCCTAGCATACATTCTGAACGGTCAGCTTGACAAGGCCGAGGCAGAAGTAAGCTGCAATCACGGTAAGGCTAACTACCTTAGGGCGATCATAGCAGCTCGCAAGGGCAATGCTTCCGACGTGAAGAAATATCTCGGCATGGTTCAGAAGCAGGACAAGGCTCTTTACGAGAGATCCCAGACCGACATCGAGTTCGCTGAATACAGATAATATTCCGGCAACATAATAATCCCAAAAGAGGGTGACTCTCAAAAGTCCGAATGGACTTAGAGGTCATCCTCCTTTTTTTGTTGTGACGGAAGGGCTGCCAGGTAGCTCATGGATCAAGTCCAAAACCCTTTCCAGTTGAAATCCAAATAAAAATGGATCTCGATTTTATTGGTTAAACTTTAACATATTCATAATCATATACTTACGGA
>ONBM01000014.1 GCA_900316045.1 uncultured Bacteroidales bacterium | reverse complement strand
TCCAAGGCAAGCCACGCTCAACTTCAAGAACGGCGCTCTCTGCACTGTCACCCAGGTTGCCCCTGCCGACCTCAAGGGCAGCTACACATTCTACAATTACTCCTTCAAGAGTTCAGGTGTCAGCGACACTAAAGTTGTAGACCAGAACAACAGACAGCACGAGACTGCTGTTGAGTTTAAGGCGGTTGAGAATCCGACGACCGTAAACGGACACGTTCACAATCTCGATCTCGTAGGTCTTTACCTGGATTTCGCTGTTCCGGCATCTTTCGAGATTGTCGATGACGCTCCAGTGATCTACACCTATCTGTCTCTTGACTATCAGAAGGTAAGCAACGGAACGGAGGTGGCCTGCATCCCTGAGCTGACGAACACCACAAGCTACGGCACAGGCTACTTTGCTCCGCTTAAGTTCGGCGTCAACGACTGCAACTATGCTTGGATTGCTTGGGGAGTCGATGATCTCTTAGGAACTCCTAAGTTCGGCCTTGGCACTGGCGCTCAGAGACTTGTTTCCGAGGGTATGTATTGCTGCGGTTTCTCATTCGTAGTCAATGGCTACAAGGAAGGCATCTACGCCACCATCTACCAGTTCAACTACAACAACAAGTGGGTATATGACGGAACCGCAGGTGCCGGATATTTCGCTAAGAAATAACCATTTGAAATAATATAGTACTCAATTAGGGCAGGTTCGGCATTTGACCTGCCCTTTCTTGTTTTCCGCAATGGGACAACCATTTCATGGTGCTAGAATAGCGTGGGCTCCAGTTCTTTCGGATGGAAGGATCTCCGATGATATGGAGTCAGTCCATATTCCTTGATAGCCTGAATATGTTCTTTCGTGGGATAGCCCATATTCCTGTCCCACCCATATTCAGGATACTGTTTTGCAAGTTCTCTCATCAGCTCGTCCCTGTGGGTCTTCGCCAGCACAGAAGCCGCAGCTATTGATGAATACGTCGCATCACCGTGCACCACTGTGACATATTCATTGAACCCATATCCCTCGAATGGCCTGAAACGGTTGCCGTCGATGAGCAGGAAATCCGGCCTCGGCGACAATTTGAGCACCGCCCGCTGCATTCCAGCGACAGATGCCCACAGAATGTTCAGTACATCTATTTCTTCTGCGCTGACTGCCTCCACAGCCCATGCAATGGCCTCACTTTCAATGATCGGCCTCAAAATCTCCCGCTCTTTCTCGCTCATTTGCTTCGAGTCGTTCAGGAGAGGATGATGAAAATCCTGCGGCAGAATCACAGCAGCTGCGAAGACAGGACCAGCCAGAGGCCCCCTTCCAGCCTCGTCGCAGCCAGCCTCCAGGCGACCCTCCTTCATGAACGGCAGCAGATGTATTTCTTTAGACATATTTCTCAAAGATAGTCAAAGTTTCCAGTCTCATGCTATTATGCCGGTGAGGAATATGAAGGCGATGGTAATAGGCGCCAGATAGCGGATGATTGAATATATTGCCGGGAACAGGCGGGCATTCGTCTTAAAGCGGCCGCCGTTGGTGAGTTCATCCCTGACTTCTGATTTTTTCATCTTCCATCCTACGAATATGCAGAATAGAAGGGCTCCGAGCGTCATCAAGAAGTTGGAGCAGAGCTTGTCGCAGAAACTGAATATGCTGTTCCCTAACAGCTTCACATTAGAGAGTGGTCCGAACGACAGCGAGCAGATGCTCCCAAGCAGAAAGCAAAAAATGAATAGTCCTACTGTCGCCTTCACCCTCGTGACATGTTTTTCCTCTACCAGGTAGGCGACGGCAACCTCCATCATCGAGACTGCAGAAGAAAGGGCGGCCACGATTATGGTGATGAAGAAAAGAATGGCCGTAAGGCTGCTCATGAAAGTGCCCATCTTGGAGAAAATATACGGAAGGGTCTCGAAAATGAGACCTGGGCCGGAGCCAGGCTCTATGCCTGCCGAAAATACCGCCGGCATTACCGCGAATCCTGAAATCATGGCGAAAGCCAGGTCTGCCAGGGCGGTGCCATTGCTGAAAACCAAGATGTTCTCGTCCCCTCTGACGTAGGATGAATATGTCAGGATAGTGCCAACCCCAAGAGACAGCGAAAAGAAGCTCTGCCCTAGCGCCGCCGCAAACGCATCCAGAGACAGTCTGGAGAAGTCCGGCATCAGCATGTATTTTACCCCCTCGCCTGCACCAGGAAGGGTTACCGAATATATCACGATGACTATCATCAAGATGAAAAGGATGGGCATCGTGATTTTGTTGAAATTCTCTATGCCTTTATTCACGCCCTCGTACACTATGGCAGCGCAAAGACCTAGGAATATGGTCATGCAGGCAAGAGGAATCCATGGGGAAGCCACGAATTCCGAGAACATTCCTGTGACCTCCTCAGAGCTGCCAGCAGTGAACTGGAAGGCGCAGGATTTAGCCAGATAGCCGATGGACCAGCCGCCGACAACGCTGTAGTAGGATAAAATTATGACTGGCGTTATTATGGTCAGCAGGCCCAGCCACTTCCATTTCGTGCCAGGAGCCAAAGCTTCCATGGCTCCGAATGTGTTCCTGTGCGTTGCGCGGCCGATTACAGATTCTGATAGGAATATTGGCAAGGCCAGCACGAATGAGCAGAAAATGTACAGCAGGATGAAAGCCGAGCCGCCATACTGTCCTGCTATGTAAGGAAATCGCCAGATGTTGCCGAGGCCGATGGCAGAGCCTGCCATAGCCATTATGACGTTTCTTCTGTTCCTGAAACTTTCCCTTCCTGCCATTGCTCCTAAATGAAATTTGATACGAATATGACGATGATGGCGATTGGGGCGATGTACCTTAGCAAGAAATATATCACTTTGAAACTGCGCCTGTTGGCAGTTCCGCAGTTAGTCAGCTCATCTTGAACATCCTCCCGCTTCATCTTCCAGCCTACGAACAGCACTGCCAGCAAGGCTCCGAAAGTCAGTAGGACATTCGAGGAGAATGCGTCCACGAGGCCGAAAATCTTCGACGAGAACACGCTTGCGAGGCCAAGGACCAGCACAATGAAGAACGTGAGCAGGCAGGCTAGAGAGCGGCTGATTTTCAGTTCTTCGACTAAGAAAGCCACCCCGACCTCAATCAGGGAAACGCTGGATGTCATTGCGGCAACGATTACCGAAAGGAAGAAGAGCGCCGCTATGGCAGAGCCGACCCAGGATGCCGAAGGCGCCATGGCGGAGAACACATGAGGCAGCGTCTGGAATATGAGCCCCGGCCCGGCGCTGGGTTCTATGCCCGCCGCAAATACCGCCGGCATTATGGCGAACCCCGCCAGGATAGCGAACAGGGTGTCTGCCATTGCCGTTCCTACCCCGGAAGAAACTATGTTCTCTTCTTTGCTTACGTAGGATGAGTAGGTTATTATTATGCCCATTCCGAGCGACAGGGAGTAGAAGCTCTGCCCAAGCGCCGAGGCCACCATCCTGCCATTGAACTTCGAGAGGTCCGGCTTCACCAGATATTGGACCCCTTCCTTCGCCCCAGGCATATTCAATGAATATATCGCTATGATGACTATTAGGCAGAAAAGCAATGGGATGGATAATTTGCTGAATTTTTCAATGCCAGCATTCACCCCGAATGCCACTATTATGCAAGAAATGGCTAGGAATATGACGTTGAAGCCCAGAGCCGTCCACCCGTCCGGGTCGAACTCCCCGAACCTGAGCCCGAAAGACTCGGCGAAATATTGCACCGACCAGCCGCCTACAATGCTGTAGTAAGAGACTATTATGGTCGGGGTCAGCACTGACAGCCAGCCAAGGACCTGCCAGAATGAGTGCGGGGCAAGTTTTTTCATCGCGCCGATTGCGTTTGCCCTGGTTCTTCTGCCGATGACCGACTCTGCGAAAAATATAGGCAGGGACATCAGGAAGGCGCAAAAAATATATATCAATATAAAAAGAGCGCCTCCATATTCCCCCACCATGTAGGGGAAGCGCCAAAAATTGCCCAGTCCTATTGCAGTGCCGGCCATTGCCATTATCACTGCAGCCCTGCTTCCAAAACTCTCTCGTTTAGCCATGTTCGTCAAGTTCGTCAGCCCGTCCTTTTCGAGCCATGTCTCATCGCCTGGCAGGCTGGGGATTACCTGCGAGCGTAGATAGTGAAATTGAATTTATATCCTGTCTCCGGGTCGGTCTTTTCTTCCGACTGGGACATGGGTCTCCATATTCCTTTATCAATCAAGGGAAAATAAGTGTCCGCATCCTCGATGTCTGCATGCACGTGCGTGATGTAAAGCTTATCTGCGACAGGCAGCGCCTGGCGATAGGTCTCGCCCCCTCCCATAACGAACACTTTCGCATCTGGAGCGTCGTTGCCAGCTGCCTTCAAGCTATCTTCCGCCAGTTCGAGAGCCTCTTCCAGGCTCCCTGCAACCTTTACCCCCTCAGGCTTGTCAGGCCATGGGAAAATTGAAATCACGATGTTGTCCCTCTTAGGCAGCGGCTTCCCGCCTATAGATTTGAAGGTCATGTAACCCATTATCACTGGACACCCGCTCGTTGTCGTGCGGAAATATCTCATGTCTTCAGCGATATGCCACAGCAAGGCATTGCTTTTCCCTATGGCATAATTGTCGGCAATCGCCACTATGATGCATTTTTCCATAACTCAATAGTTTCTCTCAAGTATATTCTTTATTATTTTTTGACGAACGTGATTCCAACTTTGCCCTTCCCATTAATTAGGAACACGCTTACATCGAAGTCAGAGAGCACAGGGTAGTGATCCGAGATGTAAGGAACATCGTATTTGCCCTTGCTTACTATCTTGAAAGACTTCACGATGGCGTTCCTGTAGAAAATGTGGTCGAACCTGCCGGAGAACGAGGCATTCCCGAAGCCGTTGCAGGTCACGCCGAGGTCGGGTTTTTTAGCGGTAAGCTCTGCGTTGGAAAGATAGTCTGACAATGGCCTGAGGCCTTTATCCCCGGTAATCATGCCGAAATCGCCTGTGAGAAAGACGAAGACATCATCGCCTGCTATCTCTTTGATTTTGCTTGCCATCATATTGGAGGATTCGAGCCTGGCTGTCTCGCTTCTGGAATCGAACTGAGTGTTGAAAACGAAGAAAATCAAGCCAGATTTCTTAAAGCGTAGCTTCAGCCAAGTCGCATGGCAGATGCTCGCCGTATCCCATCCGGCGGTAACTTCTTGCTGTTTTTTGTTCAGCCAGAAATAGCCGTAATCTAGCAGCTCGAATTTGTCTGCCCTGAAGAAGATAGGGTTGTCGTTATTCTTAAGGCTTTCATCCACAGTCCCAGGTTTCGTGCTTCTGTCCACTATCTGGTATTCGGGCATTTCGGCCATGAATGCCAGTTTGTGAGCGTAAGATGCTTCTTGGAAGCCGATTACGTCTGGTTTCTGCTTTTTGACGGCTTTCACCGCCGAAATCTTTCTTGCGCTCCAGCTGAGATTTCCAGTGTCGGATGCCTGCTGAAGCCGTACATTGAAAGACATCATGCGCAGGTGATCTGTCTTCGCCAAGGCTGGGACGGCCATGGCGAAGGCAGAAAATGCTGCGGCGATGAAAATGAATATTTTCCTCATCAGTTTTGTCTATTTGATTATGGCCGCCCAGCCACCGCCGGGAGCCATGTGAATCTTCACCTTGCCGTCTGCAGGCATAGTAAAAGTGACTTTCTTGTAGTCCCTTGCAGCCCTGTCGGCATTTATTCCATCCTGGAAAGCGGTGACTGTGCCACCGCTGATGAAGCTCAGGTCGAGCGTGAGGTCGCGGGCATCCCAGTTTGTCAATGCGCCGACATACCATGCATTCCCTTTGCGGCGAGCCATGGCAACATACTGCCCGATTTCTCCGCACACAGGAACGGTCTCGTCCCAAGTGGTAGGGAAGCTGGCGATGAACTCGGTGCATTCCGGCTCATTCATGTAATTGCTAGGAGAGTCGCAGAGCATCGTCAGGGGAGCGAAGAATATGGCATATTCCCCAAGCTGATGGCATCGGGTGCCAGGGCTCATGGGTTCTGAATTAACCGGCCTGTAGTTGCTCTTCGTGGCGTTTCTCATTGCACCCTGAGTGTAGTCTAATGAGCCGGCGGCCATCCTTATGAAAGGAATGGTAACGTCATAGTCGACTTCCGGATGATCATTCAGGTTGCCCCATTTCATCTGTTCCAGTCCGGCCACGCCCTCGAAATTCAGCACGTTAGGATAGGCTCTCTGAATGCCCTGAGGCTTGAAGGCTCCGTGGAAGTCAATCAGGAGATGGTATCTCGCTGCGGTCTTTGCCACATCCTCGAAGAATTCGACTGCTTTCTGGTCGTCCCTGTTCATGAAATCTACCTTGAAGCCTTTGATGCCCATTTCGGAGAAGTGCTTGCAGACACCCTCGATGTCTCTTTCTACGGCTTTGTATCCCGCCCAGAGAATCAGGCCGACGTTCTTGCTGTTCGCATAGCTCACGAGCTCTTCCAAATTGATTTCAGGGATTACCTGGAACAGGTCGGCCTTCTTGTTCACTGCCCAGCCCTCGTCAAGTATGACGTATTCGATGCCGTGGGCTGCGGCGAAGTCAATGTAATATTTATACGTCTCGTTGTTGATCCCTGCCCTGAAGTCCACTCCGTACAGGTTCCAATCATTCCACCAGTCCCATGCGACTTTCCCTGGGCGCACCCAGCTGAAATCTGAGCCAGCGGCTTGAGGACGGCCAAGAAGCCACGTGAGATCCAGATTGGTAAGGTCTTTTGCTTCAGGAACCACGCTAATGATTCGCCATGGGAATGACTGGCCCGCCTGAGCTTTGGCTATGTAGTTTTCAAAGCTGGTGACAGTGATTTCCAGATTGTTATGCCCGCCTTGTTCCTCTGTCTCAGGGTACGGAGTGAAAACGCCCTTGAGAGACGTAGAACCGCCATTGAGATACATTCCCGGATAGTTATAGAGATCGGATTCCGTGATGCAGACCTTTATTCCATTGTCGGCATCCACTACGAGAGGAAGGAAGGCAAGCCGCTTCGGATTGGTCTGGGAAAGGGCTGTGTGCTCGTAGTAGTTCTCGAACGAATTATGGAACTGCTGCTCGAAGGTGTCGTATTTTTCTCTTACGTAAGGGATCCATGTGTTCCAGTCCTTCGCAAAAGAGAATTCGGCCTGCTCGCCCATAACTTCGTAGCTGCCTTTTTTCGCGGTAGAAACGAAACGGTAGGCCAGGCCTTTATCGTAGGCCCGGAACTCGATGTCGTACTTCTTGTACTTGAGCGTAAGATAATTATAGACTTCATCGACTGTCTTTTTCATGTATTGTGACGCTGCCAGGCCGGGGTTATCCACCTTCCCCGTCTTGATGGAAGCTTTCTTGTCGCTGCCGAAGACAGTGCCGTCGGAAAGGGTCATCGAAATCTCTGAAGGCTTCAGAATCTCGGTGCCATCATATGTCACCGAATATGTTACCTTCGAGCCAGAAGTAACTTCTACTTTCAGCTTGCCATCCGGGGATGTAAGCGTGGATGTTTTTTCCGCCATTGCCGAAAGAGGCATTGTCAGCGCTAAAATGGATGCGGTTAAAAATAATGTTGCTTTCATGATTTTATGAATATATCAGATTCCTAATTCTTGTTTCATGCTCCTGAGCAAGTCAAAGGCTTGCATTGGGGTCATGTTGTTGAGGTCTGCGGCGGCCAGCTTGTCTCGTAATGAGGACAGGGTCGGATCGTCCAGCTGGAAGATTGACAACTGCAGGCTTCCGTCGCTTTCCAGAGTGCCCGCCTTCGTCTGCACAGGTTTCTTAAGGGCATTCTTGCTGCGAGTCACGATTGTCTGTGAATCGTTGGCTTCCAATGACTTCAGGGTCTTTTCCGCGCTCTCTGTCACTTCTCTCGGCATGCCGGCCATTCGGGCGACATGTATTCCGAAGCTGTGAGCAGTTCCTCCTTCTTTCAGTTTGCGCAAGAATATCACCTGCGTGCCGACTTCCTTCACTTCGATGTGGAAGTTCTTGATGCGGGGGTAGATGCCTTCCAAGTCGTTCAGTTCATGATAGTGCGTAGCGAAGAGCGTCTTGGCGCCTTTGCCGTATTCGTGAATATATTCAACGATGGCTCTGGCTATGGACATTCCGTCGTAGGTTGATGTGCCTCTGCCGATTTCGTCCAGCAGCACCAGCGAGCGAGCGGAGAGGTTGTGCAGGATCATTGATGTTTCCAGCATCTCCACCATGAAGGTCGATTCCCCTCTGGAAATGTTGTCCGATGCGCCTACTCTCGTGAATATCTTGTCGAAGTATCCGATTTTTGCGCTTTGCGCTGGCACGAAAGAGCCAATTTGCGCAAGCAGCACGATGAGGGCGGTTTGGCGCAGAAGGGCAGATTTTCCCGCCATGTTAGGGCCAGTCAGGATGATTATCTGTTGCGTTTTGTTGTCCAGATAGACATCGTTCGGGACATATTCTTCTCCTGGTGGCATCAGGGTTTCAATCACGGGATGCCTTCCAGCCTTGATGTCCAATGAATATTCCTTTGTCATCTGTGGCCGGTTGTACTTGCTGGTCAGTGCAAGGCGCGCAAATCCAGCAAGCACGTCCAGACGCGCCAAGATGCGGCTGTTATTCTGGATGGCTGCTATTCCGCCTTGGATTTTCGCTACCAGCTCGCCGTAAATCTTCGTCTCAAGCTCGTATATTCGCTCCTCTGCGGTGAGAATCTTCTCCTCATATTCCTTCAGTTCTTCGGTTATGTACCTTTCAGCGCTCACCAGGGTCTGCTTACGCACCCACTGCGGAGGAACGAGATCCTTGAATGTGTTGCGCACCTCGATATAATAACCAAAAACGTTGTTGTAGCCTATCTTGAGGGAGGATATTCCCGTCTTTTCAGCCTCTCGCTTTTGCAGATTCAGGAGATAGTCCTTGCCACCAGAGGAGATGTTCCTAAGCTCATCCAGTTCTGAATTCACCCCTTGCGCTATCACTTCGCCCTTGCCTAGCATGGCCGCTGGCTCTGCCGCAAGGGTGTTTCGTATGGCCTCAAGCAGGCTGGAGCAGTTTTTCATCTTGGCCATCATGTCGTCCAAGACACTCACTCCGTGATTCTTGCAAATCTCCGAAATAGGAACCATTCGCTCCAGGCCGCGTCCGAGCTGGATTATCTCTCGTGGCAGGATCTTCCCTGCAGCGGCCCTTGAGATTATTCTCTCCAAGTCTCCAAGGTCTCCCAGATAGCTTTGGACTTTGTCCAGGTCATCTCCAGCTTCCACGAAATGCTGAACCACATCGTAGCGGCTGTCTAGTTCTTTGACATCCATCACCGGCATGGCCAGCCAGCTGCGCAAAAGCCTTGCGCCCATAGGGGAGGAACATTTATCTATCACGTTGATGAGCGGCACTCCGTCTTGACCAGCGGCCTGGAACAGCTCCAGGTTTCGAATCGTGAATTTGTCCATCCAGACGAAATGGTCTTCGTCAATTCTGGAGATGGAGCAGATGTTCTTGAGCCCGGTGTGCTGAGTCTGCTCCAGGTAAACCATCAAGGCACCTGCGGCGCATATTCCTAGAGGATACCTGTCTACCGCAAAGCCTTTCAGGGAGTTCACCTGGAACTGTTTCTTCAGTTTTTCCTCGGCTGCGTCGTACACGAAGGCCCATTCCTCTATAGTGGAAACGTAAAGATTCTCGCCGAAACGCTCCTTGACGCCTTTCTCGTATCCCCTTTGGACGACTATTTCTTTAGGATTCAGAGACGAGATGAGAGTGCCTATGTATTCCAGCGAACCTTGAGAAATCTGGAAAGTGCCAGTTGAAACATCCAGGAAGGCTATTCCCGCCTGATCTTTGTCGAAGGCAAGGCCAGCCAGGAAGTTATTTTCTTTCTGGTTCAGAAGCTGCTCGTTGAATGCAATGCCAGGAGTCACGAGTTCCGTCACTCCTCGCTTCACGAGCTTCTTGGCGAATCTTGGGTCTTCCAGCTGGTCGCAGACCGCTACTTTGTAGCCGGCGCGAACGAGCTTCGGCAGATACATGTCTATGGCATGATGTGGGAATCCAGCCATCTCGATGTAGCCTTTGTCGCCATTGGATTTCCTGGTAAGCACTAAGCCTAAGACCTTGCTGGTGAGCACGGCATCATCGGCGTAGGACTCGTAGAAGTCGCCCACGCGATAAAGCAGCACGGCCTCAGGGTGCTGTGCCTTCACAGAAAAGAATTGTTTTATTAGAGGGGTGTCCTCTGCCGTTTTTGCCATACCATGTAGTAAGTAACACAAAATTAAGAATTTTTGCGATAAAGTTATTAACTTTGAACATTTGCGAGCCGAAAATGAAAAGAGTCCTGATAATCACTTATTACTGGCCGCCTATGGGTGGCTCAGGAGTCCAGAGATGGGTCAAATTCTCGAAATATCTGCCTTCTGAGGGATGGCAGCCGGTGGTGTACACGCCAGAGAATCCGGACCTGACCGTAACTGATAAGTCTCTTCTTGCGGAAATCCCGAAGGAGGCGGAAATCATCAAGCGGCACATCACCGAGCCTTACGGCATCTACAGGAAGCTGACAGGCGCAGGAAAGGACGGAGGGGAAGTGAATCCTATCCACGGCGGCCCTAAGACATTCAAGCAGAAGGCGTCTCTTTTCATTAGAGGCAATTTTTTCATTCCAGACCCCCGTGTATGGTGGGTCCGTCCATCGGTACGTTTTCTGAAGGAATACCTGAAAGGCCATCCGGTAGACATGATCGTGACCACTGGTCCGCCACATTCAATGCATCTGATAGGGCTGAAGCTTCACGAGGCGACGGGAATCCCGTGGATTGCGGATTTCCGTGATCCCTGGACTAAGATATTTTATTATAAGCATCTGGAATTGACCAAATTTTCGGATAAAAGGTACCACAAGCTCGAGAAGCGTGTCTTGGATTCGGCTACCAGGGTATTGGCTGTTTCCCCGAATGTACAAGCTGATTTCCAGGCAATGACCTCTACGCCGGTGGAACTTATCACGAACGGTTATGACGACTCTGATTATTTGGAAGATTTCGACAAGGACGAGAATTTCAACGTAACCCATACTGGTCTTTTTGCCTCGGCAGGCAACCCAGTCACGCTCTGGAAGGTGCTTGGGGAGAAATGCACGGCGGATCCTGAGTTCAAGAGAGCCTTGAAAATCAGGCTCGTAGGAAAGACTGACAAAGAGATTATAGATTCGATAGAGGTTTTCGGCTTGAAGGAAAATCTACATGATTTCGGATACCAAAGTCACGAGACAGCCGTTCGAGAACAGCGGAATGCCTCTTTCTTGATTCTTCCCCTTAGGAAAGAACCCGAATATTCTTCTGTGCTGCCAGGAAAATTATTCGAGTACATTGCATCACGCCGCCCTATCCTTGGAATCGGGCAGACAGATAGCGCCATGGCAAAATTCGTGTCGGATACTAACTCCGGAGTGGTCTATGACTGGGATGATGAGAAGAAGATCAAGGCCTGGGTGGATTTTTGCTGGAATGAATTTACCAATGACGAATTGGACGACAATACATCCGATATCTCTAAATATTCTAGAAAGAGCTTGACGAAAGAATTGGTGAAATTAATGGAATCTCTCATCAATAAATGAATATGAAAAAAAATCAATTGATTAAGAATATATTGGCTTATGCCTGCATCGTGCTTGCATTGCTAGTGCTGGCATATGCTTTCGTGCCACAGGTGCTCACTGGAAAAATCGTGAACCAAGCTGACGGCATAGGTTATCGTGGCATGGCACAAGAGGCAAATGAGTGGAATGCTTCTCACCCTGAAAATCTCACTTACTGGACTGGCTCGCAGTTCAGCGGAATGCCGACGACTTCGTTCAATCCATCGACGAAAGGGGACTGGACTCAGAAAATTTACGATATATTTCTGTTTGGCAAGAGGCCTGCTTCCTGGCTGTTCATTTGTTTATTAGGAGGATTCTTGCTGATGCTGTCTCTGGGCATCGACAAATTTCTTGCGATAGGTGGTGCGATAGCGATTACTTTCTGTTCTTATAATCTGCAAATAATACAAGTCGGGCATAATACCAAGATGCAGGCGCTGGCATTCATGCCATGGGTGCTCGCTGCCGTCATATTCACTTATAAATCCTGCCTTAAAGGCAAGGGCTGGAAGGAGTGGGTGCCTCAGTCTGTGCTTGGAGCGGTGCTTTTCGCTTTTGCGCTAAGCTTCCAGATCAAGGCCAACCACCAGCAGATAACATATTACCTGGCCATCATGATATTCATAATGGCGGTAGGCCTGTTCATATGGATGCTCTGCAGCAAAAAGCTCCGTCCGCTTCTGGGACGGTTCTTTGCCGCTTCTGCCATCCTTCTGGTGGTCGGCTGCATAGGAATAGCCACCAACACTATCAAACTGGCTCCCCTTTATGAATATACGAAATACACGATGCGCGGGGGCACGGAGCTATCGCATCCTACTGGTGGAGAAGTGAACAAGGATGGGCTGCAGCTGGATTATGCAACAGCATGGTCTTACGGCTGGAACGAGCTGCCGAACATGATGATTCCGGATTTCAACGGAGGGTCTTCTGCGGGGAGCATAAATCCAGACAAATCCGCAGTGGTTAAATTGTTCAGGGATAACGGCCAGAACAATCCGGAGATAGCCAAAAGCCTTCCTTTGTATTGGGGCCCTCAGCCTTTCACTGCCGGTCCGATGTATATGGGAGCCATCACCATATTCTTGTTCCTTCTGGGACTATTCATGTACAAAGGCAAGGAGAAATGGATATTGCTGGTAATCACGATCTTTGCCATATTCCTTAGCGTGGGCAGCCATTTCATGTCGTTCACGAAGTTCTGCTTCGATGCTTTGCCAATGTACAACAAGTTCAGGACGGTCTCCATGGCCCTTGTCATCTTGCAGTACACCCTGCCTATGCTGGGTTTCCTGGTGCTTGACAGGATATTGAAGAAAGAATATTCAAAAGAAACTTTCTTGCGCAACAGCTACATCGCCCTGGCGCTCACCGCAGGCTTCTGCCTCATTTGCATGATTGCGCCAAGCATAGCTGGCTCATTCTCTGGGCGTTCAGATGAACAGATGCAGAATGTGATAGTGGAGGCTCTGAAGGAAGATCGTCGGCACTTGCTGGTCAATGATGCCATGTGGTCGGGCATTTTCATCCTTGCCACATTTTTCATCCTGCTTTGGTCCTACTCTGGCAAGAACGCAGAATCAAGCAAGAGAGGCCTTCAGGCTGGCTTAGCCATATCGCTGCTCATCCTCATGAATTTGTTTTCGGTTGGCAAGAGGTACCTGAATTCAGACGATTTCGTTACTCCGCGGCAGTTTAACAACTCCTTTGCGCAGAGGCCTGTGGACAAGGCAATACTCGAGGATAAGTCTCCTTCTTACAGGGTGGCGGACATATCCAAGGATCTTTTCAACGACTCTTTCGTCTCTTACTGGCACAAGAACATCGGAGGTTACAGCCCGGCGAAGATACAGAGGTATCAGGATTTGATTGAAAGATACATCGTTCCGGAGATGAATTCATTCATATCTTCTGTCAGGCAGTCCAAGACGATTGATGAGGCAAGCGCAAAACTGCCTGAAATGCCTATCATGAATGCGCTCAATGCCAAATACTTCATGGTGGGCGCAGATGTGCCTATCCTGAATCCCAAGGCGTTGGGCAATGCCTGGTTCGTTTCTTCTGGCATTCAGGTTAACAGTCCTGACGAGGAAATCGATTCTATCGGGAGAGTGAATCTTGCCCAGACTGCTGTGATCGGCAAGGATTTCTCGGATGCATTCGGAGAGGCTCAGGAGACTTTCTCCCAGATGTTTCCGTCGACAGACACAATTTACATGACGAGCTATGCCCCGAACGAGCTGCATTATGAATATAGCATTTCATCTCCTCGAACTGCCATATTCAGCGAGGTCTATTACCCGAAGGGCTGGCATGCGTGGATTGCGGATAAATCCGCTGGCGCCACAGATGAGATCAAGCTGTTCCGCGCCGACTGGATTCTTCGCGGCGCCATTCTGCCGGCAGGCGACCACGAGCTGGTGATGCGTTTTGACCCGGCAGTATATTCAGTGAGCGAGAACGTCTCCAGAGCGTCTTCTGCGACCTTGATTTTATTGGCCTTGCTTTCATTGTCAGGAATTCTTTGCTTGAAGAAAAAGGAATGAGCGCATCGGTCAGGACAAAAATGCTTGTTCTGCTTGTTCTGCTCGCTTGCTGTTCGTTGACCAGCCTGCTAAAACCGGCGTTTGCTGCTGTTGACCAATCAATGTACAGATTCCATTCAATGCCGGAGACTTTTTATTATGGCGGAATACATAGCATAGCAAAGGACAGCATAGGCAGGGTCTGGTTCAGCGGGGCTGATGCCGTGTACAAGTACAATGGGGACACTTTTGAAATGGTCACGGAGAAAATCACGTTTCTTTCTCCTAATTCGTTATGGTCTTTCGGGCAGATTGCATGCGATGAAGACGGAAATTTATTTATAGCAACCAATCAAGGATTGGTGAATTTCGATTATAAGAATGAATTGTATTCGTTCGTCTGCAGGGGAAACATTGGCACAATGCGTATGGCTGACGGATGCAAGCTCTGGATCATTCATGACAACAGGATAGAGTCGCTTGATGTCAGGAATTCATATGCTACAAGAGAATATGGAATCCCTCCGGAATGCGATGTCCCCTCGCTTGGCCTTTTCTGCCAAGGCCCTAATGTTTATGCTTCTACAGGGGGGAATTTGTACCGGATTAATCCTGCGACAGGGGAATATTCCTTGGCTGCGAGGATAGAAGGGTCAGAGGTAATCATCAAGGACATTCTAGAAAAAGACGACAACCTTTATGTGCTGACTCTGATGGGGGGAATATATGTCTTTGACTTTTCCGGACGGCTCATTCAGCGATTCTCTCTGCCTGACGGATCAGAGCCTACTGGAGCGAAAGAGTTGTTCTTGGATGAGAAAGGCATTGTCTGGGCTGCATCGCAGTCTGGACTACTGCTGATAGACTCTGCCGAAGGCAAGACCTGTCTGTTACGGACCGATCTCCTTGATCCGTATTCGCTGCCGAATAATTCCGTTTGGACGATTTACCAAGATCCGGACGGAGGCATCTGGATAGGAACGTATGGCGGAAAACTAGCCTATATGAATTTTAATGATGGCAATGTCATCTATGTTAAAGCTACTCCGGGAGGCTTGAATCATAGGATAGTGAGTTGTTTTGAAGAAGATTCGTATGGCAATCTTTGGATAGGTACAGAAGGCGGGGGTATTAATTTGTGGGATCGCCATGTCAACGTTTTCAAATATTTCACGCAAGAGAATGGATCCGGCATTATTTCCAATTCGATCAAGCGCATACACATAGACAGTGCCGGAGAGATCTCATTTTCAGCCTTCAATGGCGGAGTTGAAAAGATGGATGGGAGCGGACGCCATTTGCGTAGCATGGGCCTTTTTTCTCAGGCCTCCGGAAAACCTCTCACCGTGTATGACTTCGAACCCGAGGGAAATGAAGGTCTCTGGCTCACGAATCCTGACGACCATCTCATGTATAAGAATTTCAGGACAAGACGCCTTGAGAGGCCTGAGATGCTGGACGGCAATGGGAATCCTGTCGGAATGCTTGTGGAAACTGCATTCCATGATGCCAAAGGCAGATTGTGGCTGGTTTCTCATTCTGGGGTATATACGGTTGATCCTCATTCCCGCAAGATATTAAGCCATCATAGAATAGAAGGCGATGCAAATCTTGCGAATCAGTTGTGCTGTTACTGCCAAACGTCTTTTGGGGATATCTATTTTGGGAGCAAAGGGGGCGGCGTAACTGTCTTAGGCAACAATGGAGAATATTACCCATTGAGAGACAAGAATGGCCTTGATCTGATGGGAAAGATGGTATTTAGCTTAGTTGAGGATTTAGAGTCAAAGGATATATGGATCAGCACGAACGATGGACTTTATTGTTATAGCACTGTCGAGGACATCCTTTCCAAATCTGGCATTAATGTTACTAATAATTGCGGCGCATTTTATATTCGTTCGTGTTTTCGCACCTCGAAAGGAGAATTGTTATTCGGTGGGACGGATGGATTCATTATGTTTTCCCCATCCAGGCTGAAGCCTGACCCGCAGAAGCCAAAGGTCTATTTTACTGATTTGAAAATTGACAATATCCCTGTTCGTGCGGGAGAAGACGGCTCGCCACTCAGCCGGTCTATTTCGACAATGTCTGGGAGTGATGAAATAATCAAGCTGAACCATGATCAGGCTAATTTCGAAATAGATTTTTCTTCGGACAACTTCTTCCGTTCTGATCAGAATGCCTATTCTTACAGGATGATAGGAATCTCCAATGAATGGCAGCGGCTTCCTCACGGACAAAAGGCAATAAGATTCTTTAATATTCATCCTGGCCGTTATCGATTTGAAATCCGGGCCGCCAATAGCGATGGGAAGTGGAGCGACAGCGTTTCTTCGCTTCATTTCAAAGTCATGCCTCCGTTCTATCAGTCCGCTCTAGCCTATTTTCTCTATCTCGTCGCGACCATTGCCGTCATTGCCTTCGTCTGGAGATATTTTGCCAATAAGCAAAGGTTCGAGCAGAAACTTGAACTGGAAAAAGTCAAGGAACAGAACATGAAAGACCTTATGCAGGCGCGCATGGGCTTTTTCACGAACATTTCTCACGATTTAAAGACTCCTTTATCGTTGGTCATAGATCCTTTGAAACAGCTGACCGAAATATTGAAAAGCTATCCGCAGGCGCAGAAGAATGTAGAGATGATAGAGCGGAACGTGCAGCGGATAAAGCATATGATAAATCAGCTGCTGCAATTCAGAAAGATAGAAAGCAATAAACTGGTGCTGAACCGTCAACCGGATGACCTGATTGGTTTTTTGGACAGCCTGTATTCTCTTTTCGAGCCTTATGCGAACAGGCATGGAATAGATCTGGAATTCTATAGCGAATATGATAAATTCCTTTCCTCTTTCGATCATGAGGTTATCGAGACCATATTCACTAATCTGCTATCAAATGCCATTAAATATACAACGGATCATGGGTACGTAGGCATCCGTATTTCTCATGCTGCTGGAGTAAAGGAACAAGATTATGCGAATCAGGAACCGATAATGATTACGGTCACGAATTCGGCAACAGAAATTCCGGATGGCTTGAGGAAACATATTTTTGAATCTTTTTCTACTTTTTCCAATAAGCCTTCCGAATTTGACACTAGTTCAGGCTTAGGACTTTCGATCGTCAATGAATTAGTTAAGAGGATTGGTGGAAGCGTGGATGTTGATGTCGCTGACTCTAGGGTTGCATTTATGGTAATGCTTCCTTTTGAAAAAGGCCTGAGATCCGGAGAAAACATAAATGTGAGAACAGCCATGAATGGGATCTCCTACGGCTATACCATTGACGAGATTGAGGACATGCTGTCTTCGGCAGATGATTCGGAAATGAGCGTTAAGCGACCGAGGAAACATTTGGACATAGTCTTAATAGAGGATGATGACGATCTCAGGCATTATATTACCGACAGACTTTCTGAATATTATAATATCTATGCTGCGTCAAATGGGAATGATGGCATTGCTATGGCTGGAAAGGTTTGCCCTTCCATTGTCATAACCGATTTGATGATGCCTGGAACAGATGGTTTCACAGTTTGTCGTTCACTTCGGTCTGACATAAAGACCAGCCATATTCCTATTATCGCGCTGTCTGGCCTGGGAGACACTGATAATAATAAGGTCAAGGCGTTGGATAGCGGAGCGAATGTCTTCATTGACAAGCCATTTGACCTGAAATTTCTCGTCAAGCAAATTGATAATTTGGTCAATGCGAGAAAAGAGTTGAAAGAACTGTATAGCAAGAGATATATTGCAGAGCCTTCAAAAGTTACCATTTCCTCGATAGATGAAAACATCCTTCGTCGAGCCATGGAATGCATTGAGAAGAATATTGACAATGAGAATTATAACGTTGAGGCTTTTGCTTCAGATATGGCTATAGGCAGGACCCAGCTGTATCAGAAAATAAATGACATAACAGGGATGTCAATAAAGGAATTCATAATGGACATCCGTCTTAAGAGGGCAGCGCAGCTACTGAAAGAGTCAGATCTCACGATCGCAGAGATATCGGTGAGGACAGGCTTCGCCAATCCGAAATATTTCAGCATCTGCTTCAAGCGTCATTTTGATGTCAGCCCAACCGAATTCAAAAAAAACATCGATACGGATTAATAGGACGAGGATTGTATAAAATCGAACCCTTTCCGAATGAAAACCACCAAAGGTATTCGAGTATTTTGTAAATATTTGCATACTAACGATCGGGACGGAAAGAATACGAGACTAATAATACAATTCTTTATTATATGCCTAATAAAAATCATACGTTTGGGGGCGGCGTCATTATAGTAATTTTGACGCTGCTGAACTTTTTTTCCCTTCCTCTCTTGGCTCAGAAAGCCAGCTTGGTCAGAGGGACTGTAACAGATGAAACCGGATCGCCCGTTGCGGGAGCGGTCGTTCTCATGGATGGAAACAATACTAATTTCACGGCGACAGACGAGAAAGGACGCTTTGAGATTAGCGTGCCAGGAAATTCCAAGCTGCTCATAACTTGTTTGGGGTATGATGACGCTTCCGTTGAAGTTATGTCTCGTAATGAGATAGACGTAACGATGAAACTGCAAGCGCAATCTTTGAATGAGGTCGTGGTTGTCGGGTATGGCACTCAGAAAAAGAAAGATCTTACGGGTGGCGTAGCTGTGGTTAACAGAAAAACGATAGATATGGTTTCCACTAATAATCTTATGGACCGCCTCATCGGACAGGTCGCCGGCTTGAACATTACTCATGGCAGCGAAGCTCCTGGCAGTAACCAAACTCTGCTTATCCGAGGCCAAAATTCTCTCACGGCCAGCAATGATCCATTAATTATTCTGGATGGCATTCCGTATTCAGGATCGCTTGCCGATCTAGACCCAAACATAATAGAGTCCATGTCTGTCCTGAAAGACGCTTCCGCCGTCGCAATTTACGGATCTCGCGGATCCAATGGCGTAATTCTTATTCAGACGAAGCGTGGCTCCAAAGGGGATATGCATATCACATACAAGTCAAGCCTGAGCATTGCGGAGCCAATGCAAAGGATTCAGGTTATGGGACCTAATGAGTTCATACGATTCAAACAAGATTATGGCAGGTTATCGAAGAATTATTCTGGCGAACAGCTAGATCCGATGGTTGGCATGATTATAAGCGCAAGTGAGAAAATCAATTATGCGAAAGGCATCACGAATGACTGGCAGGATTATGTATTCCGTACGGTTTTCGACCAGTATCATCAGATAGGAATGAATGGGGGCACGGATAAAATCTCCTATCAGGCTTCTTTTGCATATCTGAACAATCCTGGCGTAGTATATAATTCTAATTATAAGAGATACAATTTATATCTAAGTTTGAACCAGACGCTTAATGACTGGCTGTCAGTAGGAATCACTTCTCAGTTCATTAACCGTGATACGGGAGGGGTGACGCCGAACCTGGAGCATGCCATCAAGCAGAGCCCATGGGGCATATATAAGGACGATACCGGCAATTACTATGAAGAGCCTATGGACTATTCCAACCTTCCGAATCCGATGAAAGATGTTAATGCAGATCAGAAGAATACCGGCAGAAACTTCATGGCCAATGGCTTCGTAGACATCAAGCTTCCTTTGAAAGGCCTTTCTTTCCGTTCTCAGTTTGGCTACAACTATCGATCACAAATGACCGGCACATATTATGGCCGGAATACTGTGACAGGAAAGAAAGTGAACGGACAAGCCAGCTTGTCAAATAGCCATACGACGGATTATACATGGGAGAATACTCTGAAATACATTCGTGATTTTGGGAAGCACCATATCGACCTGACAGGCCTTTTCTCAGTGCAGGAAACAAAAAATGTCAGTCAATCTCAGTCTGGAGAAGGGTTCGTGAACGATGACTCTAGCTTCTATAATATGAGCGGGGCTGAGAGCAGCATCACTATTGGTTCAGGCTATTGGAAACAAAATATGGTTTCTGGCATGTTTAGAGCAAATTACAACTACAACAGCAAGTACATGCTTACTCTTACAGGACGTGCCGACGCTTTCTCTGCATTCGCAGAGAACAATAAGTGGGCATTTTTCCCATCGGCAGCTCTGGCATGGAACATCAGCGAGGAAAGTTTTCTGAAAGATAACGTGTCTTGGATAGACATGCTGAAAATACGTTTATCTTATGGAGCAAACGGGAACAATGCCATCTCTCGCTACCAGTCCCTTGACAGATTGTATGCTACAAACGGCGTAAAATACATCTGGGGAGATAGCGGGAATGCCGCAAACGCAGCATTCCTTCCGTCTGATGGCATAGGAAATAAAGATTTGAAATGGGAGACCACCTATACGGCTAATCTTGGCATTGATTTTCAGTTTATAAATGGAAGATTGTCTGGAACAATAGATGCCTATGTTTCGAACACTAAGGACCTTATCATGAAGAGAACGATACCAATCATGAATGGATATAGGACAGTGCTTTATAACGTTGGAAAGACTAGAAACCAAGGCGTTGAGGTAACCCTTCACTCGCGTAATATCGTCAAGGGGGATTTCTCTTGGGAGACAGATTACACATTCACGAGAAATAAAGACGAGATTAGAGAATTGAGAGGTGACGGAAAAGATGACGTGAATAATAAATGGTTCATAGGCAAGCCGCTTTCTGTATACTACGATTGGAAAATGATAGGAATATGGCAGAAAGACGATGAGTTCGTATTCACCGATTCCGAGGGCAAGCAGGTTGCTCATCAGACAGGGGCAACTCCTGGTGCTGCGAAATTGAAAGATGCTAATGGAGACGGAATCATTGACTCCCAGGACAGGGTCGTCATCGGAAGCACTAAGCCAAAGTTCACCATGTCTATGGGTAATAGGCTTAATTATAAGGATTTTTATTTCTCTTTTTTGGTCAATGGCGTATTCGGGAAATGGATGAGCGATAATGTGGCTAATATCTCTCAATATACATTCGGATGTGGCAACTATATTCATGGCATTAAATATTGGACTCCAGAAACGCCTGACTCCGATGTGGTTTCACCTGGCTATCAGGCATCGTTCAGCCACGGGTATTATAAGAAACTGACATATATTCAATTCAGAAATGTAACGCTTGGCTATAGAGTTAGCCAGAATCTGGTGAGAAAGGTAGGACTTAGCGCTATGGATGTCAGTGTGAGCGTGAATAACTTGGGCGTTCTCTCGAATATGAGACAGATGCTTAACTATGACAACACGTGGTTCGCATCTTATCCTACGGCAAGATCTTATATGCTTGGAATAACAATAACATTTTAATCCCGAATATCATGAATTATAATATATTAAAGGCAGGGGCAATTTGCTCTTTAATGGCAATTCTTTTCGGCTGCTCGTCATATCTTGAAGAAGACCTCAAAAGTTCTTTGGCTCCTGATAACACTTATACAAGCACGACGGGCTTCGAAGTGGGTTCTACCGGATTATATTCATTGGCACGAGCCGAGTACAATACCTGGGGCGAACAAGGTGCGTATATGCATAATGGTGCCTGCGTCTATGAAGTGCTTCAGATATCGACAGACCTATGTCGCATGGGGAAAGTCCGAGATGGCTCTTTAGTCCCATTTGCAGAGCTTACTCTAAATCCTTCCACTCGTTTCGTGGAATCTTATTGGAACTGGGCCTATTCGTTAATAGGCTCAGCAAATGAGCTGCTGATATATTCAGAGAAAAATAAAAACTGGGATTATCCAACAGACAAGGCTCATTATCAGGCAGAAGCTCGATTTTTCCGCGCATACGCTTATAGGACGCTGGTTTATCTTTACGGAGACATTCCTTGGGTGGAAACGGTTCAGAATCCGTTTAGCCTTACATTTGAGAGAACTCCAAAGAAAGAAGTGTTAGGCCATATCATTGATGACTTGGAATTTGCAAAAGAGAATCTGCCGACTAATCCAGACGCAGTCAAAGATGGGAAATTAACGACTTGGGCGGCAAGGCATCTCCTTAGCGAAATGTATCTGCTGCGTGGCGATAGCGAGGATTATAAGAAAGCAGAAGAGAATGCTCTGGAAGTTATTAATAGCGGCTACTATAAGTTAGTTAAGAATCGTTACGGGGCAAATGCAAGCGAGAAAGGCGATTATTTCAGCGATATGTTCATTGAAAATAACCAGAATCGTTCCGAAGGCAACACCGAAAGCATCTGGGTGATGCAATTCCAATATAAAACAGTAGGCGGAGGTGTTAATTCCGATGATTGGACTCGCCGCGCATGGAATCCGCAATATTACTCAATAGATGGTTTCTCTTTAGCTGACACCCTTGGCGGACGGGGACTTGCCCAGATACTTCCTCTAAAGTGGTGGATAGGGGTTTATGGCACGAATGCTACGATTACTGAAGAAGCAGAAGGTAATCCTGAAATAAGCGAAAATGGAATATTCGACAAGGGGGACGTTCGCAATTCTGAATATAACATCAAGAGAAATTGGTATTTCAATAATCCTCTTACTCCAAATAAACTGGGCCAGAAATGTAATATCGATGATAAAACCTGGCAAAATGGGCAGCTATTCCCTGCGCTCACAAAGTTTTTCTATGGCAAGGCAGATAACCTGCAGCTTACTGGGTCCTATAAAGATAGAATGAAATTCAGGCTGGCGGAGACATATCTGTTGCTGGCAGAAGCGTATATCCGCGAAGGAGATAATGCCAAAGCCGCAGATGCCATAAATGAAGTACGTCGCCGTGCCAAGGTTTCTGCAATCGCGGCCTCGGAGGCATCGATGGATTTTCTGCTTGATGAAAGAATCCGCGAGTTATATGGCGAAGAAAGCAGAAGGTTTACTCTCGTCCGTACAGGGAAGCTGATTGAACGCGCAAGAAAATATAATCCGGAAGCGCGAG
Organism: uncultured Bacteroidales bacterium; assembly: GCA_900316045.1. Lineage (GTDB taxonomy): Bacteria > Bacteroidota > Bacteroidia > Bacteroidales > UBA932 > Cryptobacteroides. The sequence goes on along the minus strand of ONBM01000014.1, from coordinate 13,095 downwards.
GCATAATTCAAGATTATCATGCCTTGTGGCCTATCCCTCAGGCTGTAATAGATGCTAATGAAGGGGCGTTTCCACAAAATCCCGGATATGGCAAATAAAGAAAAAGTCAAATAAATGAATATGATGCACATGACGAAAAATATTATTACTGCCGCTGCGGCGACCATGATTTTATCGATGGGATTTGTTTCCTGCGCATGGGATCCCAGTGAACACGATGCGGATCCTGTGGCCGAGACAATGGACTTGGAGGTGTCTTCGGATTCTATTTCGTTGGACGAGAATGACCTTACTGCCACCGTATTGACATTCAAGTGGACTCCTGCACATAGCGTATCGGAAGATTTCATCGTCTCTTATACAACAAAACTAGATGTCGTTGGCAATAATTTCGGATCCAAGACTGCTCTCATCACGACAGAAGATGCTGGTGTCTACGAGCGCAGCTACACTTCAGAACAACTTAACAATTGGGCGAATCAGCGCTGGTCTCTTCCTGTAAATAAGGAATTCTCCCTGGAATTCAGGGTCGTCGCCCAATATGCAGGCGGAAAAACATTCGAGATGCCGGAGGTAAGAACAGCCACTGTGAAAGTGCATCCTATAAAAGTCGATATTTTCGCTGCCGACAATATGTATATTGACGGTACGGCATCAGCAGAGCGTATTGAGCTAGAAAAAACTATTGAAGACAATAATGTGTATGCCTGGCATGGAAATCTCAGCGCCGGAGAGCTCCAAATTCCTGTGTTGTTCGAAGGCCAGTCATATTATCTTGTCCCAAAAGATGGAAGTAGTGCCCTACACGATGGCATTGTGTCCGACGTTACAATGAAAGAGGCTCCTACGTCATGGAATATTCCTTCGTCTGGTCAGTATCGCATAGTGATAAATATGGCAGACAAGAATATATGCATATACTCTTCTGCCACGGACATGAAACCGCGTTCTGTTACTTTCAGGCCTAATGGGGACATGACTAAATCAGAGATCACCATGGAAGTGTCAGATCTTTATGCCTATGGAGGAGGTACGGGATGGGGAGTAAAAACGTTGGGCTTGAAAGCAAGCCAGGCCGATCCTCAGATCCTAATTTATGATGCTTCAGAACACAATGGGGCAAAGATATCTGGCAGCATGAAATTCTGCGTGTCTCGTAGTTTTACGATCGATGGGGTCTCGTATAATCAGAATAACTCGTATTGCTTCACTTGTCCTCTGACCGCGGAAGGAGGTCAGCAGAACATTACGCTGGAGATTGGAAAAACAGGAGAGCTGCACGGGGGTGCCGAAAGGAATGTCAGAAATTCGTATTATACTATCCCGAGCTCTGACTATCTAATCTTTAACCTTAGAGAAGAGACTATATTAGCGAAGAATAAAGAATAAAAAATAAAATATGAATAAAAAGATTTTAAGCTTATTTTTCATCGGAATATTCATTTGCATGAACTCTTGCGGATGTTCTAAAGATAATAATAGTGAGAGTGGGAATGAAAGAACGACTGAGGGCGTTGAAGTAAAGCCATTGTATAGCACATCAAGGGTTCTGAAAAATCCGCTTTCTGGCTGGGTGATGTATTGTAGCGCAAGTGCAGACACGTCTTACCTTGATAAAGAGGAATATGTTGCAGTTGAGGGCCGGAATGTGAAAGTAATGGATTATTCATCCGCTCTTTACATTAGGACGAAATGGTCTGTTCTTAATCCGGCAGACGGAAAATATGCATGGAATGATCCAGACTCAGAACTCTACAAGCTACTGAAAGCGGCTCAAAGGCGACATATTCCTGTAGCATTCAGAGTTGTCGTGGATGGCCGCGATCAAGGAGCCAATACGCCGCAGTTTGTCTTTGATGCTGGCGCAAAATACGCAGTCGAGAATGATAAGTACCCGGATCGCAAGACCCCGATGCCCCAGGATCCGGTATTTCAGAAATATTATGAAAAATTCATTGAGGCATTTGCGGCAGAATTCAATGACCCTGAGAAAACTGCTTTCATAGATGGCTATGGTCTAGGCAAATGGGGAGAAGGACATAGCGTTGCTTACAATGTGAATGACGTGAATGCGGTTGATGAGAACACGGAGACTTTGAAACATGACGTGCTTGACTGGATCACGAAGCTTTACGCCAAAAACTTCACGAAAGTGCCTCTAGTTATCAATTACCATCGTTTCCTTGGCCACCCTCTTGGACAAGGAACTTTCAACCCTAATAGCGAGGGCCTTGTTTCACTTGCCATTCAAAACGGGTACTGTCTCCGCTCTGATGCATTCGGCATGAATAATTCGAGCTGGGGCTACACTGATTGGGAAAAAAACATCGCATCCCAATGGCGTTACAAAGTGCCAATAATCATGGAAGGTGGGTATATAGTCAATCAACACTCTTATTGGAACGATGGAGCAGGCTATCGCAAAGGGCATCCAGAAGATGTCCGCAAAGGAGAATACGATGCTTCTAAAGAGGCTCACGTGAATATGATGGATTTCAGAGTCGGCGGCGAAACTGATTCATGGTTCCAGGATGCTTTTGATCTCGTAAAGAGCTTCATATCCGAGGGTGGCTACCGACTTTATCCTGATAAAGTGATAGTTCCGGGTTCCTTAAAATCAGGTGTCTCTGCCAAGATAGAGTCTCGTTGGCGCAATATGGGATGGGGATATTTCCCGAATAATCTCAAACAGTGGAATTACAAGTATAAGGTTGCATTTGCATTGCTGGATTCAAATGATGAGGCCAGGCAGATATTTGTAGATGATGAATGCGAACCTTCTACTTGGATAGAGAGCAAGCCGTTCTTGTATGTTTTTGACACTCCTGAGGTGTCGGTGCCTTCTGGTTCTTACACTTGGGCCGTCGCAATAGTTGATACCACTGATGGCAATAACCCTGCTATTGAGCTGGCCGTCAATGCAGAAACAACTACCGAAGGATGGGTGAAACTTGCCAAAGTAAATATTATCCAATAGATTCGTGGAATATCTCCAGCCATTGAATGATGGAGGAGGAATATTCCTAGCTAGATTTTACTACATAATCATAGACCATCCGGGAGAATGGCCTATGATTATGTAGAATGGTTTCGTGCGAGGGCTATTTCTCTGCTTCTTGGGCAAGCTTGCGGGCGAGATCAAGGAAGGCGAGGCCGTCGGGGCGCGAGCTTAATGCCGCCGGCTCTCCGGAATCTCCACCTTCGCGAATGTTCTGCACCAGCGGAATCTGACCTAGGAGAGGGATGTCGTATTTCTTTGCCATCTCCTCGCCCCCGTTCTTTCCGAATATATAATATTTGTTGTCCGGAAGTTCCTCAGGAGTGAACCAGGCCATGTTTTCGACGAGTCCGTAAATCTTGCGGTTTATCTGAGGGTTCTGGAACATGTTCACAGCCTTTTCCACATCGGCTAGGGCGACAGGTTGCGGCGTAGTGACCACCACGGCGCCTTCCATCGGGATTTCGTTCACTAGGCTGATGTGAATGTCGCCAGTTCCAGGAGGCATGTCTATGAGCAGGAAGTCCAGGATGCCCCAGCGGACTTGCAGAATCATCTGCTTCAGTGCATTGCATGCCATAGGACCCCTCCAGATCAGGGCCTGCTCGGGTTTGGCGAAATATCCTATGGACATCCACTTCACGCCGTATTTCTCGACAGGCATGATTATTTCTTTTCCTCCTTCTTCCTCGATTGCCTCTGGAAGAACGCCCTCTGTTCCTGCCATTAGAGGAACGGAAGGACCGTATATGTCTGCGTCGGCCAGGCCGACCTTGTAGCCGAGACGAGCCAGCGCAACAGCAAGATTGACGGCGACGGTGGATTTCCCGACCCCGCCCTTGCCGGAGGCCACTCCGATTATGTGCCTGACGTTATTGAGTTCTTCTACGCCGAGATCCAGCCCGGCGCTCTTATGAGGCGCCTCTTCTTTGACCACGGTCTTCACTTCCACCCCAGTGCCCTGTGGGGCATGCCGGATGATGGTCGCACGAGTGGCGCCAACAAGATATTCAGTTAATGGGTCTCTTCTCTTAGGGAAACCAAGGGTCACGACGACTTTACCTTCTTCTATGGCAATGCCGTTCACCATCCCAAGCTCCACGATGCTCTTCCCTTCTTTGGCAGGATGGACCACTTCCTCTAGCCATCCCATTATTTCCTTCGATGTCATATTCATTAATCCGCAATATTCATTTCCTTGATCAGATGGCCTGCTCCGCCGAATTTGTCGACTAAGAACAGCACATAGCGGATGTCGACGCAGATGCATCTCTGCAAGTCCGGCTCGAACATCACGTCGCTGGACATGCTCTCCCAGTTGCCATCGAAGGCAAGCCCGATCAGCTCTCCGTTGGCGTTCATCACAGGGCTGCCTGAATTGCCTCCAGTGATGTCGTTATTGGTGAGGAAGCAGCAAGGCAGGTTGCCGTCCGGCATGGCATAATGACCGTAATCTTTCTTCTGATACAGTTCTTTTAACTTCTCAGGCACCCTGAATTCGTAATTGTCTGGATCCTCTTTCTGGATGACGCCATAGATGGTAGTGTAGTAATTGTACTTGACGGCATCCCTTGGAGAATAGGATTTGATTGTGCCGTAGGTCAGCCTGGTGGTGAAATTGGCATCCGGATACATCGGCTTGCCTTTCTGCCACTCCATGAGACCTGCGGTGAAGGCCTTTGCACCTTCGGAGCCGTTGCCATCACGTGAGTACATTGCTCCGAAATATTTCATTGTGCCGTCCAAGATTGATTCTACCAGCTTGAAAGCCGGATCTTTCATAATAAGAGAATATCCATTCTCCAAGGCAGATTCCAGCTTTTCAGCAGAGGTGAACACGCTGTTGTCGAACAAGTCGTTGGCGTATTTCTTCAGGTCCATAGTGGCGAAATCCCCACCGAGCCCTTCCAGATAGTTTTTTGGATCGGCATTCTTGCGATAATGTTCCAAAAGCGCGGAAGCCTCCTCTCTGTCCAGTGGCTCCCAGTAGTCGTCATATTGTGACTTCATGTCATCGAATGCCTGCCTCATTGCCTCCGCAGTGTCTTTCTTAGAGTCTAGCGCATCGTCCACGCTCTGGCTGAAATCCCTTGCCAGGCCTGCGAGCTCTATCCTGCCGGTTGTCTCGGTAAGCAGCGTCAATGCCAGCCGGGCCTCACGCTGCGCAGCCACGCTTTCGGAAATATCCTGAAGCGCAGAACCATATTTTGCCTGGCGTTTCTTGTTCTTGGAAACCCATTTCATGAAGTCCGCTTCTTTCTGCTGCTCGCGGCCTATTATGTTCAAATCCTTGAAAGCCTTTTTCTCCCCAATCCATTTCTTCCAGCCATTCGCTGAACCAGCATATTTATTAGCATATTTCAGCCTTATGGAAGGGCTCTTCTCCATCCATTTCCACATTATCTCCTGGCGGAGCGTCCTCGCCGCGATGCTCACATCGTGGGTGTCCATCATGAGCTGAAGCTGGTCGGCGGTCTGGAATCTCTGGGTGCGTCCCGGATAGCCCATTATCATTGCGAAGTCGCCTTCGCCGTAGCCTTTGAGAGATATCTTCAAAGACTGCTTCGGCACGTATGGCTTGTTTTCAGCTGAGTATTCAGCAGGCTCATTGTCTGCGCCAGCGTAGATTCTGAACATAGAAAAATCGCCAGTGTGGCGAGGCCACATCCAGTTGTCTGTCTCGCCACCGAATTTTCCAATCGAAGCTGGTGGCGCTCCAACGAAGCGAACGTCTCTGTAAATCTTGTACACTATCATATAGTAGACGTTGTCATTGTAGAAAGATGTGACCACGGACCTGCAATTCGGATTCTGCTCGTTGGACTTGTCTACCAACGTCTGTTTCCAGGAATCCATTGATGTTGAGACCAACCGATCCACGTCAGCAGAATCGGCGAAAGTCTTCCGGAGTTGTTCCTCTGCCGTGAGGATTTGTTTGGTAATGTCTTCCATGCTCACCAAGAACGTGACGCTAAGGCCAGGCACAGGTATTTCCTGGCTTCTATCCATGGCCCAATAGCCATTCTCAAGATAGTTATGCTCATCGCTGGAAAGGGCTTGGATGCTGCTATAGCCGCAATGGTGGTTCGTTACCAGCAAGCCTTCGTCGGAGATTACTTCTCCTGTGCATCCGCCACCGAATATGACTACGGCATCTTTAATCGATGAATGGTTAATGCTATAAATCTGGTCGGCAGTAAGCTTGCAGCCTAAGTCTGCCATGGCTTTGGAATTCATTTGCTGCAATAGCGGCAGGAGCCACATCCCCTCATCCGCCACGGCAAAAGTAGCCATCGAGAGGGCAGCCAGCACGGAAATAATCAATCTTTTCATTTTTATGAATATATTGTCAATACATTATGCAAATATAGCAAAGATTGACTGATGCCAAAGAGAAGCAAGCCTATTTCCGCCCCATTTTCTCGTAATGGGAGATTAGTTTCCGGGCAGTTTGCAGAAGCTCTTCTTTGTCTTGAATTTTTTCTTTCAGCCGCTTATTCTCAGCCTTCAGCATTTCTACTTCTTTTATGTAGTTGTCGTTGAGGTTCCTAAGAGTATTCTCATAATTGACCCTTACCTCGTCTAGGCCGGCCTCCACGGAATCAATAGGCTCATAACCATTTACGAGCTCGTCCAGAGACATCCCAGCGATGCTTGCAAATTTTACCACATGCTCGTTCATTATTCTCGTCGGCCCGTTCTCAAGTTTGTGGTAAGCAGTAAGCGACATTTCCAAGCGTAGCGCCATCTCGCTCTGGGATATTCCCAGAGACTCCCGAGCTTTGCGCATGTTGTTTCTTATGGAAGCGTCGTCCATTTTCTTTGCCGTCGTTTACTTTTCGTGCAAAAATATTCATAATGGCAAAAGTCTTTTTGTAACTAATGGTTTATAATTTCAACTACAAGTTTATAAAAACATTAAAAATTATAAAGAAACAGAAATTTTTTCTTCTTAAAACAGAAATATTTTCAACTAGTGGTTGCAAGGAAGCTCTTAAAACCTCAACTTAGCGAAAAACCAAATGCCATGGGGAACAAGATAGATTATGAATATGCCGCATTCGAGGCTCTGATGGATGAAGACAGGATATTCGCAGATGAGTTGTTGAGTTTCAATGACATCTGCGCTCTGATAGGGGCAGACGCACAAGCGTTGGAGCAGAAAATTGCCGATGAGCTTGGCTATCTGGGGGATGAACTTCTGGAAGTTTATCGCAATCAGTCGTTATTGTGATTTTTTTTTCTTACATTTGAAACCGTGCCTTTTCGGCACGGACAGAAATACATAATTAATCAACATAAAAGATGAAAGAATATTCAACAAAAGACATTCGCAACGTGGTTCTTATCGGAGGCACGAAATCCGGCAAGACCACGTTATCTGAAGCCATGCTCTTCGAGGGCAAGGTGATTGCCAGAAGAGGCACGGTCGAGGACAAGAACACCGTTTCTGACAACGAGGAAATCGAGAAAATGAACCAGAGGTCGATCTATGCCACTCCGCTCTATGCCGAGTTCATGGACACTAAGTTTAACATAATCGACACTCCGGGTGCAGATGACTTCGTAGGGGGCGCAGTGTCAGCCTTCAAGGTCTGCGAGAACGGTATTCTTGTCATTAATGCCCAGCAAGGAGTTGAAGTCGGCACTGAGATCTTCGCTCGCTATGCGGACCAGTATAATGTTCCTCTGATCATTGCCGTTAACCAGCTGGATTCAGAGAAAGCGGACTGGGACGTTACCATGCACTCTTTGAAAGAGACCTTCGGGAACAAGATCATCGACGTTCAGTTCCCGGTTAATCCAGGGACAGGATTCGATGGTTTCGTGGATGTGCTGAAAATGAAATATTACCATTTCACCGACGATAACGGCACCAGGGAAGATCTTGACATTCCTGCTGAACTTCAGGCTCAGGCGGACGATCTCCGCCAGCAGCTCATCGAAAAGGCTGCTGAGTTCGATGACACTCTGATGGAGAAATTTTTCGATGCAGGTTCCCTGACTGAAGATGAGATCAGGAAAGGGATGGGCATCGGAATCCGCAATCGCGAGCTGATGCCTGTCTTCTGCGTTTCTGCTAAGAAAGACATCGGCGTGAAGAGACTCATGGAATTCACTATCAGAACCTCGGCATCTCCTGCTGAGACAAAATCCAAGACGAAAGACGGGAAAGAAATCGCCTGCAAGCAGGATGCTCCTACATCTCTGTTCATCTACAAGACCGACGTGGAGCAGCATCTTGGCGAGGTTTCTTATTTCAAGGTAATGTCTGGTGAGCTCACTGAAGGCCAGGATCTTGAGAATGCCGAGACTGGAGACAAAGAAAGAATATCCACTATTTACGCTGTCGCTGGTGCGAAGAAGGAGAAGGTTTCCTCACTAAATGCTGGTGACATTGGCTGTACGGTGAAACTTCGCTCTGGCAAGACCAACGTGACTCTGTCACAGCCTGGTTCTGGCCTCGTTTATGAAAATATTGTATTCCCAGCCTCCAGATATCGTTGCGCGATTAAGGCTCAGGTGCAGGCCGACGAGACGAAACTTGCTGACGCTCTCGCAAAAATTTCCGCCCAAGACCCTACCGTCGTCGTGGAATATTCAAAAGAACTCAAGCAGACCATCCTTAGCGGTCAAGGCGAGCAACATATTAATGTCGTTAAATGGAGACTGGAGAACGAGTTCGGCGTTAAGGTCGAGCTGTTTGCCCCGAAGATTCCTTATCGTGAGACCATCACGAAGACAGCTAACGCCACATATCGTCACAAGAAACAATCCGGAGGCGCTGGCCAGTTCGGAGAGGTCGCTATGCTCATAACTCCTATCATCGAGGGCGTTCCTTTCTCGAATAAGTTCAAGATCGACGGCAAAGATGTTACTCTCAACGTGAAAACTCAGGAGTCGTTCAACCTGGAGTGGGGCGGCAAGCTGGAGTTCTACAACTGCGTTGTTGGTGGAGCCATCGATGCCAGGTTCATGCCTGCCATACTGAAGGGCATCAACGACAAGATGCAGGAAGGCCCTCTCACAGGCTCTTATGCCCGTGACATCAGGGTGTTCGTTTACGATGGCAAGATGCATCCGGTGGATTCTAATGAAATTTCTTTCGTCTTGGCTGCCCGCAATGCTTTCAAGGAGGCTTTCCGCAACGCCGGCCCGAAGATTATGGAGCCTATTTACAATGTGGAGATTCTCACTCCTGCAGAGTACATGGGGGCTTGCATGTCCGACCTTCAGAACAAGAGGGCTATCATCGAAGGCATGAGCTCAGACAAAGGCTTCTCTACTCTTAAGGCAAGAGTTCCGCTCGCAGAGCTGTACAGGTATTCAACGACCCTCAGCTCTCTGACTTCTGGCTCAGCGACATTCTCCATGACTTTTGCTGACTATCAGCAAGTGCCTGGCGATGTTCAGACCAAGCTGCTTGCCGAATACGCCGCGCAAGAGAAAGAAGAAGAGTAAGAATATTTTGGATATCTGAATGCAAACCAGTTGATTGAATTCAAGTTAATCATTGAAATTGAGTAATTATCATCCCGTGTTCCGCTTCCTTTGTGTCGGAGCACGGGATTTTAAAGCAAAACAATAATATCAAAACATTTACGTTCATATATTATGAAAGAATTGACAATGGTTTACTCAACCGTTTGAGGACATACTCCGACAGCACTTCGCGAATCCCACCACGCTCATCCTGTACGACTAACGCTATACATTCTAAACGACCAACCACGTAATCCTGTACGACCCACCCCGTCCATCTTGATGGCACTCCTCCTCATCCTATATGACCCACATAGTCATCCTGAACGCCCCAACCCCAATATCCCTAGCGTTCCTCCACCTCATCCATAACTTGTTTCACGATTCATTCCCTTACCGCCAGTCATCCAGGGCAGATTTCGTTCCTAAGTTTGCAATTGGCGGGCAGGCACTGCTTGCGGGCCTTTTTCTATTAGATAAATATTCAAAATATTTTGAACTTGATATAATTTGTTTAATTTTGTACGATTCTAAATTATTAAAATATGGAAATAAAAAATGTTACCATCATAGGAGGAGGCGTCCTTGGAAGCCAGATAGGGTTTCAGACAGCTTATAAAGGATATAATGTTAAATTTTACATGAGGTCTGAGGGGACAATCTCACGCACGAAGCCAAAAATAGAGAGGCTGTATGGGATATACAAGCAGACGCTCGAAGCGGGCAAGTCTGGTGGTCATGTGGGCAGGGGACTTGCTGACGACCCTAAGACTGCTGATTTCAATGCCCTCCTGCATAACGTGGACACGGCGTACGACAGCCTGGTGTACGAAATGGATTTAGGAAAGGCTCTTGCCGATGCTGATCTGGTGATAGAGGCTCTGGCTGAAGACTTGAACCAGAAGATTGAGTTCTACGAGAAAGCAAAGCCGCTTTTCGCCCCGAAGACAATAGTGGCGACGAACTCATCTACGCTTCTGCCTAGTGTCATCGCCCCTCATACAGGTCGTCCAGAGAAGTTCATGGCTCTACATTTTGCCAATAACATCTGGGAAAATAATACGGCAGAGATTATGGGACATGCAGGCACTGACCCAGATGTGTATAAAATTGTCTCAGCCTTCGCAAAGTCGATAGGAATGGTTCCTCTGGAACTTCATAAGGAACAGCCGGGCTATATCCTGAACACCATGCTGGTCCCATTCCTACATGCGGCTGAGGGCCTTTGGGCTAACGAGGTTGCTGATCCTCAAACGATTGATCTAACTTGGAAACTTGCTACAGGTGCCCCTTTCGGACCGTTCCAGATTCTGGATGTCGTGGGCATCACTACGGCTTATAATATTATGGCGGCCACCCCTGCGGCAAAAAATCCGGATTCCGTCGAATACAAGATCGTGACTAGGCTGAAAGAGATGATTGATGCCGGCAAACTCGGCGTCAATGCCGGCGAAGGTTTCTACAAATACAAGTAGTTCGATAGGAATACTCAGATGTTATTGCAAATCCTGTCATGACGACTTTTGTTGTGACAGGATTTGTTAATTGCTAATTACTATAACGTTCATTGAATCAAACTCCAAGTCGTGTGTCATGTTGAAGTTCGAGATCTGGAACTAGTCGTCGTATTTGACAATCTTCCTGAGCATCTTTGCGTAATGCTTCTCATGCTTGGCACCATTTGGAGTTAACAGCATTGTCAAGGAATAGGTTGCGTGGCCCTCCTTTATGAAAAAGAAACGCCTCATTTCAGGATAATCGTTTTTGAACAAGGTTTGCATGTATGGTACCTTTTCGTCTACCGAAGGGTGAATGTAGCAGAATGCGGTCTTCCCGTGAGGAACGCTATAAGAATAAACATTATCGGCTCCAAACTGCCTTCTTGACTTGGAGCGGCCATATTCAACCAGGCTCTTTGAAAAATCTCCGAGTTTTGCTCTGCCATAGTACCCGGATTCTCCATCCGACAAAATATATGACAGTTCACGACGCAGGTTTCCGGTATTATTCTTGATTTCACCTTTTATTCTTCCCTCTTCATAAGCTGTAGTGCTTTCCAGAAGAACCATGCAGTTGTGGTCATCGCTGATGAGACTGGCAAAAAAAGACCACATCGGATTGCCATATTTACCATTAGCAGCCAACGACCAGATGGTTGCCTCGCTTAAGACATCTGCGACAAATTTTTTTGGTACAGATAGCTTGACTCCATATCTAGCCTTCACTGAATCAGTGAACTGCTGAGGAAGCGAACTTTTGACGCGCTCCTCTGCATTCAGCGTCAACCCAAAAGACATCACTAAAAAAACAAAGATTTTTGTTGCTATACTTATCCTCATAGGCAGTGTAATTATTATTTGACTAAAGATTTACGAAATGTGTTAACCGACAAGTTAACTAGAGAAGTGTCATTAATAGGGAAGTTATAGAAAACATATCTGACCTGACTTATAGGTACTATGTATTCACTAGTATCTGCGCCGTCTCTAAAAATGAAGTTCGTATCAACCCTATCTATGATATTCGCCATATGCCCATATCCATTCCCCACGGAAAAAACGCCTACAGTTGTGGTAGCATCCCAATTAACACCAGGGAAAATATAGTCATTAGGATTAGAACCCATGGCATTCGGATAAAAATTATGAACGGTTCTATTTAATTCTTGAAGAGGAACGCCTTGGGTTCCGAATTCATTAGTAATCCAATCTTGAATTTCTCTATATGAATGATTTCCCCATTCTGCTAACGCAATGGCGACACAATCAAAAGTAGGATCCCCGTCTGATCTCATAAAATATTCTGGCATACTGAATATTTTGGAGGCATTCGTAGCATGTATAACATCTATAAGAATTGAAAACAACCGTTGTGACACATTGATTTCAGAGGCATTCATTATGTCAGATTTCATCACTCCATCTTCCACATAAAACTTCATTCTGCAAGCCGCTTCTGTTATTACCTTCCAGTCTGGTTCAGTCAATGATGCGATGTCGATGAACTCTACATCCAGATATGCGGGACTCTGATTACTTGAGTCATACATGTTATTATTGCACGAAGACACAAAAATAGATGTTGCTAAACTTAGCAAACAAATTAAGAATAATGCTTTTTTCATAATACTATGGGTATTTAATTGGTTATGCTTTCTCTCTTATTTAGACAGAAGCTGCTTGCTTTATGTTAAGCTTGCTTGATCCGACTTGGTTGGTTAAGCAACTAGGCTTCACCTCTTTGCGAGTTTGGCAAAAAAAGTTTTCTGTTGTTGCAGGCTGCGTCGGCAGTTTTAGCGGAAACAGTGGTTATTGTGGCCGTTAATGTGTTGCTTGATTCCAAAGATCAAGTCTGTAAATTCATACTTTTTTACAAAAAAACTATTTTTTAAAATTTTCCAAATTTTTCGTCAAAATGTTGCCAAAATGATAGATTAATCAAACGTCTTGATTTCAGATGACATGAAAGGAATGGTGAGGGCATCGGTGAAAAATGATCTAGTGTCGGGTCAGATGCAAAACCCTTTCCAGTTGAAATCCAAATAAAAATGGATCTCGATTTTATTGGTTAAACTTTAACATATTCATAATCATATACTTACGGATAAATAATTC
>ONBM01000012.1 GCA_900316045.1 uncultured Bacteroidales bacterium | reverse complement strand
CGGTCTTGGTCTTATCCCGCGTATCCTGTCTTTCCCTCCTTTGTTTATAATTTTTTCTTCTAATTTAATATATCTTCTCTCTGCAAATATAGGATGACAGAAATCACCAGGTTATGACTGAGGGCGAAACATTAGAAGATTTTGAGGCGGATGGAAGCAGTTAACAAGCCGAGGAAAACCGTTAACAAGAATATGTCTTTGAACTGTTCTGTGTATGGGAAGAGGTATGAGGTCCAATACAGAGGTATGGGATGCCAATACAGAGGTATGGGATGCCAATACAGAGGTATGGGATGCCAATACAGAGGTATGGGATGCCAATACAGAGGTATGGGGTGCCAATACAGAGGCATGAGATGCCGAGACTGGGGTATGGGGCGAAGTTCCCGACTCGGCAGCCCAATCTTATATATTTCGCATAAACGTAATAGTGATTCTGGGATGGGTTCTGCGCAGCCTCCAATGCTATGTTATCGATTATTCGTGACATAATAAGCAAAAATTCAGCGTCATAGCTGACGAAAATTTAGCGATAGAACTGGCGAGAATTTAGCGACAGGACTGACGAAAATTTAACGTCATAGTTGGCGAAAATTTAACGTCATAGTTGGCGAGAATTTAACGTCATAGTTGGCGAGAATTTAACGTCATAGTTGACGAAAATTTAACGTCATAGTTGGCGAGAATTTAACGTCATAGTTGGCGAAAGTTTAGTGTCATAGCTGGCGAAAGTTTAGTTTTCGCTATCTGAATGGATTTTGATGTGTTTGCGTGCGTAGTCGCGGCACCATTCGGCGAGGGGGCAGTCCGCGCATTTCGGGGCGCGTGCCGTGCAGATGTAGCGGCCATGGAGTATCAGCCAGTGGTGGGCTATGGACCTAAGGTCTTCCGGGATGTTTGCTTCGAGGTCTTTCTCTACTGCCTCTACTGTCTTGCCGTTGGAGAGGCCGAGGCGGTGCGATACTCTGAACACATGCGTGTCTACGGCGATTACGGGCTCCTTGTATATTACTGAGGCAACGACATTTGCAGTTTTGCGGCCAACACCTGGAAGCGTCATCAGGTCGCTGATAGAGGATGGCACTTCGCCGCCGAAATCGGAAATGAGCTTCCGGGCCATAGCAATCAGGTGTTTCGTCTTGCTGTTCGGGTAGGAAATGCTCTTGACGTAGGGGAACACCTCGTCGAATGTGGCAGCGGCAAGCTTATCCGGCGTGGGGAATGCCTTGAAGAGCGGAGGAGCGACCATGTTCACTCGCCTGTCCGTGCACTGTGCGCTAAGCATAACCGCAATGAGCAGCTGGAATGGAGAGTCATAATGCAGCTCCGTCTCTGCCACTGGATGGTTCTTCTGAAACCAATTCAGTATATTCCTGTATCTTTCTTTCTTAAGCATATTCAATTGGAGATTGTCGGAGCCGTAGCTGAGCTTCCAGACGAACGCAAGGTCTTATATGGTCAGAGCCAAATCAATGGCCTCATTGTCGAGGTTCTCTTCGCAGCTCTCGCCTTTGCAGACGAAGACCCTGCCATGGTAGTGCTCAAAGATATTCCTGTTGTGAGTCACCATCACGATGGCAGTGCCGTTCTCCTTATTGATTTTCAGCAATAAATTCAAGATTCCTTCGGCCGTCTCGCTGTCCAGGTTTCCAGTAGGCTCGTCGGCGAGGATGACCTGCGGCTTGTTCAGCAGCGAACGGGCTATGGCAATTCTCTGCTGCTCGCCACCGGAAAGCTGGTGAGGCATTTTATGCGCCTTGTCTCGCATGCCGACGCCGTCAAGCACCTCTGAAATTCGCGCGTCGATTGCATCCTTGTCCTTCCAGCCAGTGGCACGAAGCACGAATGAAAGATTCTCTTCCACGCTCCTGTCCATCAGAAGCTGAAAGTCTTGGAATATGACGCCGAGCTTCCTGCGAAGCATAGGGATGTCTTTCTCGCGGATGCCGTGCAATTTAAATCCGCACACCTCCCCGAAGCCTTTTTCAAGCGGGTTCTCGGCCATCATCGTGCGGATGATTGAAGTCTTTCCCGTGCCAACCTTGCCCACAATGTAGACTAGGTCGCCAGGATAAATCTCCATGTCCAGGTCGTAAATGACAGGATTCTCTCCATTCAGGATTTCGGCATCCTTGAAAGTGATCAGCGGCTCTTTTGAGACCGCTTCTGTAGAAGTGCTCTGCCGGACTGAGTCTTTCGAAAGGACTTCTCCTGATGCGGAAGCCTGCTGAATTGCGTCCTGAATCGGTTCGTTTTTTGCTGTCATATTCTGGTTTTCTTCCATTAAGTAAACAAATATAATTGAATTTTTACTTATTTATTGAGTATTTTTGCGTGATTAATATTTTAAGAGAGTCGATATGAAGCTTAAACTGTTAGCGGCGGTTATTATCTCGGCAATTCTGCTGCCTGCGCCAATGCAGGCTCAGGATAAGCAAAAAGATGATTTCCGACAGGCAATGGATCTCTACGAACACGGAATGTTCGAAAGAGCCGGAAGCGTATTCAATGAAATCTATTCAAATACTGGCGATGAGACAGCCCTTGGGTACAAGGCTCTTTGCTCCGTTCGGCTGCAAGAAGCTGGCTATGAGGCTGTCGCGAATGAATATATCGCCAATCATCCATATTCCGGCCTGGTGCCGCAGATTCATTTCTACAAAGGACTGAACATCTTTGACGACCAAAATTATCATGATGCCCTTGTGGAATTCAGCCAAGTGGATACGAAAGACTTGAATCTCTCCCAGATTCCCGAATATGAGTTCAAGCATGCCTATTCAAAATTTGGAGTAGGCGACTATGAAGGAGCCAGGATGGAGTTCGAGAAAGTGGAGAATATGCCTATGTCGGACTATACTGCGCCTTCGAGATATATCCTTGGCTACATCAATTATTCCAATAAGCGGTTCAAGGATGCATACGGCTGGTTCGACAAAGCCGAGAAGGATCCTCGTTTCGAAGAGCTTTCTAAATATTACAAGGTCGAGTGCCGCTTCATGATGAAAGATTATGGCTATGTCATCAAGAACGGCATCGATATGATGGAAAACGCCCCAGGCAACAGGCGGTCTCATCTGGCAAGAATCATCTCGGAGTCTTACCTTGCCCAAGGAGATAACGACAACGCCAAGAGATATTACGATATGATAAACCAGAGCAGCAGGGATATGGATCGTGACGATTTTTTCTATGCTGGGTCTCTGTATTATGCCACTGGTGACTATAAGGGTGCCATCGACAACTATTCGATGATGAAGGAACGCACGGATTCCATCGGGCAGATAGCAAATTACGAATTAGGCTACAGCTACATCCAGACTGGCAACAAGGTGGCGGCGATGGATGCGTTCAGGGCCGCTTCGGAATATTCATTTAACTCGAAAGTCCAGGAAGACGCTCATTTCAATTACGCCAAACTCTCATTTGACTTGAACCATAACCCTTCCGTCTTCGACGATTATATGAAGAAGTACGGCAAGGCTAAAGGAGACCAGATTTACAGCTATATGGCTCTTTCGTGCCTTTACAATCACGACTATTCAGGGGCGGTGGATGCCTACAGCCATATAGACCTTTTGGACGATGACCAGAAGGCTAATTATATGAAAGCCAATTACCTAAGGGCTCAGCAACTAATTGGCGGAGGCTCTTGGAAAGACGCAATTCCTCTGCTTAAAGCCGCTTCATTCTATTCGAACAAGCACGATGGTTTCAATCAGCTAGCTCGCTACTGGCTTGGAGAGTCACAATTCCGCAGCGAACAATACTCTGCCGCCGCCGAATCTTTCAAGGACCTTTTCAATATTTCGGCTCTAGACAAGCAAGAGGAAGGAAAATTACTGCCATACAATATCGGCTGGTGCTATTTCAAAAATAAGGAATATGCCGCTGCGGCCAAATGGTTCGATGAATATCTTGGGACGAGGGATCCTGAGATGGGAGAAGATGCTGCCCTGAGGCGGGCGGATTGCGACTTCGTGACTAAGGACTATGCGAAAGCAATAAAAGAATATGAGAACGCCACGCAGCGTTTTGCCTATGCGGACAACCTTTATCCTTATTTGCAGCGTGGCATCGCCTACGGCCTGTCTGGGAAAAACGACAAGAAGATAGAGTCGCTGTCTAGGGCACTTACGTCTAAGCCTTCGGCACAATATTACCCAGAGACCATGTACGAGCTCGGCAGGGCTTATGTGGCAGGTGGGAAGGCAGACGATGCTGCGACCTGCTTTGAGAAGCTCCGGAAGAATTCTTCTGACAAGACCATAAACGCCCGCTCCCTGATAGAGCTGGGAATGATAGCCAGGAATAAGTCTGACAATGATAAGGCACTGGGCTATTACAAGCAAGTAGTTGATGAAATGCCTGGGACTGAATATGCTCAGGATGCCCTTCTTGCCATTGAGTCAATTTATCAGACTCAGGGCCGCGCGGATGAATATCTCGACTATGCTGACAAGGTGGGTGCTAACTTCGGCAAGACCGATAGCGAGAAAGATGACATGTATTTCGCTGCAGCCGAGCAGGTGTTCATGACCGAGAATTATGAAAAGGCCTCCCAGTCCCTGCAAAATTATATGAACCGTTATCCGAACGGAAAGAACATCGCCAAGGCCGATTATTATATGGCCGAATGCGAGAGGAATACGGGCAAGAAGGAACAGGCCTGCGACTGGTATGCGAAAGCACTTTCGGCGGACCCTGATGCGGCATATTCAGAAATGGCTCTCCTTCGCAGCGGTCAACTCTATTATGAGATGGAGCGTTTCAGCGAGGCTTACAGGAATTACGCTGCCCTGGTTCAGAATACCAGCGATGCCGAAATGACTCACGCCGCCAGGCTTGGGCTCATGAGGTCGTCATACAAGGCTCAGGATTGGCAGTCTGCAATCAGCCAGGCAGAAAAGGTGAAGGCCTTGAAGAAAGTCACGGCTGATGAGAGCAGGGAGGCGGATTATGTTTGCGCTAAGTCTTATCTCTCTACTAATGAAAGAGATAAGGCATTCGACATGTTCAATAAGCTCAGCGCCGAGCCTGCGACTGATGAAGGCGCGGAGGCTACATACATGCTCATTCAAGATGCATACGATCAGGGTGAATATGCTTCCGTAGAATCCAAGGTCTATAAATTCGCGAAAGATGCTCCCGAGCAGTCCTACTGGCTGGCGAAGGCGTTCATAACGCTCGGCGACTCATTTGCTGAGAGGGACGATTACAAGCAGGCTAGGGCGACTTTCGAAAGCGTCATGAATGGCTATAAACCAGAAAAAGGCACTTCGGATGATGTCCAGGATAATGTGAGGATGAGGCTTGAGAAGCTTAATAATATAGAATCAGGCAATGAATAATATTAAAAGAATATATTTCACCGCAGCCGCGCTAGGCGCGTGCGCTATTTCTTTCGGCCAGAATCTGAACCCTACGGTCGAGGTGACGAATACCTACGAAGGGGATCCGTCGCATATTCAGAAACCACTCACAGAGATGATGGTCCCTGATTCGCTGCTACGATTCGATTTGGATTTCAACTATCAGGTTTTCGATAACCCTTATGACGCTTCGTATAGTTTCAAGCCATACATGCTGAACGTCAAGCCAGGCAGGGACGCCTGGCGAGGCAAGAGCCTCTATCTGAAGGCAGGAGCTGGCTACTCGCTTCATCCGCAGCTGGATTTCGTGTGGAGCCCGGAGCGGAAAGGGCCTTTCCAGTTCAGCATCTATGCTAATCACAGGTCTTATTTCGGGAAATATCACGAGATTGTTCCCAAACTGAAGCCTGGCTCACCAGACGTATACGAGCTGAAATCCAATGGAAATTCGTATAAAGGCCACGATGCCCTTACGAGGGCTGGCTTCGATGGCAGGTACAGCTGGGATTCTGGCTCGTTCGCATTCGGCCTCGGTTATTATGGCTTGAATACGAAAGACACGCTCACTTCTCAGAACTACAATGCGGCAGATGTCTATCTGAGCTTGCAGTCTTACGATAGGCCGGACGCCCAGTTCTATTATGACGCGGCCGTCAAAGGACGCTTCGGGAAAAACAATCTGAAATATTCCTCAGGCCTCGGCGACCTTTATGGCAGATCCGCCTTGAATGTCCTGAGTGGATTAGGAATAGCCGAAGGCAAATGCGATTACAAAGAAACCGTAATATCGCTGGACGGGAATGTTGGCTTTGCAGTGAATGGCCATAAGTTCTTGGTCGGCCTGGATGGCGCTTACGCAGGATATTCAGACTTGCTGAGAGGAGCGTACGGAGTGTTCGCAGTCACGCCTAAGTACGTGTTCGAAAAAGGCAAGCTGAAAGTCAATGTAGGCCTTCGCCTCCAGAAGTTCTTCAGCGATAACGACGAGAAGGACCTCTTGGAGCCAGAAGAGTGGGATGGAGGAGTCATGCTGAACCCGGACATTTACGCCAGCATCGCTCTCGTCAACGGTTTTCAGCCTTATGTCCGGATATACAATGGCACGAAAATCAACACGATGTCTTCTGTGCAGGAAGGAAGAAATCATTTTTTCAACCCGCTGTGCTTTAGTTTAGGCAATGATACGGGTTACGACCTCAGTGCTGGTTTCAAAGGAGATTTCTCGACGGCTTTCCACTACGACGTGAACGCCAGGCTGAATTCGTATGACGAAACCTTAATGGATTACGTTGCTTATTCTGGGAAAGAGCATTACGTCCCAGCATATTTGCGTAGCGAATGCGACGTTTTTTCTGTGAATGCGCTCATGAACTTGAGAGTGAAAAGGTTCAAGGCCGATGCTGACTTCCATTATTACCATACTAAGTTCCAGGAAGACGGCAGCCATGCTTTTGCCATGCCTGACTTCACTTTCGGCCTGAAGGCTGTTTATGACATAACGAGCCGGATATATTGTGGGGCGAATATGAGTTATGTGCACAAGAGAGAAGGGGATTTCTACGTTAATTCCCAAGGCGTTTATTCAATTCCGGCCTGGTTCGACCTGGGCATTTCGGGAGGATATCAGTTCAGCCGAAAGCTCGGATTCTGGCTGGAAAGCGGAAACCTTCTGGGGCAGAAAGTTCAGCCGAATCCGTTCTACGTCGAAAAAGGTCTCTGGGTCACGGCTGGCATCACCTTGAATTTATAGAAAAATTTAGTAAATTTGTCTGTTTTAAGGGATGACCTGAAACAGACAAATTTTTTGACAAGCTATGATAGAAAACGAAGAGGCGAAAAAGGCGGAAGAAGCATATTCCGCGAGTAGCATACAGGTCCTTGAAGGGCTTGAGGCAGTAAGGAAAAGGCCATCGATGTACATTGGGGACGTAGGCGAAAGAGGTCTCCATCATCTTGTTTATGAAGTAGTTGATAATAGCATCGACGAGGCAATGGCGGGGTTCTGCACGGACATCACCGTCACCATTTTGGAAGGCAATTCAATCAGGGTCTCCGATAACGGCCGCGGTATTCCTACGGGCATGCACCCAAAGGAACATCGTTCTGCTTTGGAGGTCGTTCTCACGGTGCTTCACGCCGGTGGAAAATTCAATAAGAACAGCTACAAGGTTTCGGGCGGTCTGCACGGCGTGGGCGTTTCCTGCGTCAATGCTCTTTCTGACGATTTCGAGGCTGAAGTGCATCGCGAAGGGCATATCTACATTCAGAAGTATTCCAAAGGCAAGCCGCTTGAGCCGGTTAAGGTGGTAGGCGACTGCAATGACACAGGCACCACCATAACGTTCCATCCGGATCCGACAATTTTTACCCAGTCGATAGTTTATAAATATGATACCCTGGCTGCCAGGATGCGCGAGCTTGCCTACCTGAACAAAGGCATACGCATCACGCTCACCGATGACAGGCCAGACCACCTGGTTGAGGAATATGTCACTGATGCGCACGGAGACGAGAAGCCTACCGGCCGGATGATCAAGCACCAGGATGTCTTCTACTCGGAACATGGTCTGAGGGAGTTCATTGAATATCTCGACGCAGGCGCCAGCCAGCTCATCCCCGAGCCTATCTGCACCCAGAGCGACAAAGTGATCCCGATTGACATAGCTCTGTCTTACAATAACGGATTTGCCGAGAAAATATATTCATACGTCAACAACATTCATACGATCGAAGGCGGCACGCATCTGCAAGGCTTTAAGATGGGCCTTTCAAGGTCGCTGAAGAATTATGCGGAGAAGAACAACCTTCTTGCTAAATTCAAAGGAGACCTCGCCCCGGAGGACTTCCGAGAGGGTCTTACCGCCGTGGTTTCCGTGAAAATCGCCGAGCCTCAGTTCGAGGGACAGACGAAGACCAAGCTTGGCAACCCTGAGGCCACCTCGGCTGTTTCGCAGGCCACTTCACAGGCTATGGATCAGTATCTTGAGGAGCATCCGAAAGAGGCAAAGCTCATAATCGAAAAAATCGTGCTGGCAGCTACCGCAAGGAATGCCGCCCGCAAAGCCCGGGAGATGGTTCAGAGAAAGTCCGTCATGTCCGGCGCCGGGATGCCTGGCAAACTGGCCGACTGCTCGGACAGGGATCCGGAGAAGTGCGAGCTCTTCCTGGTCGAGGGTGACTCTGCAGGTGGAACTGCCAAGCAGGGCCGCAACAGGAGGTATCAAGCCATCCTGCCTCTGAGAGGAAAGATCCTGAACGTGGAGAAGGCAGCAGGTGACAGGGCTTTCGACAGCGAGGAAATACGAAATATTTATACGGCTCTCGGGGTTTCCGTGGCTCAGGAAGATGAGAACGGAGAGAAGAGGATGGACCTGAGCAAGCTGCGTTACCATAAGGTCATAATAATGACCGATGCCGATGTCGATGGCAGCCATATCGCCTGCCTGATCCTAACGTTCTTCTTCCGTTACATGTTCGACCTTATTAAGAACGGATACGTTTATCTGGCTACTCCTCCGCTCTATCTCGTGAAGAAAGGCAAGGAGGAAGTATATTGCTGGACCGACGACCAGAGGTCGGCTGCGACCGAGAGGCTTGGCCATGGCTCCGACAAGGGGGTTACCGTCCAGAGGTACAAAGGTCTCGGTGAAATGTCTGACCAGCAGCTCTGGGACACCACAATGGATCCGGAGAAGAGAAGACTGCGCAAAATCACGATTGACAACGCCGCTCAGGCAGAAAGGACGTTCTCCATGCTGATGGGTGACGATGTCCCGCCTCGCCGGCAATTCATAGAGGAAAACGCGCATTACGCAAACATTGATGCTTAAAAATTCGCAATGATATGTACAACGACATTTTCGCAAGGATTTCTAAAGATACCGGTGGCCCGATCGGCCAGTATTATGACGATGGCTATGGCTATTACATGTTCCCTCGCCTGGAGGGGGAATTAGGCCCTCACATGAAGTTCAACGGGGTGGAGATGCTCAACTGGAGCCTCAATAACTACCTCGGTTTAGCGAATGACCCGGAGGTTCGCAAGGCAGATGCCGATGCTGCTAAGGAATGGGGCCTGGCCTATCCTATGGGCAGCCGGATGCTGACCGGCCAGACTCGCTACCACGAGGAGCTGGAGAGGCGTTTCGCAGAGTTTGAGAAGAAGGAGGATGCCTTCCTTTTCAACTTCGGTTACCAGGGAATAGTCTCCGCCATCGATGCCCTCACTGGCCGTCACGACGTGATAGTGTACGATGCCGAGGCTCATGCCTGCCTGCTGGACGGAATCCGTCTGCACGTTGGCGAGAGCTTCAAATACAGACACAACGACATCGAGAGCTGCGAGAAAGTGCTTTCCAGGGCCTGCAAGCTGGCTGAAGAGAATGGCGGCGGCGTGCTGCTCATCACAGAGGGCGTGTTCGGAATGACGGGCGCTCTCGGAATCCTGGACAAAATCGTAGAACTCAAGAAGAAATATCAATTCAGAATATTCGTAGATGACGCTCATGGCTTCGGCATCATGGGCGAGCATGGCAGAGGCACCTCTGAGCAGCTGCACTGCATGGACGGCATTGACCTTTACATCGGAGCCTTTGCGAAGAGCATGGCCAGCATAGGCGGCTTCATCGCAGGTCCGAAGGAAATAATCAAGTATCTGAAGTTCAACATGCGCTCGCAGATGTATGCCAAAGCGCTTCCGATGCCTCTTGTCATAGGGAACATGAAAAGGCTCGAAATCATTGACAGCCCTAAGGGCGATGCCCTGCGCAAACAGCTCTTCACAGTCACGAGGGCCCTCCAGGATGGTTTCCGCAAGGAGGGATTCGACATAGGGCCGGCAGAGGCCTGCGTCTCGCCTGTGCACGTGAAGGGCGGAATAGGCGAAGCCACGCAGATCGTCAAAGACCTTCGCGAGAACTACAAGATATTCTGCTCCATGGTCATCTATCCGGTGATTCCTAAGGGAATGATAATATTCAGAATCATTGCTACTGCCGCCCATACTCTCGAAGACGTGGACTACACGCTCAATGCTTTCAAGGAGATAAGGGAGAAGCTTGACAAAGGATACTATTCCAACGGAGAGATTGCCACAATGACAGTCATGAAATAAATTCTCTGAATATGGAGCCTGAATATTTCAGAGATAAGGTTATTATAGTAACTGGAGCCAGCTCGGGAATCGGGTTGGCTTCGGCTCGTCTTTTCGGATCCTTAGGGGCGAATGTCGTGATGGCGGCAAGGTCATACGAAAAACTGCTTGAACTGGCGCCTACCGTGAATGGCGACCCTGAAAAAGTGCTCTGCGTGAAAACCGACGTGAGCGTCGAAGAAGACTGCAAAAACCTTATAGCAAAGACTGTCGAGCAATTTGGAAGAATAGACATTCTGGTCAATAACGCCGGCCTTTCGATGAGGGCTATGTTCAAAGATCTGGACCTGTCTGTCATTAAGAGGCTGATGGACGTGAATTTCTGGGGCACGGTTTATTGCACTAAATTCGCTTTGCCTTACCTGCTTGCGACGAAGGGGCAGGTCGTAGGAGTCATTTCCACCGCAGGTTATTGTGCCCTGCCGGCCAGGACAGGGTATTCCTCTTCAAAATTTGCCATCAGGGGTTTTTTGGATGCCATTCGCATCGAGCATCTGAAAGATGGCCTTAACGTGCTGGTCTTCGCTCCTTGTTACACTTCTTCCAATGTCCGCAATGCGGCTCTAACCGCCGACGGCTCTGCCCAAGGCAGCACTCCGCTCAACGAGGGCAGGCTGATGAGCGCGGAAGAATGCGCGATGCATCTGGCAAAGGCTCTTGAGAAAAGACGCTCGGAAGTCATTCTGGGTGCCCTGGGCAAAGCCTCCGTGTGGGTGCACCGGCTTTTCCCAAGGCTGATGGATCGCCTGACATATAAATATATTGCTAGAGAAACGGGAAGTCCCTTCAAATAATTAATCGAGATGAAACTGCCACGCCTTCCAAAAAACTATCTTCGGATCATCCTTCCGCTTTTCGCGCTATTTCTCATTCTTCTTTTCATTTTCCCGAGGAATGCGAAATTCAGCTACGACTATCGGAAAGGCTCTCCATGGAATCATGAGACGCTGATTGCCCAGTTTGATTTCCCTATCTTGAAATCCGATGAGCAGCTTAGGGAGGAGCGTAGCGCAAACCGTTCCGTTGAGGTTCCGTACTATGTCTATAAGGAAGATGTGGTGACAAACAGCAGGAAAGCCGCCGACGAGGCCGGCTTGGGGGACTATTCTTGGCTAAGGCCGATAATCGTGTCTTCCATGCTGGACATCTATTCCAGCGGAGTGGTGAGCGACGAGGGCGTGAAGCTGGACTCCAGGGCAAAGAAAGATCCTGATGCGGTTTTATATATTCATAAAGACAAGAGGGTCACGAAGAAGCCTGCTTCCGAGGTTCTGAAAGAATCAGATGCTAAGGCCAGGCTTCTTGACGATGTGGCGAAGAAAGCAAAAGGGGCCAATGCCGACTCGGTGCTGAATGCTTGTGGCATCTATAATCTCATCTCGCCTAATCTTGAATATGATGCCAAGACGACCGAGCTGGTGAATTCGCAAAGAGATTCTCAGATTTCTCCTACGCAGGGGTTCGTGAGCGCTGGGCAGCTCATCGTCTCGAAAGGCGAGATAGTCACTGCCGAGGTGGCTCAGATTCTTGATTCATACAAGGTTGAATATGAGGCCAGCATGGGTTACGGCGGCCCGAAAGTGCTATTCTGGTTAGGGAACGCTCTCATAGCTGCGTTATTGGCATTCTTGATATTCCTAACACTCTATTTTTCCAACAACAACATATTCAAAGAAAGAAACAAGTTCTATTATGTGCTGTTCGTTTTTCTCTTGATTACCGTTGTTGCGCTTATAATCAATAAGTTCGCTCCAAGGTTCGTCTACATGGCGCCGTTCACTCTGACCGCCCTGTTCCTGGAAGCGTTCTTCAAGAATAAGCTCATAATTCCGCAATGTTTCATATCACTGCTGCCGCTGCTGATTTTTGCGAACAATGGAATCGTGCTTTACGTGATATTCATTGCAGGCAGCCTGGTCGCAATATATACTTTCAGATTTTTCAATCATAGCTGGATGCAGTTCATCTCTGCCTTGATAGTGTTCTGCACGATGGCCCTTACCTATTTCGGCTTCAGGATGATTGACATGGTGAACGATAATCCTTACCAGTCCACCCTCTTCCTTTTCGTATCCTCGATGCTCTCCGTGGCTGGATATCCATTAGTTTATCTTTTCGAGAGGATGTTCAATCTGGTGTCGAATTCCAGGCTTAGGGAGCTGTGCGATACGAACAATCCGCTCCTGAGGCAGCTGGAACATCTTGCGCCCGGCACTTTCCAGCATTCGTTGCAGGTTATGAACATGGCAGATGCTGCTGCGCGCGCCATTGATGCTAACCCTCTGCTGGTGAGCGCAGGCGCTTTATATCATGACATCGGCAAGATGAAAAACCCGCTATGCTTCATCGAAAATGCCAGCATGAATCCTGGAGGGGCGCATTATCACGATAATCTCACCCCGAAGGAGAGCGCGAAGGCCATAATCAAGCACGTTGATGATGGGTTGGAGCTGGCAGATAAATACAAGCTGCCGGAAGTGATCAAGGAGTTCATAAGAACCCACCACGGGACATCCGCGACGGCATATTTCTACAATAAATATCTCAACGAGGGAGGGGATCCTTCGGATGTGGCCGATTTCTTCTACCATGGAGAAAAGCCTTACACCAAGGAACAGACAATACTCATGATATGCGACACTCTGGAGGCTGCCTCCAGAACGTTGAAAGACAATTCTCAGGAGGCCTTGTCTGAATTCGTCGAGAGGATGGTGGCTATGAAGGTGGATGCGGGGCAGCTGGATAATTCCCTTATCTCCATAAGACAGCTATGCACCCTGAAGCAAGTCTTGAAAGATTACTTGAGGCAGATATTCCACGAGAGGATTGAATACCCTAACCGTAAGACCGGTATTGGCAGATTGGGGATAAATGTTTAACTTTGAACCCATTTTTTGAATATAAAATATTAATATACAATGGAAGTCACAAAGAATCAAATCGATGATTTAAACATCGAACTTACAATCGCCTTGAAGGCAGATGATTATTCAGAGGCGGAGAGAAAAAGCTTGGCCGCATATAAGAGAAAGGCGGATTTCAAAGGATTTCGCAAAGGCATGGCTCCGACCAGCCTTGTAAAGCGGATTTACGGTGAGCAGGCTCTGTACGAGGCTATCAACGGCACCGTTGCCGAGCAGCTCGATAAATTCATAAAGGACAATAACCTGAAAGTATTAGGCGAACCGCTGCCTAGCGAGAACCAGAAAGAGAATGACTGGAAGGATGGGGCAGATTTCGAATTCAAATTCGACATCGGCCTGTCGCCAGAGCTCAATTTCGAGGTTGACAAGTCAGACAAATTCACTCATTACGACATCGAAATCTCCGATAAGGAGAAGGCAGATGCGAAAGCTGACCTGCTCCGTCAGTATGGCGATTTTCAAGAATGCGAAAAGGCCGGCGAGGATGATATCCTGACGGTAGACCTCAAGCAAGGCGAGAAGACCGTTGAAGGCGCTTACGTGAGCATACGCAGCGTGGCTGATTCGCAGAAGAGCCTGTTCTTGGGCGTTAAAGCCGACGACAAGTTCACCGTGAACGTGAACGAGGCCTTCGTTAACGAGGAGGACAGGGCTCAGCTGCTGAAAGTCAAGAAAGAAGACCTTGCCGGCTTGGAGCCTGAATGGGAGGTCACCGTCGTGAACGTAAAGACGTTCGCCCCTGCTGAGGAGAATCAGGAGACATACGACAAGATTTTCGGAAAAGGCGTCGTGACTACCCCTGAGGAATTAGATGTCAGGATAACCGAGAGGCTTCAGAACAACCATAAGCAGGATTCGGATTACAAGCTGAATCAGGATATTCGTGAATATTATGTCAACAAAGCTGGCATTTCGCTTCCTGAGGCCTTCCTGAAAAGATGGCTTTTGGAGAATAATAAAGAGAAAGTCACCAAAGAGGATGTCGATAAAGAGTTTGACAGCTTCGCAAAAGATTTCAAATGGCAGCTCGTGCGTGGCTATATTCTCAAGAAATTCGACGTGAAGATTAATGACAAGGACTTGCTTGATGCAGCAAAAGGCTATGCGGCATACCAGTATGCCATGTACGGAATGGGCAATCTCTCGGATGAGATACTCACAGACGCTGCACATCATTTCCTCCAGGATGAACGTCACTCCCGCAACATCGAGGAGTTCGTAGAGAACGATAAGGCAGTGGCTGCCGTGAAAGAGCATGCGACCCTTGAGGATAAGAAAATCTCTCTTGAGAAATTCGGGAAGCTGAAATAATATGAAAGATAATTTCAATGAATATGCCGTCAAAGGCAGAGGGCTGAATTCCAATACCTTGGACGATTACAAAAGAGCGGTTGACGATTACATCAATCCGACGATCATCGAAGAGAGGAAGCTGAATGTCGCCTCTATGGATGTTTTCAGTCGCTTGATGATGGACAGAATCATATTCCTGGGCGTACAGATCAATGACGATGTAGCCAACATCATCACGGCTCAGTTGCTGTATCTTGCATCCACGGATCCATCGGCAGACATATCGCTGTATGTCAATACCCCTGGCGGAGTAGTGACATCCGGTCTTGCGATCTACGACACGATGCAGCTCGTTGAGCCCGATGTGGCGACCATCTGCATCGGCCAGGCGGCATCCATGGGTTCGGTGCTACTCTGCGCCGGATCTAAAGGCAAGCGTTCCTGCCTGCCTCATGCAAGGGTGCTGATCCATCAACCACTCGGAGGCGCTCAGGGACAGGCTTCTGACATCATGATCGCAGCCAAGGAAATAGAGAAGATGAGAACCGAGCTCTATACAATAATCTCCGAGCATTCCGGCCAGCCTTTCGATAAGGTATTCAAGGATGCGGACAGGGATTATTGGATGAATGCTCAGGAAGCTCTTGAGTATGGCATGGTAGACGAGATTCTCACTAAGAAAACAAAATAGATGGCAAGCGGAAAGACAACATCCAGGGGAGGAAGGCACTGCGTGTTCTGCGGAAGGAAGGAGAACGAGGTGCCTTTCCTCATGGAGGGGCTTGACGGCTGCATATGCAGCGACTGCGTCGAGCTGGCTCACAGCTATCTTAGGGATCTGACAAGCCCCAATGCGAGGAATAATGATCTGGGAAAGATAAAGGACGTTAAGAAGCCTAAAGAGATAAAGGCGTTTCTTGATGAATATGTCATCGGCCAGGATCGCACGAAAAAAGTGCTTTCCGTGGCCGTCTACAACCATTATAAGCGAATCAACCATAATCTGGTGGACAAGCCGGACGATGGGGTGGAGCTGGAGAAATCCAATATCTTGCTCGTGGGGCCTACCGGAACTGGCAAGACATTGCTGGCCAGGACCATCGCTAAGATGCTGAATGTGCCGTTCACAATCGTAGACGCAACGGTGCTCACGGAGGCTGGTTATGTCGGTGAGGATGTGGAGAGCATTTTGACAAGGCTTCTGCAAGAGGCAGATTACGATGTAGCTAAGGCTGAGAGGGGGATAGTTTTCATCGACGAGATAGACAAGATAGCCCGCAAGAGCGACAACCCGTCCATTACCAGAGATGTCTCTGGCGAGGGCGTTCAGCAGGCTATGCTTAAGCTGCTTGAAGGGAATGTGATAAATGTGCCGCCAGAGGGAGGCAGGAAGCATCCGGAGCAGGAGTTCATTCACGTTAACACTCAGAATATTCTCTTCATTTGCGGAGGAGCATTCGAGGGCATTGAGAGAAAGATTGCCCAGCGACTGAACACTCAGGTGATTGGTTTTGGCGCCACGAAGAAACAGAGGGTGGACAGGAACAGTCTGCTGAAATATGTGGATGCCCAGGACATGAGAGCTTACGGCCTGATTCCTGAAATAATAGGCCGTCTGCCAGTCATCACTTATCTTGATCAGCTGGACAGGGATGCGCTTATGAGGATTCTGACGGAACCGAAAAATGCCATTCTGAAGCAGTATGAGAAGCTTTTCGAAATGGATGGCATGACGCTGAAAATAGAGCCTGGGGTGAAAGAGCTCATCGTCGACACTGCGATAAGCAATAAGCTTGGAGCCCGTGGACTGCGTTCCATCTGCGAGCAGATTTTTGACGATGCCATGTACGATGCCCCGTCTTCCAGCAAGAAGACTTTCACCGTCACCTTGAAGTACGCTCAGCAGAAACTTGAAAATTCCATTCAGCAATGACGACAGACGACATATTCAGACAGATTCGATCTAAGCGTGCCATGCTCTGCGTGGGGCTGGACACCGACTATGCAAAACTGCCTGAATGCGTCAAGTCTGGTCGCAGCGTTCCGGAAGCAGTGTTGGAATTCAACAGACGCATAGTAGATGCCACTGCTCCGCATTGCGTTGCTTTCAAGCCGAATCTTGCTTTTTATGAATATCTTGGGGCGGCTGGCTGGGACGTGCTTGGGAAGACGGTTGAATATATTCGTTCGAGCCATCCAGAAGAGTTCATAATCGCCGACGCTAAAAGGGGAGACATCGGAAATACGGCTAAGATGTATGCCCGCACGCTTTTTGAGACATTCGATTTCGACGCTGTGACGCTCTCGCCCTACATGGGCAGCGAGACGGTCACTCCATTTCTTGAATATCCTGGTCGCTATGCCATAGTGGTGGCACTCTCTTCCAATCCTTCGTCGTCTGACTTCCAAGGCCTCATCAATGACACTGCTTATGGTGTGGAGGGTAAGCCTCTGTATCGGGCGGTGATGGAGAAAATGATGTCCATTTCCACTCCTGATAACATGATGTTCGTGGTGGGAGCCACGAAGGCTGGCAAGCTGAAAGAAATCCGTGCGTTTTGCCCGGATAATTTCTTCTTGGTGCCAGGCGTAGGTGCTCAGGGGGGAAGCGCAGAGGAGGTAATCGCCAATGGGGCGAGTGCGAAAGGCGGGCTATTAATTAACTCCTCGCGAGCTATCCTTTACGCTTCTTCTGGAGAAGATTACGCCCAAGCCGCCGCAGCGGTGGCTTCCCGAACTGCAATTTTCAAAGGCTGACCTTATGTCTGCCATGATTCGCAGATGACCTTCATATTCGTAATATTTGCACTTGTCGCGACAGCATTTTCGGCGTCGTATTTTCTGCCTTTGGCAGTCAGCAAACTCATTGGCATATTCATAAAACCAGTTGGGAAGCATGCTCGCAGAATTGGTAAGGCCTTTTTCGTTGGCGCAGTTTGCTGCTTCATCTTCGGCCTTGCCTTCGGATGGCGCCTGGTCACTGTGAGGCACGTCGACATATTCTTTGACGACCTTCCAGAGGCTTTCGACGGCTATAAAATAGCGCAACTCTCCGACCTTCATCTTGGTACATATCGTTTCAGCCATAAGACCATAGCACGAGAGGTACGCAAGACCATGGCAGAGCAGCCGGACATCATCGTTTTTACGGGGGACATAGTGAATTATATGCCTTCGGAACTTCGGCCTTTCACGGAAATCTTATCTGGCTTACATGCTCCGGACGGAGTATGGTCCATCATGGGCAACCATGACTACGTGATGTACAATGATCGCCTGACTGCCTCTCAGCGAGCCCGATGCATTCAGGAGATACAGGATATGGAACGCTCCATGGGCTGGCATCTCCTGCTCAATGAGAATGCGGTTATTAGACATGGTAAGGACAGCATCGCTCTGATTGGGGTTGAGAATCAAGGCAGAAGATATCCCTATCCCCAGCGTGCCAATCTGCCTAAGGCCCTTTCTGGAGTGCCAGATGGGATGTTCAAAATCCTTCTGAGCCACGACCCGACTTTCTGGGAGAGCACCGTGCTGCTCCAGACAGACATCGATCTAACCCTATCCGGCCACACCCATGCCTGGCAGTTCCGCCTCTGGGGCATCTCTCCATCTATGCTGATTTTCCGCCAATGGGCCGGCCTATACACCGCCCCTTCTGCCCTTGCCCCTGCCGCCGCCCTCTCCGTCCCAGCATCTTCAGCCCCCAATACTGCCCCCAACGCCGCCCATGCGGTCATTCAGAAACTCTTCGTCAGCACCGGCTCCGGAGGCAATATCCCATTCCGCTTCGGCTCCTGGCCCGAAATAGACATCCTCACCCTCCGCCGCAGGCCATCTGCTTCCCGGAACGTTCTCCAGTGAAACTCTAGAATCGTCGGCAACAGTCGCATGCTCTGCGGCACCACCAGTCTAGCCCACCCATTGCCGACCCCTCCTTCGAAAGCTAGGTCGGTAACACTTATACGTTAATCAGAGTTCCTATTACATATTACAATTGCCGACAAATATCACAAAACCCTTAAGCTCCTCCCCCAGCATCCCATCTGCTCCCCGGAACGTCCACCAGTGAAACCCTAAAATCATCGGCAGCAGTCGCATGCTCTGCGGCACCGCCAGTCTAGCCCACCCATAGCCGACCCCACCTTCGAAAGCTAGGTCGGTAACACTTATACGTTAATCAGAGCTCCTATTACATATTACCATTGCCGACAAATATCACAAAACCCTTAAGCTCCTCCCCCAGCATCCCATCTGCTCCCCGGAACGTCCACCAGTGAAACCCTAAAATCATCGGCAACAGTCGTATGCTCAGCAGCACCGCCAGTCTAGCCCACCCATTGCCGACCCCACCTTCGGAAGCATGGTCGGAAACACTTATACGTTAATCAGAGCTCCTATTACATATCACCATTGCCGACAAATTCCACAAAGCCCTTAGGCTCCGCCCCCAGCAGCCCATCCTGAACTTGATTCAGGATCTGGTTTCCGCAAGCCTTGATTCCGGATCAGGTCCGGGAAGGCGGGGAAAATTCGTACCTAGATTTCTTGTCAGGTCCGGATGACGTGAAAATGCGAGGCTTATCCTTATGGCTCCAGGATGTTGCGTAGAACTGTTTCGTCTATCAGGATAACGCGGGAAAGCAACGGTAAAGAGAATGTGCGTCTGTCACCCCACTCCTTTTTTGCTAATGCGATTCTCTGCTCCAGGCTGGCACCCTTCAACTTGCAATTGAAGATATTCATGCACAATTCTTCGGCTTCCTTTCGAAGATCCGCCTCCTTTGCCTTGAATGCATCATAAGGATTCATGCTCACATTTTTATCTTTGCCCTGATGCAAGAAAGCAAGGAACACCCTCGACCGCCCGAACATGTCCTCAACTCTCCTCCAGTCTATGTAGCTGTGAGGCAAAATCATCCCCTCCTCGTTCACTCTCCAATCTGCAGGCAGTTTCACCTTTGAGTGGAACATTTTCATCTGAGCATTATATGTAAAATCCACAAGTGGCCTGCCAATATTGGAGAGGGCCGAGTGGTCAACAAAATAGATGTTTCCTGGTCCCCATTCATATTCCCAAGGCATCAGCTTGAAATCCGCCACTATGGCATTCCTGTAGACATACATGAATTTGTTCTTCAATTCCGTGGCCTCGTTTATGGGTGACATCGAAACCTCGAAATCCCCATTAGAATATGCCCTGGAGCCTTTCTGCTTTATGAATTTTATCATTTTTATTAGCAAGACATTCCGGAATCTGGCGCAGGATGAGACTTTCCCTGCGACGATAAGATGGAAGTGAGTGTCTAGGATCTGATGTACCAGAAGCTTGACGCTGCAAGAGTAGGAAGTGATAGCCAGAAGATTCATCATGAATATCTTCTCTTCTCTTGAAGAGAAAAGAAGATTGACTTTCTTGCCGTTGGAGTAAATGTGGAAGCAGTCTGTGACTGCAATAGGTGGATAATAGCTTTCCATAGCTTTATTGTTTAGTTATTAATATGTTATCGTCTAAGTTACGTAATATTTCCCACATATGCCATGGAAGGAATTCTTTTCTTGAAATTCGTAAAATGACGAGGCGATGTTGGGCGTTAGGAATGGATGGTGGGTGCGATGTTATTTATGTACTTTGAATCGTCGGCAACAGCTGCATGCTCTGCGGCACCACCTTTGTAGCCCACCCATTGCCGGCCCCACCTTCGGAAGCAGGGTCGGAAACACATATACGTTAATCAGAGCTCCTATTACATATCACCATTGCCGACAAATTTCGCGACAAATTTCACAAAGCCCTTAGGCTCCGCCCCCAGCAGCCCATCCTGAACTTGATTCAGGATCTGGTTTCCGCAAGCCTAGATTCCGGATTAGGTCCGGATGACGG
The DNA here is from genome assembly GCA_900316045.1 of uncultured Bacteroidales bacterium. Taxonomy (GTDB): domain Bacteria; phylum Bacteroidota; class Bacteroidia; order Bacteroidales; family UBA932; genus Cryptobacteroides. The sequence continues at coordinate 18,309 of ONBM01000012.1, read as the reverse complement.
GGAAATGCGTACCTAGATTTCTGGCCAGGTCCGGAATGGCAAAAGGCAGCCAGGGCAAGAGGCCAGGTCCGAATGGCGCGTTAGGGGTGAGTTTGTCCTAAAGGATAGTTTTCCGAAGGGGTGAGGCCCTCCATCCGTCGCAAAGATTATTGTGGCTTCAAGGAAAGGCACATAGTCACGAAGAGGCTGAAAGGTGAGGCCCTCCATCCGTCGCAAAGATTATTGTGGCTTCAAGGAAAGGCACATAGTCACGAAGAGGCTGAAAGGTGAGGCCCTCCATCCATCGCAAAGATTATTGTGGCGCTGTTAGCTTTGGCGGCCGATGAGGTTCTCAGCGAAGCGTTCCATGGTTCCGTAGGCGGAATCTTTGCAGGCTTTGCGGGCGAAGGAGAGTGCCTTGCCAGTCAGGGAGATGATTTCGGACTTGGCGTCCTGAGCGACTTGAAGCTGGGAATATATTTCCAGCATGGAATTGATCTTGGCTGCTTTTTCCGATGCCGTGGCAGCCTTAGAAGACATTATTTCCGATATTTTCCGCTTAAGGCTTTCGTCGGCCTTCTCCATGGCCTGAACCGTCAGCCAGCTCTTCTTGCTGTTCAGGATGTCCCCTCCGATAGGCTTTCCGAACACGGCTTCATTTCCAAAAGCGTCAAGATAGTCGTCCTGGACCTGGAACGCCAAGCCAAGGTAGTAGCCATATTCGTAAAGGGCATCGCAATCTTCCTTTGGGGCGCCTGCGATCAGAGCCCCCATCTTGGCGGCGCAGGCGATGAGGACGCTGGTCTTCAAGCCTATCATATTCATATAATCATTCATTGTCACCACCCCTTTGCTCTCGAACTCCATGTCATACTGCTGACCCTCGCAGACCTGCGCGGCAGTTTTCGAAAAAAGTTCCAGAGTCGGCATCAGGACATCTTTCGGAGCCTTGGCTATGCGGGCGTAACTGTCGATGCACATTACGTCCCCCGAGAGAATCGCCGTGTCCTGGCTCCACTTTATCCATACTGTCGGCATCTTGCGACGGAGCGGGGAACGATCCATGATGTCATCGTGGATCAGGGTGAAACTATGAAAAATCTCAAGCGCAGCGGCAGGATCGAGAATTTCTTCGCCAATAGAGTCTTTATACAATGAATATGTCGTCAAGCAAAGCCTTGGGCGTATCCGCTTTCCGCCGATTTCTATCATGTACCTGAGCGGGTCGTAAAGCCCGCGAGGCTCGTCCGTGAATTGCATCTCGTCAAAAAGGACCTTGATGGCCTTGTCAATTTCTGCTTCCTGAATCATTGCTGTGTATTTTTCCCAAATTTAGGCATTTTCGCTGTAATAGGGAATTCTTATCTTTGCAACATTATGCAAGGCAAAGCGATAGTAATAAAGAATGCGGGAAGCCATTTCTTGCTCTCGCAGCTGCCGGAGTGGAGACCATTCCCGGCAGTGCTGAAAGGCGTGATAAGGCTTTACGGGAGCGAGTCCACCAATCCGGTTGCGGTGGGAGACATGGTGGAATGGGAGTCCGTGCGGGAGGCTACCATCCAGCACCCGGCCTCGATCGTGAAGGTATGCGACAGACGCAACTGCATAGTGCGCCGCCCCTCGAACCTCTCGAAGCAGACGCACGTGATCGCTGCCAACCTGGACTGCGCCTTCCTCGTCGTAACTCTCTATTTCCCTGAGATTAAGCTGCCATTCCTCGACAGATTCCTCGTGACCTGCGAGGCCTACGGAGTGCCAGTCAGGATAGTCCTCAATAAAATAGACATATTGAAAGCCGAATTTCCGGAGGACGTGGCGCATTTTGAAAGAATATATCAAAACGCAGGCTACGAGGTGATTGAGACTTCTGCCACCGGAGGAGAAGGAATGGAAGGCTTAATGAACATGATGCCGAAAGGCAGCGTGAGCCTCCTTGCCGGAGAGTCCGGGGTAGGGAAATCCTCCATTATCAAGGCATTGGACCCATCTCTCTGTCCGAAGACAGCAGACATCTCTCTGGCCCATCTCCAAGGCAGGCACACGACTTCTTTGTACGAGATGTACCGCCTGTCATCTGGCAGTTTCATCATAGATTCGCCTGGCCTTAGAGGGTTCGGCCTCATAGACTTCGAAAAGGAAGAGATAGCGAAATATTTCCCTGAGATGCTGAAGATTTCCGAGGGCTGCCGCTTCACTCCCTGCACGCACACCCACGAGCCTGGCTGTGCGGTAAAAGTAGCGGTGGAGAAAGGCGAAATCGCCCCTGAACGATATTCATCTTATCTCGGCATGCTCGATGAGGACAAAAAATTCCGTTAGCAAGAATCATTTCCCGATGAACTTAGAGTCGAGCCAGGCGTTGAACGCATCCCTGTAGTAGTCCCCGATGGGAAGGGAGACGTCGTTCATCATTAGCACGTGGCCTTTGGTGACCTCTTTAATCTCGTCGAGGTTGATGAGGAAAGACTTGTGAATCCTCATGAACCTTCCGGCAGGCAGCCTGTCCTCTATCTTCTTGAAGCTGAGCAAGGCGACTATGGGCTGTTTCTCCCCGTCTGTGTGGATTTTCAGGTATTCGCTCATTCCTTCTATGTAAGTTATCTGGCTTAGGCTTACCCTGACCACTTTGTAGTCGGTTTTCAGGAATATGGCGTTGTCCTTATCGGGGCCTGCGATGGAATTGATTTCGGAATGCCTGTAGTCATATTGCTCTTTCACCTTGTTTGCGGCTCTGAGGAAATCGTCGAATCCGAAAGGCTTCAGCAAATAGTCCACGGCTTGAACCTTATAGCTGTCTATGGCGTACTCTGAATATGCCGTCGTGAAAACTATGAGCGGAGGCGCGACGAGTTGCTTGGCGAATTCCATTCCGTTAAGGTCTGGCATGTTGATGTCAAGGAAAATGGCATCAACGGGCTCTGAATTAATATATTCAAGAGCCTTTGTGGCACTGGGGCAGGCTCCTTTCAATTCAAGGAAAGGAACTTTTTTGATGTATGACTCCAACTGTTTCAGCGCCAATGGCTCATCGTCTATCGCAAGGCAATCTATCATGATGTTTCTGGTTTTTCGTATTTAACGGGAATCTCAACGAATATCTCGTATTTCTTATCGTCAGACATGACTTTCATGACGTAATTGTCGCCATAGAGCAAGCCGAGACGTTTCCGCACATTCTCCATGCCTATGCCTTTGTGTTCATCCTGGTGCGACTCATGTCGGCTGTTGGCGCAACTAAAGCACAGCCTGTCGTCTCTCACTTCCATATTCACTTCAATGTAAGAGTCCTCGTCATAGCTTACCCCGTGCTTGAAGGCATTTTCTACGAAAGAAATCAGCAGCAGCGGGGGAATCTCCACCCCAGGCACGTTTTCCGGCAGCTTGGCATCTATTCTCACGTTCCCCTGGTAGCGAATCCGCATCAAGGAGATGTATTGCTTCAGGAACTCCGTCTCCTTGTCTAGCGGAATCGTCGGCTTGCTGCCTTCGTAAAGAATGTACCGCATCAGCCTGGACAGTTCCAGGATGCACTCCTTTGCCTCATTGGGGTCTATGTCCACCAATGCATGAATATTATTCAGAGTGTTCATGAAGAAGTGCGGGTTTATCTGGTATCGAAGATATTGCAGTTGCTGGTTCAGATTCTCTTTCTCCAGTTCTTCCATCCGGCGCTTATTGTAGGACTGCCTGATGCTGATTTTTACCCCCAGGTTTGCCATTATCAGCAATATCACGACGACGACGTTCAGCGCCTCCGGAGGCAGCGAGAAAGAACGAAGGTGTTTCGCATGCTTGCCGCCCTTGGGTTTCCGAGGCGGAACCCGGCCTTCCGGCTTCTCGGAGCGTGGCCCCGTCTGATCCTGCTTGCGCTCTTGCTGGGGCGATCGCAGCTCCATTTGCTCCATCCTGGCTTTTGCTTCATAGAACTCTTTCCGGTGCTTCATCGGGGAAATAACGAAGAATGCCGAAAATGCTCCAACGAGGATCACCGTAAGGATTATGTACGGCACTGTTTTATTCTTGGTTACAAGCAGAGGGGCGATGAGGTAGTTGTGTATCAGGAACAGGACCATATACGGGGCAGTGACCTCGCCACTTCTGACAAGGGCCTTCAGAAGGGGATGGCTTGCGGACGAGCTTATGAACATGGCCGTCATGCTAGCGAAGGCAACTAGGAAAATCAGCAGCCAGCAGCATAGGTATATCAGATTCTCGTATTTCCAGTTCGTGTCCTGCATGATGGTAAATTTAGATGTCATTACGGTTCAAGGCGTAGGTGACGGAATCAGCGAATATGCTTTTTCTTAATGCGAATGGCGCAATATGCTTTTAAGCGGCAGGTCTCTCTTGACGATGAGCGCGCAGAAGACGAGGATGAGGGCAGTGTTGGCGAGAATGGATGGCAAGGCGCTCAGATGAGCGTTGCAATACTGAATTCCGGCGAAAAGGCATGCTGCCACGATAATGTAGACGGCAATCTCTCCGAGAGGGTAGCAGATTGGATATTTCTTCTGCCCGACGAAGTAGGAGAGAAGCATTGCCGTTCCGTAACCTGCCACGCCAGCCCAGGCGCAAGCCATGTAGCTGGAGCCCGGGATGAACAGGAAATTGACTGCGAACAGCACCAGGCACCCGGCTCCTGAGAAAAACGCCCCCCAGAGAGTCTGGTCTGTGAGCTTGTACCAGAATGAGAGGTTGAAGTATATTCCCATCATGATTTCAGCAGCCATGACTATCGGCACAACCCTCAGCCCTTTGCGGTAGCCCTCTCCGATGATGAACTTCAACATATTCATGTAGCCCATGACGCAGAGAAAAGCAAGCAGAGTGAATATTATGAAGTATTTCATGGCTTTGGCATAGGTCTCCTTGCTGTCTTTTTCCTTCGCGCTGCCAAAGACGAAAGGCTCGTAGGCATAGCGGAAGGCCTGGGTAATCATCGACATTATCATGGCGATCTTGATGCAGGCCCCGTAAATTCCCAGCTGCGCCTGTGCGTCAGATCCCTTGTAGACGAACGGGAAAACTATCTGGGAGGCTGTCTGGTTTAGGATTCCGGCGATGCCAAGAATCAGGATGGGCCAGCTGTAACCCAGCATGCGTTTCATCAGCGGCCAGTCGAAGCCATGCTTGAAGCCTTTCAGTTCCTTAGAGAAGAATAACGTTATGCTAGCTGTGCAAAAGAGGTTGATGTAGAACACGTAACCGACGGATATCCCGTTGTCGTAGATTCCGAGCGGATTGGCTCCGGTTTTGGGTAGAATAACGAAGTAAAGCAGGTTGAGCAAGATATTCATTCCTATGAAGAGAAGTTTCAGCGCTGCGAACTTCATAGGCCGCTTCTGGTATCTCAAATATGCGAACGGTATGCACTGGAAGGCATCTATCGCCACGGTAATTGCCATGGCTAATAGGTAATAGGGGTGATCGGGATAGCCCAGTGCGCCGGAAATAGGCTTTAGGAATATGAATACGAGGGCGATGAAGAATAAGGAAGTCGTCGTCACAGACCTCAGGATGGTTGAATAGACCTTATTCGGATCCTCACCGCTCTTGTTGGCGTATCTGAACAGAGTGGTCTCCATGCCATAGGTAAGAATCACCAGCAGCAGGGCAGTGTAAGCATACAGATTCGTCACGATGCCGTAACCTCCCGACGATGCATCTATCACGTAAGTGTACAGGGGCACCAACAGGTAGTTCAGGAATCTGCCGATTATGCTGCTTAGCCCGTAAATCGCGGTGTCCTTAGCTAGAGACCTCAGATTAGCCATGCCTGATCTTACTTGATGCCGTATTTCTTAAGAATCTTCAAGACTTTCTTCTCGATGGATTTCTCCCAGAGAGCGTAGCCATAGTCTGAAGGATGAACTCCGTCAATCGTCGCCTCATGATCGTCTGCCGTGGCATCAGGATGAATGTAATAGACATTCTTGTACTTCTTGCAAGCGATGTTCATCATGCTGTCTGCCACGTGGATGCGATAACTCTCATTGTAATCGCTCTTGGTGTTGAAGTTCCTGTTTTCGCGGCGAATCGTGCGCTGGAATATTAATGGAACGTCCGGATGAGCGGATTGAAGCTTCTCGATGAATGGGAACAGGCGCTCCCTGATCTGCTCTGGCGAAGGATTTGAATAAGTGTCGAAGATATAGCCTTCCACGTCGGCATCCTTGAGAACTTCGGCAGCGTAAGGCTGCATCTTGCATTGGCCGCTCATTCCCAAACTCAGGAGCTGGATTCCAGTGCGCCTGGTGAACTGAGCAGGGTAAGCCATTCCTGCCCTTCCGCAGCTTACTCCGTGCGTGAAGCTGGATCCATAAATTGCGATTCTGTGCCTGAAAGGAGACGGAATCGGTTCTAATGCGGCTCCCTTATCCACGCCAATCTGAACGCTTTTCATCTCGCTGTAGAGCGGGAAGTAAAGCAGGCATTCGTGCATGGAGCCATCCATGTTGCTTATTAGATTTATCCGTTTGCCCTCGGAACCTTCAGCCGGACCGTTGGCGGCAGCCCAGAGCCACTTCCCGTCTCGTAGGATGTACAAGTCGAAACCTTTGTATGCATAGCCCCCTGCATTAGGAGAAAGATGAGCCTTGCCATAGACAGGGTCGATGACTATATTCTTGCTGTCGGTTTTGAAAACTACGGCCATGCCGGTGGTAGTCCTCACCTCGAAATTTTCCCACTCGGTCCATCCCTTGTATTTCACGGTGTCCACTCGGTCGTATGGCTGGGGAGTGTCCATCAATTTTCCGATGATAGTGAGTTCCGTGGCTTCTTTGAAGTCGTATTTCTGAGTTTTATCCTGGGCTGCAGAAGTTATGGTTGCGAGAGCCAGGATGGCAGCAATAAAGAATTTTGAATATTTCATATTCCCTAAATAATGAATTCATATGCTAAGTTAGCAAAATTAGTGACTAATTTATAACTTTGCCCCGAAATATGAGCCTCTATTCCTATTATAGGATTTCAAAGCCTTCCGAGGACAAGATTCCGGCGGAGGAAGTGAAAAGCGTGTACCGGAAGACGCGAAACAGAACCTTCTGGGGCGCGACTGCGGCATATTCGCTCTATTATGTGTGCAGGATGACGATGGGCATAGTCAAGCAGCCACTCATCGACGACGGCATATTCACTGCCGGTCAGCTCGGAATCATTGGCTCCGCGATGCTTTTCGTCTACGCCTTCGGCAAATTCCTGAACGGCTTCATAGCCGACTATTGCAATATCAAGCGTTTCATGGCGACTGGCCTGCTGGTCTCCGCTGCCATTAATTTTGTCATGGGGGTGCTAGGGTTGCTCCAAGGCTGGCTGGGCATGACTGCAGTCGTGATGTTCGTCATATTTGCGGTAATATGGGGACTGAATGGCTATGCCCAGTCCATGGGCGCTCCGCCAGGGGTCATCAGCCTTTCCAGGTGGTTCCCGCTCTCGAAACGGGGAACTTTCTACAGCATATTCAGTGCGACGCCTTACCTCGGGAAGTCGCTCTCTCTGATTCTGACTGGCCTGATAGTTGGCTGGGCAGGCTGGGAATATGGCTTTGTCTTTTCTGCCCTGGCAGGGCTAGTGGGTGCCTGCATAGTGGTTTTCCTGGTTTCTGACACGCCGGAGAGCCGTGGCCTGCCATCGGTGCAGGAACTTTCCGGTGAGGCGCCGAAAAAGACGGACTCCATGCCTACGGGGGAATTGCAGAAAATGGTGGCTAGGCATCCTGGAATATGGGTGATCGCACTCTCAAGCGCATTCGTCTACATAACTCAGTATGCGGTCAGCAACTGGGGCGTGCTGTTCCTGCAGAAGGGAAAGGATTTCTCCCTGGCCTCGGCTACGCAGATCATAGCGATCGCCGAAGCTTTCGGCATTGCAGGAACTGTGCTGGCAGGCTGGCTCTCGGACACCGTATTCAAGGGCAACAGGGTCATGCCGGTGCTCCTTTCTGGCCTTGTGTGCCTTGCAGCCCTCGCTGGCTTCATATTCACGAAGGGAAGCTATTTCATGAATATTTTGTATATAGCCGTGTTCAGCCTGGCGATTGGCGTGGTCTATTGCGTTGTGGCTGGCCTCATGGCTCTAGACATGGTGCCTAGGAAAGCTACGGGAGCTGCCCTTGGGCTGGTCGGCATCTCCAGCTATGTCGCCGCCGGCATTCAGGACATAGTGAGCGGCTTCCTCATCCAGACGCCTGCGGAAAGCGCCGCCTACGATTTCACTGCCGTGGGTTGGTTCTGGATGGCATCCTGCCTGCTTTGTTTCCTGATTCCCGTGCTTTCCTGGAACCGGCTGAGAATCAAAGACTGATTTTCGACCGTGCGTTGAAGAATTTATCGACATTTTATAATATATTTGCGTACTCTAATCAAGAGCCTTCAACGATGCGCACCTTTGATAATTGCATGATATTGCTGATTTTTTTTCTGGCAGTCCTGCTTTCTTGCCAGAAAGGGCATCTTGACTCTGGCTCGGAAGCTGATATGGCGAGAATCGACAGCATTGTCTATGCTAACCACAGCGTGGATTCTCTGGAAGCCCTTACGCGCAGGTTCGGCAAGGAGGGTAATCTTAGGGGCGAGCTTGTCGCCAATCGGGAGCTAGGAACTCAATATCGGAGGAGAAACGACTTCGTCCATGCCAACGCCTGCCACCAGCGCAGCCTGGAACTTGCCACGGAATTGAGTGACACCACAGAGATAATCAAGGCCCTGAACAACCTGGGTACCAACTATCGTCGGCTAGGAGTTCTGGAAGAGGCTACGTCCTATCACTACAGGGCTCTAGAATATTCCGACGACTACAGCCGGCAAGATGATTCCGTGACGTTGAAGAACAAGGCAGCCTCCCTCAACGGAATCGGCAATATCTACATAACCTTGGCCAACCTTGATCTCGCTGACAGCATTTGCAGGATGGCTCTCGCCAACGAGAAACGTCTTGGCAGCGACCTGGGTCAGGCGATAAACTACGCCAACATAGGATCTGTCTTCGAATCCAGGGGGAATCTGGACTCGGCTCGAATTTATTATTCTTGGTCGATGGAGAGCAACAAGAAGGCGAATTCCACGTTAGGAATATCCCTCTGTCATGACCATTTCGGTCGCCTCTACGAGAAGAACGGAGACTATGACAAAGCCATATCTGAATATGAAAGCGCCTACGACCTGCTTTCCGGAACGCCGGACAAATGGCACTGGCTGGATCCATGCCTTGCCTTGGCGAACGTCCATCTTAAGAAGGGCGACCTTTCCAAGGCTAAGGAATATCTGGACGAGGCGCGGACGGTTGCGCAGCAGATTGGCTCCCTGGAGCACCTTTCTTCGGTCTACCATTCCTACTATGAGTACTATTCCGGGCTGCGCAATTACAAAGATGCCTTGGATTCCTATGTCATGAGCAATGAATATTCCGACAGCGTGGTGAACTCCAGCATCCTGAACAAGGCGCAGAATGCCAGGGTGCAGCTGGTTCAGGACAGGATGCAGAAAGAATTGCAGGATAGGGAAAACCGGTATTCGTATCAGGCGAGAAGCCACAGGCGAATGCTCGTCGTCTCTTTCATTGCTCTTTCTCTCGCACTGCTCGTAATTCTCATGATGCTGTACCTGCTTCGCAACAGAAAGAAGATGAACAGGATGCTCCGGAAACTTGAGAGGATGCGGACCGATTTTTATACGAACATAACGCACGAGCTGCGAACGCCGCTCACCGTCATTCTCGGCTACGGGAAGCAGCTTGAGAACGGGGAACTTGCAAATCAGGAGGAAGTGCAGGCTGCGGGGAAGTACATCCGTAGCCAAGGAGAAAGCTTGCTGAACCTGGTCAACCAACTTCTGGACATCTCGAAAGTCAAGTCGAATGTCGCCCAGCCGGAGTGGCGCAAGGGCAATATAGTCCCTTACGTGCAGATGATCGTGGAGTCATTTTCGCATGCGGCGAAAGAAAAATTCATTACATTGCGGTTCGCTCCGAAGCAGAACATCATCGAGACGGATTTTGTGCCGGATTATGTTGGAAAGATAGTGAGAAATCTGGTGTTCAATTCTATAAAATATACCGGTGAGCACGGGGATGTCGCAGTGACGTTGTCCGAGGAGAAAAATGTGCTTGAATTGCGAGTCGCCGACAACGGCAAAGGAATCTCTCCCGAAGACTTGCCGCACATATTCGAGGCATTTTATCAAGGCTCTAATGATTCTGGCACAGTCGGCACCGGAATCGGACTTTCTCTCGTAGACAGTCTCGTGAAGGCAATGGGTGGCCGGATCACCGTGAAGAGTGCGCTCGGGCAGGGTTCCGTTTTCACGGTTCAGCTCCCTCTTCGTCATGGAGACGGCAAGTGGCGGGATTTCGAGGTGGAGGAGGATGCGCAGGAAGAAATTCCGGCAATTGGCGCATCTGCGGACGACCTTCCGTCTGGAATGGAATCTGACGAGGCAGTGCCTATCATTCTTGTCGTGGAAGACAACGCCGACATCTCAAGGTACATCGGCTCGGAACTGAAGAAGTCCTACAGCCTTCGCTATGCGGTGAACGGCAGGGAGGGCGCCGACCTTGCGAAAGAGATCATCCCGGATCTGATCATCTCCGACATAATGATGCCTGAGATGGACGGCCTGGCGATGTGCCGGGAAGTCAAGGCTTCGGAAATCACCAATCATATTCCTGTAATTTTCGTGACCGCTCGCAGTTCGCAAGAAGACAAGATAACGGGCATCGAGGCTGGCGGAGACGCATACCTCTACAAGCCGTTCAGTTCCGATGAGCTGAATGCCCAGGTCGAGTCTCTGCTCCGGTCCAGGATGCAGTTACGCAAGAAATTTTCCGAGTCTGTTGCCAGCGGCGACGAGAATGCTGGCGAGAAGTTGTCTGACAAGGATCAGCATTTCCTGAACCATCTTGTCGATGTGGCATATTCGGTGATGGCGGAAAGCGGCTCCGACGTTGAAACGGTGGCGTCGAAGATGTGCATGTCCAGGATTCAGCTGAACCGCAAGGTGCAGGCTATAACTGGCGAGACCTCTTTTGCATACCTGCTTCGCATTCGTCTCAGCAGGGCGAAACGCCTTCTGGACGATCCGAAGAATTTCAAGATCGGGGACATAGCGTTCAAATGCGGCTTCGAAGATTTCGCCTATTTTTCCCGCGTCTTCAAGCAGAAATACGGCGTGACCCCATCCCAATACCGTAAGAGAGTCACGCCATGATGCTTATGGCTGGAGATACCCCCTGATGAAAGGCTTCTTCGCTATTATTCAAGAATAAAGTCCAATAAACTGTTAAAGTAATCATCCCTGTTTTCGTCAGGGTTGAATGCGATGCCGTCTAGAGCCTTTTCCATCGGCATGTTTAATCTCGTGCAGTCAGAAAGATCCTTGGGACAATCCACGTGGCTGGTAATCTTCCATGAACGAGAGTACCATTTACTGAATATTGTCTTTTGGCGGCCTCTTGTCGTTTCTGAACCCTTTGCTTTGTTGTAATATGTCCAGAGCTTCATAGCCGCGGCATCATTGTCCAATCCTGATATTTGGGACAGGATGCTGGCTTCATGCATCAGTCCGGAACTCCGAAGGGATGTAAGTGTCGCGACGGCCCCGTAGTTGTCGGCAAGACCGATTCTGACAGCGAATTTCATTGCATCAGCCAAGGTATGTGCTGCCCAGAACCTGACTTGCCATGCACAGATGACATTGTCTTTTAAGACATCGACAAGAATGTCATTCAGCCAATATCCATTTTTCTTTCCTCCGCCAGGGAACTTGTTCTTATAATTTCTATTTACGGATCCTCTCTCAAGATTCAAATTCGTCAAGAACTCGTCAAGCCCGTGCAGACTGCCATCATTCAAGCTGAGCATTCCGTTTCCTTCGGCCCTTGCATCTGTTACGAATGAGGGATTGCCAACGAATGCCTTTGCGAAAGCATTTGTCAGTATAGACCTCATCTTATCGTGTGACAGCATTGAATGAATGAATTCATCTTGCGTTCCGCCCGCAAAATGACCAAAACCAAGGGTGAGGTGAGGGTCTGAATCGTAATAATGAACTTCGTCGAACACTCTCCTTGCGGCTGCATCTGAGTTGAATGCGGCAATGAGAGACGCTAACGGGGTGTCTGGGGATACGTATCCGGTACAAACTGGAGATAAATCGGCATTGAATGTGACGGAACTCAAATAACCGCTGAATCCGTCATATTCTACCGGATACCAGAGGCCATCCTCTCCCTCCAATCCTTCAGAAAGGTCAACTCGGAAAATCGTCCCCAATGGAATCACGCAGAGAGGCGATCCCTTTTTTGACCTTGACGGTCTCAGGTTTACATTCCCCCTCGTTATTCCGAATGTTATATCTCCCTCATTTAGCATGGAACTATCTGAATATGGTGTCGGCTGTTCTGGCTCTTGGATTCTATATTCACTTGATTCCAAATCCCAAAAAGCTAATGGCCGTCCAAAGTGATACAAACTTTTTCCATTCGAAACGTTCCTTTCTGGAATTTTTTTTCACTTTGTCCGATCGCTTATACATGAGGAATATGGGATGCCATCATTATCAAGCCACCAGTCTTTCCGAATCACCTTGAGAGCTTCTTTTACGGATGAGGCTTCTGCCGTTTGAAAGTAATAGCCAGCATTATCTCTGGGAAACACATTAATCACTATTCTTATATGGAATCTGCTTCCGTTTTTATTAAACAGAATGTCTCCCGGTCTCAAGTCTGTGGGTGAGACCGGCTTATGGCCAGTCCCAGATGACAGTTCATTGGAACCGTCTTTAAAGCAGCAAAGAGTCGTCGTATTAGATTTGTATTTGGAATGCTTGGAAAGTCCAAGCGTTTTTACTCTTATGCTTGGATCAATATCATATTCATTCATGACGCGAGCTATTGCCCGCGACACAAATCCGGAACAATCAATCCCGATTCCATAGTATTTTAAGGCTTCGCGGTAATCAGTAAAGCCTTCATTCCAGAGATTTTCTCCTTCTATTTCAAGAAAGCGCTTTATGATATCGGGGCGGCATTTCCCATGCGTGGAGTCTTTTTGATCTACCCCATCGGGATCTTGAAGAATATTTTGGAGGTAATCTAAGGTATGGAGATACCCTGTCCCATCGTCCCTTTCCCAATTCTTGCTATTGTCTCGGTTTGAAGCATTGATGTAATTATCATCATTCAGCACGTATGGAGGAGATACTACAGCCTGCTGTCCGGTAACCGGATCTGTAAAATACACATTCTCCCAGCTGGATGTGTATTCTTTCAATATTTCTGATACTGAATTGTACATGATTCAAAATTTTAAAATATGCTTAACAATACAATGGTGGCAATCGCCACTACGATTGAGCCTGCTATGATTCCTATCAGTTTCCAGTTCTTTGGCATCATCTTCATCGCATGCACGCTGCCTGTATATCCATCGACATAGAAAGGGTACGTCTTGTCATTATAATTAAAGGTTCCATTCCAAACCGGGCTCATGACAAGCGTGCATGATTCTTTGACAAAATCAACCTTCTTTTCAGAAGTTCGAACATAAATTTCATCGCCATGACGTTTCGTCGCCTCTTTCTCCAGATCTGAAATTACGCTGTTCCTGGCATCTTGCAAGCTTTCTTTCTTGTTCTTTGAATATAACTCGAAGGCTGTTGCCGATGGACAGTTCTCAAATGAGAAAACCTCGCTGATTCTATTGCCAACTTCAACTACTTTTGAGTCAATAATGCGTGATGAGGAAACCAATATTGTCTTTTCAGGGAAAGATGCATTTTGGACGCTCTCGTGTTCGACCTGTCTTATGATGTTATTTCCTTTTTCATCTTTTTCATCAGTTTTCTGAGGTGTGCTGAATACTACCTTGAATTGTCCATTAGCTTGGATAGTCCATTCCCAGCAAGGAACATACACTGGCTTGAGATCCAACTCTGATTCCTTGATGGCGGCGATGAAATCCTTTGAGACGAATTTTTTCTTTGAGACATAGTTCGTCAAAGCATGCACTGCGGCATCTCTATTGATCTTGAATATGATCTTGCTGTCGGGTGTCCGGACATCTTCGACCACCTCATTATTCAGAGAGAGCCGAGAGCCACATTTCGGACAGTATTCCGGCGCACGCTTATCATAAAAATATGCCGACCGGCATTTGCAATGAATGATCTTGATTTTGCTTATTTTAGACTTTTCTTCCAATATGCCATTTATCGTTGCATACATCTCGTTCTCCGGGTCTACTGTTATGATTGGGTCATGGAGAATATTATCGCGCGAAAATGCTCCTTTGGCGATGTATTGGGTTGTCCGTGGAATGGTGATGGATTCTAGTTTGTGGCATCTGGAAAATGCATTCTCTCCGATAGAAGATACCTTATTCCCTATGATGATGCTGCATAAGTCTGGTGAGTCCTGGAACGCATTGGCTGCAATCGTCGTTATGCTATGCAACCTCGCATACTTGTTCATGTCAAGATGAAGGGGGGCTCCTGAGAGAGAAACAAGGGTGCTGCCACTGATGACAGTTTCGATCCCATCTTCGCTCTCCGATTGTTCCCAGTATGGCACAACTCTCAATCCCTCCTCTGGCATGATGCAATCATAGGCGTAGTCTTGATTCGGATACTTCGTTCCATTAATGCTCCAGCTGGCTAGGATGAAACCTGGTTTTGCCAAGGCCTTGAATTCAATTTTGTCTCCCACCGGCACTTGTCCGTTACCAATCTCATTGCCTCCGTCCTTAGCGATGATAGTTCCGCCCGGTACTTGCTGAATATTGAGCAGAGCAGTCTTGCTCTCAGTCAGCCATGTCGCCTTCGGGTCAGGATTGGGACATGCAGGGAAGTGTTTGCAGATGTATGACAGGACTGACACTATGTCGTTTTGACACGTGTCATTTTCGGGAAAAGTCATTTCCTTCCTACCTGATTTGTATGTAATGATATAATTCCTGGAAAGAAGCAATGCGCAAACATATGCAGGAAATCTGCCGGCAAAGGAATCTGGCCCATAAGATATGGCTTCATGATTCGAGTGAGATGGTAAACGCCATAGCCTTGATTTGAACACGCTATCATTGAACCATGGCCTCTCAATCAGTACTGAACGATATTCGAAGCTGATAGAATCGATTTCTTCTGTGCCTGAATCGAATTCATATCTTGATCTTAGTTCTTGAGAAGCACTTCTGCATAATGATTCGATTTCGTCGGCTCCAATATGTATCGTGCACCAATTTTTGCCTAACACGTCAAAAGGATACAAATAGGTTGGCGCAAAGTCGCTGTTTGACAAACTTCTTTGCAGTGATATGTCCTTATCGAATCCGGATTTTATTTCTTTCCATGAAACAGACGGACACGATGTTTCAAAGTTCTTTACGATAGAAAGATACAGTTCTACTTTCGCTCTGTTGCCTCTAGAAGACCATTCTGCTTCAAGCAAGTCGATTTCTGCTTTTTTCTGTTTTAATTTGGAGTCATTTATCGGAGTGCTGTTATTCGTGCGGAGATTAATGAGTTCTTCAGTCAAAGCGTAAAAGCGATCTTTATAATCGCAGTAAGCATTGTAGGACTCTGAATTTGTTCTATGCTCCCATTCATCCTTTACGAACAAGAATTCACATGCTTTTTTATATTCCTTATGCTCACTTTCGGATTTATTCGATTCCGCAATGTCCGCCGTAGCCAATATCTCATCGTATAAGTCCCAAAGGTAGGTCTCATGACCCGCTGATGGAAAGAACATGCCTTTTACGGGAGTATTGATGATTCTTGAAAACTCTGCGGTCTTCTCAAGAGACAATGCGGCATCTGCGGAACCGGTACCGAGCAATGGACTAAGGTTTTTAGGAGTAAAACTGTATATGTTATTTAGTGGGAAAGCAAGGAATTTGCCTGCCCCCGTATCTTCATATATTTTCTGAATTTTGGCAAATACGGCCAAATAAGCTTTAGCTTCCATGGCAAGTCTACTTAAATTCTAGCCGGCACTTTCCCTTCTTGCATGAAGTGTCTACGCATTTAAAATGTCTCCGGCAATGGTATTTGACCAATTCTTGATGTCTGGATTTGGATCAGGAGAAACGCCTAACACATGACATCTATACCCTACAAGCTGCATTCCCGGTACCTGAATCGTTGATCCCGCTTGATGAATCCTGCTCTCGTTTTTATCCTGCTTATTATTATCAAGATATTGGAAATTTGCGCTTGCGCCAATCCCAAAACATCCGATATTTACGCCAACGCCACCCTGGTGAGAGGTCTCGTTGTATTTGTGCATGAATTCAGTTACGGCTGACTGTTCGCCAAAATCAATCACAAGATTCCTTATCAGTATCATGGCTGTCGGGTACGCAGGCAAAAGTCCTTTTGGCTTGTGACCGCCAGTGCTCAGCATCTGGCCTTTAAGAACGCTGTTGTTCTGATCAAAACGCCAATATTTACTATTCAGGAAAGCGGGTTTAAACCAAGGACGAACGATATTGACCTGGCATATTTCAAATTCTACTTTCAGCTGAGAAAGGTTGAAGTTTGTATTAAGCTCCTGGGAGTTGTTGGTTTTCCCATAGCTGTAATGCTGTTTGTGGAACCATGATTTTGAGGTTTGATCAACCTTGACGCTGTGGTTCTTGACTTTGGCTATTGAATTGTCGTCATAGGAAGATCTGTTGAAGGTGAATTTTGTCCATCCTGAAGCCTCGGCGAAATTAGCTGGAACGACTGTCGTGAACGGGAAGTCGGCCCCGCTCACCAGGCTGGTGAGGGTCGATTTCTCCATGGTCTCGATGTAATACTGC
Source organism: uncultured Bacteroidales bacterium (assembly GCA_900316045.1). Classification (GTDB taxonomy): domain Bacteria; phylum Bacteroidota; class Bacteroidia; order Bacteroidales; family UBA932; genus Cryptobacteroides. The sequence goes on along the minus strand of ONBM01000012.1, from coordinate 1,532 downwards.
TTCAGCAGGGTCATGTCTCTCTCCATTATCTGACTGATGAAGGCAGAAATCTGTTCATACTCGTTCTTGTAACCAGCTGAGACCCAAGCTGCCTTTGCCGCCTTTACCTTGTTGTAGTAGATCTTCGCGTTCAGCGTCCAGTCCAGCACCGCCTTTGAATCCGAGGCGTTTATGGCGGCTGCCCTCTTGGCGTTATACTCGCATGCGGCGTCATTATATTCATTCATCTTAGTATAATAGGCATTGACGAGAGGACTCGGCTCGGTTACCACCGTGACTTCGTCCGTAATGAGGTCGGTCTTTTCTTTCTTCACTTCCAGGAGGTTGCGGAATTTCTCGATCTTCGCCTTAATCTTGTTGTCTAGCTCGTTTCCCATGACCTCGCTCATCTTCAGGACGTAGGCATAGACATCGTAAAGTGAGCCCTCATTTTCGAGGATAGAAAGACCTTCGCAGACTCCGCTCTCGGAGCGTCCCGACACGTCAGGGATAAAGTTTACCATGTTTGAGAAATTCTCGGCTTGGAGCAGCAGAAGGGTTGTGCGCTCAGCCTTCAGGGCTGCAAGTTCGGAATCGGAGAGGGCTGCAGTTTCGGCATTGACTTTGCTCTCCTCCGACTTAATTCCATCCCCATAGTAGATGATCCGGTCCGTGACTGCCTCAGCCTGAGCGGTGATTACCGTTGAAGCATTCTTTCCTTTGTCATCCCTGGTTGACACATCCATCTTAACCTCTCGTTTTTCGCCGTCTTTCACTGGTCCGTTCTCTTCGATATCATGCTCTTCAGCGACTTTCTTGTCCATTTCAGCTTTGCGCCTCGCTTTTTCCTCATCTGTGAGCTTCGTTTCATCGGTTTCAACCTTGAACTCCGTATTGGCGGTCTTTTCAATGTTCTTCTTGATCAACTGCTCTGCAACCGTAGCTTTTCTATTGCCGCCGGCGGCAGGTCCATTGTTTGTCGTAGTGTTCGCCCGGACAACGCCGCTTAGTCCTTCTTTGGCAAATTCGAACTCCGACGCGGAAACTGGGACTCCTGGAGTCAGCCAGCAGAAGAAGTTATCTTCGCTCGAAATAGCTGCTTCGCCTCCTGAAGTAAATAGCTCGAAAATCTTTCCTTGAATGGCATTCATAAGTTCAGCAGTGCTGATAAGCTGGTCGCTTCTGCCCTGCAAGGTGTCCTTTTTCATTTTGCTTTCATCGATAGCCATGATTGTACAATTTTAAAAGTTAATATGATAGGATGATAATTCAAGTTTCGCAAGTCTTAAATATTTGATTTAAAGCTCATTGAAAAGGCTTGCAAACCTTTACCAACGCACTTTCTTTTTATATCTTCGTTACCCCTCCCTAAACCTTCTCCTCTGTGGAGGGACTTTGTCGGGTCGAAGGACCTCCTTAAGAGGTGTTTCGCATTAGCGAAACTTGAGTAAATCATCTCAAGTTTCGCAAGTGATTTAGGCCGCCAGTTGTAGGGCCTCGAAGGCTCGTCGGACGGCATTGAGTTCTTTGTTATTGTTGTTAATGATGGCACG
>ONBM01000016.1 GCA_900316045.1 uncultured Bacteroidales bacterium | reverse complement strand
TAAAGCAATTGCAATTATTAAAATTGCAAAATGTTTGACGTAAGTCATGTATTTTAATGTTTTTATCAATAGGATAAAGTTCTAGGCAAACTTTATCGGCTCAAAAGTAATAACTTTTTTTTCAAATCCAAAAATTTTCTTGCATTTTATAAAAAAATCTTAAACAATGATAATTTTTTTTGTCACTGTCGTTTGCGCTTTCGACAACTTTGGCTATATTTGCATCAATTTGTAAAATATCTTACAATATACTATGATACTAAGCAAGCAAATCGTCCTTTTCACGAACATCGTCCACATCGGCATAAAGCAGACCATGACGGACGACTTCAAGGAAGAAGGATTCAATCTCACTCCCGAGCAGTTCCTGGTCATGGACACCCTCTGGGACGAAGGCGTTCTCACCCAGCAGCAGATAGCGAACATCACGATGAGAGACAAGAACTCTATCGTGAAGCTGATTGACGGGCTGGAGAACCGCAAGCTGGTCAAGAGGGTCAGCAACCCCAAGGACAGGAGGCAGAACCTGATCAGGGTTACACCATATTCATTGAAAATCAGGGAGAAGGTGAATGAATGCGCTTTCAAGTCGGTGGAATCCATAATAAAGGGCATTTCGGAGGAAGAGCTTGAGACTTTCATCGGCATTCTGGCGAAGCTGGAAAAGAATATGTATCCGAAGAGCGACCTTCTATCGCTCGCTAAAAAATATCCTAGCAATAAGAAAAAAGATGGGGAAGCTATATGATTTGCTGATGCGGGATTACCGTCTTAAGGAGGGGCTGAATGCCTGCATAAATTGCGGTACTTGCACTGCGGTGTGTCCTGCCGCCGAATTCTATCGTTACGACCCAAGGCGGATAGTGGACATTGTCCAGAGCAAGGATGAAGATGAAATCGAGAAACTTCTCAGAAGCGACGCCATCTGGTATTGCGGGGAATGCATGAGCTGCGTCACCAGATGCCCCCGGAAGAACGCTCCAGGGATGATAGTGATGGCATTGCGCAGCCTGTCGATAGACCTGGGCTATTTCATCGATTCCGAAAAAGGCAGGCAGCAGTTCCTGCTGACCAAGGATTTATGCAGCAATGTATTGAATTACGGATACTGCGTCTACCCGAGAGTTTTCGACTATGCAGGGCATCCTGAGGCAGGGAGGGTGTGGGAGTGGGAGGAGAAGCATCTGGATGACGTGTTCGAAAGGCTCGGCGCCAACCTGGACGGGAACGGCCCAGGAGCGATGAGGAAGATTCCGAAAGAGGACTTGGATGAACTCAAAAGAATATTCGACGATACCGGCGCCACGGCGAGGATGGAGAATGTTCGGAAGGCTGCGGAGAAGAAAGCAGCGGAGCTAGGGCTAAGCATGGAAGAGTTCAGCAGGAAGGTTTATTCTGAAACCGGGCCGCAGCACTATAACCATTGAGACAGACAAGATGATTTACGAAGGAAAGCAAAAGATTTGGTCGGAATATCAGAAAGAAATCCCCGACGACCATTATTTTTATGTCCGCAGCTGCATAAGGCAGAGCTTCTTCCCTGCTTCCGAGGCAGCATTCCTGGACATCACCAGGAACAAGCTGGGAAAAGACATATTCGAGACAGAGCATCACACCACTTGCGGAGGAATCGCCTACCATTCAGACGCAATCCCGCAGGAGACGGTGATGACGATAATAGCCCGCCAGTTCGCCCTCATGGCAAAATATGGCTACGAGAACTACGTCTGCTCTTGCATAACCTCTTTCGGACTGTACTGCGAAACACTGGAGACTTGGAGAGAATTCCCGGAGCTGCAGGAAAAAATCGCGGAAACGCTCTGGAAGACCTGCAAGCTGGATTTCGCCAAGCCCAGATACATCGTGCATGCCAGCGACCTCATCTACCATTACAGGAACCAGATAGCCGCCCTCGCAAAACACAAGCTCATCAACGTGCACACCGGCGAGCCGCTGAGGGTCGTGGAGCACATAGGCTGCCACTACTCTAAGATGTTCCCATCCAAGGGCGTGGGCGGAGCGGAATATCCTTACGTGCTGGCAGGGATGGTGGAGGCATGCGGAGGCACGGTGGTGGACTACCCCGAGAGACGGCACTGCTGCGGCTTCGGGTTCAGGCAATATTTCATTAAGGCGAATAGGGGATATTCATTATCCAATACCTACAAGAAATTCGAAAGCATGGAGCCTTACCATCCCGACTTCATTGTCACCAACTGCCCAGGATGCCCATATTTCATGGACAGATGGCAGTACGTGATAGCCGAGGAGACGGGAAAGACCTACGGCGAAGGCAGTCACGGCATTCCGGTGCTGACTTACGAGGAGATGATGGGACTCGTGCTGGGCTACGACCCTTGGGACCTGGGGCTTCAGACGCATCAGGTGGGAGCGGAGCCGCTGCTGGATAAAATGGGCATTCAATACGACCCGGAGAGGAAATATCTCGGGGCAAAGGGGCAAGACATCGGGAGACCTGCATGCCCATCCTGCATCAAGTAATTCTGAAAATTTGAAAGGAATATGAGAAATAACGTACTGATAATAGGCGGAGGGCCTGCCGGGCTTGAAGCCAGCGCCAATTTGCAGCGGCTGGGATACAATGTGCTGCTGGTGGAGCATTCCAACACCCTTGGAGGGCACCTGGGCAAATGGGACAGGCTTTTCCCCAGTGGAACTCCGGCATCCGGAGCCCTGGACAAGCTACTGGGCAGCATGGATGGAGTCAAATGCTTCACCGACACCGAGATACAGTCCATAAACAGACTGGGCAAATCCTACAATGTCATTCTTTCCAACGGCATCACGGTGCTGGCGGACGCAGTGCTGGTTGTAACGGGCTTCGACCTGTTCCAGGCCGAGAAGAAAGAGGAATATGGTTACGGAATATATGACCACGTGATTACGAACGCAGATTTGGAGCAATATTTCAAGACCGGCCTGGACGCAAGAATCAACGCTCCCAGGAAAATCGGCTTCGTGCACTGCGTGGGGTCGAGGGACGAAAAGTCTGGGTGCCGTTCCTGCTCCAAGGTTTGCTGCGCTACTGCCGTGAAGCAGGCCTGCGAGATGAAAGCTGCCTTTCCCGATGCACAAATATATTGCTTCTACATGGATCTGCGCATGTTCGGAAGGCATTACGAGGACATGTATCTGGAGGCGCAGAGGGACTACGGCATCCGCTTCATACGCGGCAGGGTGGCAGAGGTGTCAGAAAACATTGACGGGAGCCTTTCTGTCAAGGCCGAGGACACGGTTTCGAGCAAGCCTCTGAAGGTTTCCCTCGACCTGCTGGTGCTGATGGCGGGCATGAGGCCGTCGGTTTCCGGTCAAAGGATAGGCAGCCTGCTGGGCATGCAGAACGAGAAGGATGGCTACTTCGAGGTGCTGAGCGAAATAACGTCGCAGCAGCGCAGCCCGATACCGGGGATTTTCCTTGCCGGTGCTGCCACCGGGCCTAAAACTCTCCCGGACACGCTCGCCGATGCCAGAGGAGCGGCTACTCAGATAGACAAATACCTCAGCGACATATTCCCGAAAGCTAAAGACCTCAAACAATTGATCAAGACGGCATGGTAGATTTCGGTTTCGGGCTGTTAGCGAGCTCTAGGATCAATCTGGATCTTTTCGACAAGGAAAAATTCGACTCTCTGGCTGCGGAGGAGCCCGACGTGCGGAAATGCATCGCCTGCGGCAGCTGCACCGCCGTCTGCACGGCCGGGAAGTTCACGCCGACGAGCCTGAGAGCCGCTATAGAAGAATTACAGAATGGACGGGACGAGGTTGCCATGAATATGCTGAAAGGCTGCCAGTTGTGCGGTAAATGCGCCATGGTCTGCCCGCGCGGCATAAACACCAGGCACCTCATTCTGTCGATCGCTAAAATATATTCAAAGAAATAATGATGCCTGCCAATATATTCCCAATCCTGGCTGCTCAAGCATCGCCTGAGGTAATCGACCGCATACCATCTTCGTACAGCCACTTCGTCATTCCTTTCGTCGCCGGCATCACGTTTTTCCTGGTCTGGATATTCGTGGGTTTAATCAGAGTGCTCACTCAGCTGAACCACGATGACAGAATGCAATTCTGGACATCCCTGCTGAATCCAATTACCGCCGGCAAGAACATAAGGGACCTGTTCTGCGACTGCCTCTTCCATACAAAGATCTGGCAGAGGAAGCCTCTGCTGGGCTATATGCATTCTGCCATAGCCTTCGGCTGGTTCATGCTGATAGTGCTGGGGCATATCGAAGTGGCGCTTTTCGTGCCTAAGCATCTCAGCTACGGGGAAGGAGGGCTCTTTTACCCTATTTTCTACAGGTACTTCGTGTGGATAAGACCAGGGCATGAGACTCTGCGCGGAGCGTTCTTCTTCTTCCTGATGGATTTCTTCCTGCTGTACGTGCTTACGGGAATCGGCCTGGCCATGTTCAAGCGATTCAGGTCCATCGTGCTTGGAATGCGTCACACCACCAAGCCGTCGCTCGCAGACAGGGTTGCCCTGTACAGCCTCTGGATGATATTTCCTCTGAGGCTTCTGGCGGAGAGCTTTACCGCCGACCTCAGCGGTGGCAGTTTCCTTACGCTGGGGATGAACCACCTGCTGCACTTCCTGTTCGGAGACAAGCTCTATTTCCAGCCTTTCTGGTGGGCATATTCAATTTGCCTGGGCACCTTTTTCGCAGCCATGCCTTTCTCCAGATACATGCACATCTTGACCGAAGTGCTGTGGATTCTGTTCAGGAACGCCGGCTTGAAGCCTTCTCATCCTCGCAAGGGCGTGGCCGAAGCGGAGATTTACGCCTGCTCCAGCTGCGGACTCTGCCTGGATGCCTGCCCGATGAACGTGCAGAAGAAGAATTTGAAATATTCATCGGTGTATTTCATAAGGTTTCTCCGCAGGCACAACGAGCGCAAGATTGCCGAAATCGCCGACAAGTGCCTGATGTGCGACAAATGCCATGCGCTGTGTCCGGTGAGCGTGGACGCACCAGCCCTGCGCCGCGCCCAGAGGCAGACCACCAACGACCACCTGCCTTACGACTATTCCTACCTCGATACAGCTCCGGTGAAATTGCATGAAGCAGCCATCCCCCGTCATCCTGAACTTGATTCAGGATCTGATTCCTCAAAAGTCCTCTACTTCGCCGGATGCATGAGCCATCTGACACCGAGAATAATAAAAGCCGTCGAGGAATTATTCAAAAAAGCCGGCACTGAATATGTTTTCGCAGACCGCGAAGGAGGAATATGCTGCGGCAGGCCTCTGCTGCTGGCAGGAAAGAAGGAAGCCGCGGCAAAGACGATGGACGCGAACAAGAGCATGATCAAGGCATCAGGATGCAAGACACTGGTACTTTCCTGCCCGATATGCTACAAAGTCTTCAAAGAGGAATATAACCTGGCAGGCATCAGAGTGGTGCACTACACGCAATATTTCAAAGAGCTTATTGACGCAGGTAAATTGAATGTCGGCAAGTCTGGGGAAAAAATAGTCTACCACGACCCTTGTGAGCTTGGGCGAGGATGCAATGTTTATGAAGAGCCTCGAACCGTGCTGAGGCAAGTCGGGGACTTGGTGAAGGCCGGCCATGAGTACGACGAGAGCATCTGCTGCGGAGGCAGCCTAGGCAGCCTGACTCTTAGCCAGAATGACCGCCGGAAAATCACGGACGCAGCTATCAAAGACCTCACCATAGCTTTTCCTGAGACGATAGTCACTGCCTGCCCGCTCTGCCTGAAGACCTTCAGCGAACGCTCCACAGTCCCAGTGAAAGACTTCGCCGAAGTCCTCACCAACCACTGCGGCTGACTACTCACCCCTCCGGATAATAGGATGCCATCCAGTCCTAACAAAGCGTATTGCCTGACCACTAGGCCGACGGCTACGGTGAGTGGCAGAATGACAAAGCGATAGTTTCTTGCTTAGATGCAAGATTTGAATTTACTGCCTTATTTTCTATTTTTGTAACGAGCAAAACGGCAGAAATATTAACCCAAGTGGCACGGCGGCGAATGCAGGAATATATGGATGAGTTAAGAACAAAAATATCTCCTCCTGACATCAGGTCTGGCAAAGACTTCGGTGTTTTCTACAATAATTTCTATCCCAGATTCGTCCATTATGCCTTTTATTATGTCAGAGACACCGCCACTGCCGAAGATATAGCGAGCAATGCGATTCTTGAGTACTGGGTGAAAAAGGATTCTCTGAAAACTGACTCAGATGCCCTAGGCTGGGTACTCACTGTGGTCAAGAACAAATGCCTGAACTATCTGAAACACCTTAAAGTCGTCCAGGAATTCGACAAAAGCAACAATAGACAGTACGAATGGGAAATAACATCTAGGATTCAGATCTTGGAAGATGCAACCTACAGCAAAATCTTCTCTGGCGAGATAGTCGGAATAATAGAAAAAACGCTTGACAAACTTCCTGAAACCACCAGGAACATATTCAGAATGAACCGTCTGCAGAACAAAAGTCGAAAAGAAATCGCTCGGCAGCTAAATGTATCTGTGCAGGCAGTCGACTACCATGTGAACAAGAGCTTGAAGATGCTTATGGCTCAATTAAAAGAATATTTCCCTGTCTTAATCTTTTTCATTTCCTGACTTGCATCAATATTACCGCATTTGAGATGGTAGGGATTTGGACCGTGCGGATGGCAATTCGTAAATAATTAGTTATCAATTCGTTAGCAAGCGATTATAGCACGGTCCCACCCTCTCTGGGCAGACCGTACGCATGCCTTTCGTAACTTATTGATTGTGAATAGGCATTTTCACAATGCACGTACAGTCCCACCATCCTGAACTCGATTCAGTTCCTGCACGACCTGACGAGGCATAATGAACGGCCAACCACGTCATGCTTCAGGCAAACGCGATACTGTTTCAAAAAGTATTCTAAGACTTTTCCAAATAAAATTGCAATTATTTTCATTAACGTCAGTTCTTCGGGCTGGTGTTGAGTTTATATATATTTATTGCGCTCAAAGGGGCGTTCCGCCCCTGGCCGCGCGGCCTTCCCTTGAGAAGTTTTTCATAGACGGACATAATGTACCGGTGCGCAATATTGCATATTTGCGCACGATGGTTTTTATGTATATATGATTGACTATCAACCAGGTTTGATTCCGAGATGAGCTTTTCTATAACTTCCAGTAGACATATGGTCTAAATATCTAATTTGCAACCGCTCGGGTACAATCTGGCACTAGAAAATAGATTTATGATAGTTCAACCGATTGTATGTCAATAATTCATAACCTTGTATGGAGTCCCTGACTTAACCACGGAGAACATCCTGAGTATCAACTTGAACTTCACTGCATTGAGCACAACTCCGTGCTGATTGCGCTGCTCTCCTTTCTCCTTCATCTTCCGACGGTAGTAGTTCTTCATCCACGGGTCGTTCACTATGGCAGAGCGTGCAGCCATTGTTATTGATGTCTTTTGCTGCTTCCTGCAGAACTGGGACACCCTCGTCCTTCCGTTGACACTTGTTCCTGACGTGTGATCAAACGGAGCTACGCCGATAAAGCTCGCGTACTGTCTTGGCGTTGAGAAGTTCTGGAAATTGTTGGTATATACTATGGTATCTATAGCTGTGATGGGACCTATTCCGACAACACTTGTTATAAGATCATATGTCCTCTTGAGGTCTTCGTCCTTGTTGATGATGTCAATCATCTGCTTCTCAATGGCCTTGGTCATGGATGAAAGCTTATCAATGAGACAGTCTCGACGCGATCTACTCTGAGATGTCTCATATTGACCAAGTTCGCCTTGTGTAGCTGTGAGAGTAGCTTTCTGGCGTACATACAGGCGCCTTTCACGGAGCAGGTTCGATAATGTGGTTATATTGACAGAGGGACGGTGGAACAACTCAAGCTTCTCCCTATGGTCATATGCATACTGCGCTATCCTTATGGCATCTATCTGATCATTCTTGCCTCGAACAAGGCCCATGGAACGCTTGATCTGCAGGGGGCTCTCAAGGCAGAGGGATATACCTTTTTTCTCGCAGAACAGTTGAAGTGCGTTGCCGTAAACGCCGGTATGCTCTGCACATACGACCATTGTCTTGGGCTTTACGCCATTAGTCTTGGCCCAAGACATGAGTTCCTTCAATCCGGCGGCATCGTTCGTGACATGTTTGGTGTCCGCCTTCTTCATTTCGCTGGCATAAATGGCTGCGTCCAGCGTGCTTTTGGAGATGTCTACTCCAATGTAATGAGAAAATTGCATAACTTTGTTGGTGCTAGTTCGGTTAACCTCCGTATTGAACCACCGACTGAAACTTCTATCAGACACTTGTGGTCTATTATTCTAATTGGTCACTTCAATGCGTTTGGGAGAGAGGGTCGATTACTTAAGTTGGCCACGCACGGCTAATGAAACGTCTGTTAACACTCTCTCCCTGGTTAGCCTTTTGTTAAACGTCCTTCAAAGGTAACCATTTGCTTCATTGAAGCTCCTGTCAATAAAACAGAAAGGGCCTAAAACATAATATAGACATCAATGACTCTTATGCCGCTAAGGTCGACCTCTCTGTATGAAAAGTATGATAGGTACTCAAACTTTTTATAGACATTTGTCTCTTGACTCACATAGTTCAGCCTGTCATCCATTATTGTCTCAAGAAAGTCTGCCGATTGCCAACACTTTTTTTAGATATGATAATCTATGTGTCTGAACTGCTCGATCGACAGACTTGTATGTAAACAAACGGTGGCGACTAATACAAAAGTTAGATATGTGGTCTATACAAAATGATAGTTCACACCACCGTTGAAATCTTCTCTTTCAAACGATGGTGCAAATCTAGAAGTGTGTCTGAGCTGAGATAAAAAGAAAGTCTACGGATTTCTTTAGATTTGTAAAAGAAAAACAACAAATACAAAAGAATCAATGTCAGCGTCCTTTTCACAACTATACGGCTGGCATTGATCAATTATGTCTGATGTCAATCTGTCAAACAGACAATTATCTAATAAATACCCCACGATTACTTCTTCACAGATTTCTTCCTTAAAATAGCATAAGAATTAGCAGCCTCCTTAGAAAAGCTAACAGAGGCACGTCTGCGGATATTCTCCTCAGATCTCTTCTCATATCGGTCTGCAACCGCCCCCCTTAAAGTGGGGATAGCTTTAATAAATACTGCCATAAATCCATTATTTTCGCTAATTTAACAAAAAATATTCAATAAAACCAAATTAGGGAAAAAGCCTATTTTTCTTTTTGGTTTTTGGGGAGTCTTGTTGTTCTTTTATTGCATTAAAGCAATATGGAATGAAAATCAACCACAAGTCATTAACCCGATATTTCCAAGGAAAATCTACCGACAAGGAGAAAGATGCAATCCAGGAATGGGCAGAAAGCGGTTCCGAGAATTGGAATATGTTCGTTCGCGAACGTGCTCTCTTCGATGCGGGAGTCCTGCTTGGCTGCAGTACCTATGCAGGAACTCTGCTTGACAAAAGCACCGGAAAAAGCAGAGAACATATTCATAAATTCCTTCGGCCACTGTCGCTTGCGGCAGCTGCCGCCATGATCATATTCTTCATATTCATAGCAAGAGACAACTATTCACTAAGGCAGCAAGGGCAGCGACTTCAGAGAATTGCCGTTCCTAGCGGGAACAGGACTAATGTCACTCTCCCTGACGGCACTAGCGTATGGCTCAGCTCCAACACTTCCCTATCCTACCCATTTTCATTCACAGGGCCAAAGAGGGAAATCATATTGGACGGAGAAGGCTATTTCGAGGTTGTAAAATCGAACAAGCCTTTCATAGTGAAGACTTCTAAATACAATGTGGAAGTCCTGGGAACAGTTTTCGATGTCGAAGCTTACAGCAGTTCAGACAGATTCGTGGCTAACCTGTACGAAGGGACAATCAAAATATACAAGCCGGAAGACGACAAGGCGGTATACCTGGGTCCTGGCCAGACCGCCGAGAGCAAAAACGGATCTCTCGTAGTGACTTCCACTTTATGCACAGAGGACTACATGTGGAAAGATGGACTCATCTATCTAGGTGACAAGTCGTTCGGCGAAATCATGTCCGCATTCGAGAAGTTTTTCGGCGTGAAGATAATTATTGAGAACGAGGCCGTGAACAGTCTCAGCTATGACGGGAAGCTGAGAATTACAGATGGAATCGAGCATGCCTTGAAAGTCCTTCAAAAAGATTATCATTTCAACTATGAGATAAATAAAGACGGAGATACGATAACTATCAGATGACAAGAAGATAATTCACATTATTCACATTAATTAACGCTAAAATGTCAATGCAAAGATCCAAAGCAAAAGGGATCGCGATTCTTGCGAACCCATTTATGACAAAACTTGGCAGTCTGCTCACAGTAGTAACATGTTTACTGCTAGTTTTCTCCCCTCTTGCCTCAGCCTCTGAGACAAATCCTGACAAAGACAGGATTACGATGAACAAGCAGAAAGCCCCCCTCGAAATGGTTCTGAAAGACATTGAGAGTCAGACCGGTATCTTATTCGTTAGGAATTCGAAAGACGTGGACTTGAAACTTCCAGTGTCAATCAACGTAACAAACGCGCAGCTTCTGAATGTTTTAGACAAGATTTTCATAGGTACCGGCATCTCTTACCAGATTGAAGGCATCAACGTCATTCTTTCGAAACAGAAGCTTGGCACCACCCAGCAAGATAAAGCAATTAAACTTACTGGCTCCATTGTCGACAAAAACGGAGCTCCAATCATTGGCGCTGGAGTTACCATTGCAGGAACGACGACCGGTGCCGTGACGGACGAGTTCGGAAATTTTTCACTTGAAGCGAAACCGACTGATGAACTGACGGTTTCTTGCATAGGCTATGTCACTCAGAAGATTGCCCTGAATGGGAAAAGCAGCATAAACATAGTCCTCGCAGAAGACAAAGAGCTTCTTGATGAAGTAGTCGTCATCGGATACGGTTCTGCAAGGAAAGGCGACCTCACCGGTCCTATCTCAAGCGTGAAAGGAGAAAGCCTCACCGAACGCTCAGCCCAAATGCTGTCTACTGCCATGCAAGGGCAGTTGTCAGGAGTGCAAGTCACTCGCTCATCCGGCGGACCTGGAAGCGGGGCGACAATCAGGGTTCGCGGCGTAACTACAATGTCGAACAACGATCCTCTCGTTATTATCGACGGAGTGCCTGGAAGCTTGAACGATGTCATCGCTTCCGATGTTGAAACGATGAGCGTATTCAAGGATGCCGCTTCTGCATCTATCTATGGCTCCAGAGCAGCAGCAGGAGTAATCGTAATCACTACGAAGAGAGCATCGAAAGATAAGTTCAACGTTGACTATTCCTATGAATATTCCATCGACAAGCCTACGACAAGACCTTCAAATGGCGACGTTATAGACTGGATGAACGTCCAGAACGAGGTGAAATGGAACGACGGAGCATCTAACCCATATTCACAATATTCCCAAGAGACAATAAACTCTTGGATGGAAAACAATGCTAAGGATCCTTACCATTATCCAAACACGGACTGGGTTGATCTGCTTCTCAAAAAGACGGCCTCTCACCAGCAGCACAACCTGAACGTGATTGGCGGAACGGACAAACTGAGATCCAAATTCTCATTCACTTACCAGACTGGCGACGGTTACTACGAGCACAAGTCCTACGACAGATACGCTGGTCGCATGAATAACGATTTCAACATCACTCCATGGCTACATGCAGCCCTGGACGTGCATTTCTCCACTTCCGAAAGCATTTCTCCTTCCACTGTCAACCCAATTTATGGAGCTTACCTAATAGCGCCATATTATAACCCTTACTGGGAGGACGGAAGGTACGCAGACGTAAAGGATGGTGCGAACTATCTTGCTGCGTTGAAAGACGGAGGCACGAACAGCGGGAAATACTACAAATTCGGCGGAAAGCTTCAGCTGGACGTCACTCCTTTCAAAGGTCTGACCCTCTCAGCAGTTTTCGCTCCAGAGTTTACTTTCTACAAAGGGAAAAATTTCCAGAAGGCCGTCAACGTCTATTATGAAAACGGCTCCTCAATCACTGCTCAATTCTGCAAGGCTACTAGCCTTACGGAAAGCAGGAATGACACGAACAGCCGTACCTATCAGTTCTACGCCAACTATAAGGGCAGGTGGGGCGATCACTCTGTAAGCGCCATGGCTGGATACGAAGGGTACACGTACAAGTGGGAAAACGAAGGAGCTTGGAGAAACAACTACACTCTAGACACATACCCTTACCTGAATATAGGGCCTGAGGATTATCAATATAATTCTGGCAATGCAGGTCACAACGCATACGAATCAGTGTTTGGCCGAGTGATATATTCATTTAAAGAGCGTTACATCCTGCAGGCGAACATCCGCGGCGACGGTTCCTCGCGATTCTCTTCAAAATATCGCTGGGGCGCCTTCCCCTCCGTCTCGGCAGGCTGGGTGGCTTCTGCGGAGCCTTGGTTCCCAAGCACATGGAAAATTGATTTCCTGAAGCTTAGAGCCTCAGTCGGAACTCTCGGAAATGAAAGAATAAGCAGCTCCGAATTCCCTTATCAGGCCTTGATGACTTTTGGGAACAGCTATATGTACGACAAGTCCAAGAATTCGGTGGTCGCTGTACAGAACGCAGCCCAAGTTTACTATGCGTTCGACGACATAACATGGGAAACGACCAAAACTTATGGTGTTGGCTTGGACATGAATATGCTAGGCAGCAGGCTGAACTTCACTGGCGACCTCTATTACAAGAAAACATCCGACATGCTTCTCACTCTCGGATTCCCTTCCTACGTAGGATTCTCTGCGCCTACTCAGAATGCCGGCGACATGCATACGAAAGGGTGGGAAATTGAGATCGGCTGGCATGACCAGATTGGCGAAGTGTCATACGGCGCAAGCTTCAACCTCTCCGATTACCGCTCGAAGATGGGCTACCTCGGCGACAAGAAGACAGTGAACGGGAATTACCTCTTGGAAAAAGGCTCTTACTATAATGAATGGTACATGTACAAGACTGATGGATTGTTCATTACTGACGCAGATTTGTACGATGCAGACGGCAACAAGTACCCAACGCTTACTCGCAACGACAAAGCTGGTAACATCAAATACGTTGATGTCAAAGAGGATGGCGTGATAAATGCGGACGATAAGGTGAAACTTGGAAACTCTCAGCCTGAATATATCTTCGGCGGCAACATCTACGCAGGATGGAAGGCTTTTGACTTGTCGGTATCCTTCCAAGGAGTCGGACATCGTAAGGTTCTGTTCAGCTCGGACTGGATTCAGCCTTTGAAAGAGCAGTGGGGCACCGTTCCTTCTCTTCTGCTCGGCAATTACTGGAGCCAGAATAATACCGAGGCACAGAATAGGAAAGCAAAGTATCCTCGTCTGACATACACGAATACGACAAACACTTACACAGGCTCCGACTTCTGGCTATTCAATGGCGGATATTTCAGAATCAAGAACATAACTCTCGGATACTCCCTTCCAGAAAATCTTCTTCACAAAGTTTTTGTGAAAGGCCTGAGGGTGTACTTTACCGTAACCGATATGCCGGCAATCAGCAATTATCCGAAGGGATGGGATCCTGAAGTGGGTTCGTGGTCAGATTTCATTTCCACCTCATACACGTTTGGAGCGAGAATCAACTTCTAAAATTAAACAGTCATGAATAATATTAAATATTTTATATGCTTCTATGCATTGTTAGCATTCACTTCCTGCGTGAATCTGGATCTTAACCCGCTTTCGGAGGGTTCCAGCGAGAACTGGTACTCTACTAAGCAGGAGATAGAGATGTCGCTGAACGATTTCTACCGAACGGCATTTTTCCCAATCGATGCCATGACATGGAGCGATGACGTAACCGCCAGAAACACAACGTCTGGCGTTCAGAATGGGACTCTCACAGCCGAGAATGGAACCATAAGCACGCTCTGGGAAAATTACTACAAAGGAATAGCCAGAGCCCTTAGAATCATTAAAAATATGGACAGGGCCAGTTCTCTGGGGATAACTCAGGCAGAGATAAGCCAATACGAAGGAGAAGCGTATTTCTATATCGGATACGCATATGGCATGCTGGCATTCCGGTGGGGAGACGTGGTCTTGGACAAGACAGGCATGACAGTGGCGGAAGCTTATGAGTCTTCAAGGTCACCAAAAGCGGATGTGCTGGCCTACAGCTACGAGTGCTTTGACAAGGCCGCCGAAATGCTGCCTTCAAGCTATTCTGGAATACAGCGTGCCACGAAAGGCGCTGCTCTGGCATTCAAGGCCAGGATTGCCCTTTACAACGGCGACTATTCCATCGCAGCCACTTCGGCCAAAGCATGCATGGAGCTTGGCGTGTATAAATTACACGAAAACTATCGTGATCTGTTCACTGCCAGTTGGTCCGATGAGTGGATATTTTTCTTCCAAGGAGACGTAACTCTGAAACAATACTATTGGACTGGAGGTGACGTGCTCAACTGCATTTCCAGGCTCGCAGGAGGCTGGGGCGGACAGAAAGCCCCTTCCTACGAATTAGTCTGCGCTTATCCTTGCACTGATGGGAAGCCTATTGACGAATCGCCGCTATACAATCCGAAAGACATATTCGAGAACAGAGACCCAAGAATGGCAATGACAATTGTTCCTTTCGCTACAGCGTACAACAAAGACGTGCTGGCAGGGAATTATGATCCAAGCAAGTACGTTTGGCTAGGCTATGAATATTCCCCATCCCCTATCAGGACGACCGTCATGAGAGCTTCTGACGGCGTGCAAGTTCGAAACAACGATTCCAAAGCATGCGCAGAGCATGCGTCTTACACCGGATTTCTGTTCAAGAAGTTCATTGACGAGAAGTTCATCGAGAACAGCAGGCAGGGAGCGCCAGTCACTTACCCTGTCATGCGCTACGGCGATGTGCTGCTAATGTACGCAGAGGCCATGATAGAGCAGAACCAATGCACTCAGGAAGTCCTTGACGAAACTATCAACAAATTGCGCGAGAGGGCATATAACGGCACTGGAAAGGATTATCCGAGAGTAATGCTTGGCACGCAGCAGGAAATGAGGACTGTTCTCCGGACCGAGCGGTTCATAGAACTAGCGTGGGAAGGGCATCGCTACAATGACCTCATAAGGTGGAGGATAGCGGAGAAGGTTTACAACCGACCAGTATACTTTTTGAACAGGGCTTGGTCTGGCTCCACGTCCTGGAATGGAGACGAATCTGTCGTCTCGGATGCTTACAAGACTCTTATCCAGAACTGGAAAGACGGCAACTATCCTATCGGAGGCATCCCGCCTATCGATGAAGATGGAATTGCTGATCTGAGTTCCATGGTAGATAAAGGCTACATTGTAGTGGCGACTGAGCGTAAATTCGACAAAAACCGCGATTATCTATGGCCTATTCCTGCCGGTGACATTCTCATCAATAAAAACCTGACGCAGAATCCGAATTGGTAATGATAATATTAGTGGCAGGGAGCCTATCCCCTGCCACATTACTCCCTTGACGCAATGAAAAAAAACATATTAATATCCTTCATATTCTCATCGCTTGTCTTATGTGGCTGCTCAGTCCAGACTAAAAGCCATGACGAACCACGATCTGTTTCTGGCATATACCCTGAACTTGCTTATTACAACAACGAAGGTGAATGTGGGACAGGAGCCGTCGTTCCATGGGCCGACCGACTGTGGGTGATAACATACGGCCCGCACCTGCCGAATGGCTCCTCAGATAAACTGTACGAAATCACGCCAGAATTAAAGGAAATAGTGCGAGTAGAGAGCATCGGAGGCACTCCTGCGAACAGGATGATCCACCGTGAGAGCAACCAGCTGCTGATAGGGCCTTACCTGATAGATTCCAGCCGCAATGTCCGAGTGATTCCTTACAGCAAAATGTACGGCAGGCTGACTGGAAATGCCAGGCATCTCACGGATCCTGCCCACAAAGTCTACTACGGAACCATGGAAGAAGGTTTCTACGAGGTGGACGTGAATACTTTGGACGTGAAAGAGCTTTCAATGGATGGAAACAAAATAGCCGCCAAGAAGAAAGACACTGATGTCGGGCCTGTAAATGACCTGCTTCCAGGAGTGCATGGCAAAGGAATGTATTCCGGCCAAGGACACGTATACTACTCCAACAACGGAGAAGGAACGCAGGAAGCGCTGAAGAAGTTCGACGTGACAGCCGGAGTGCTGGCAGAATGGGACGGGAAAGACTGGAAAGTAGTTCGCAGGAATCAGTTCACGGACATAACTGGTCCGGGAGGAATATATGGCAACAGCGATCCAGCCAACGACCCGATTTGGGCAATCGGCTGGGACTATAAGTCACTTATCCTTGGCGTAAGGAATCCAGAACAAGGCTGGTCTTTCTACCGCCTTCCGAAGGCAAGCCACAGCTACGATGGGGCGCATGGTTGGAATACCGAATGGCCTAGAATCAGGAACATTGGCACAGAATCCGAGCCTGACTACATGATGACGATGCATGGCATGTTCTGGAATTTTCCGGGAACGTTCTGCACAGCCAATTCTGCAGGCATCCGCCCCCGTTCCGCATACTTGAAAGTCATCGGCGATTTCGCCAGATGGAACAACAGGCTCGTGTTCGGATGCGACGATTCAGCCAAGAGCGAATTCCTCAACAAAAGAAACGCAAAAGGGAACATCGGAGGCACAGGCCAGTCCAATTCAAATCTATGGTTCACTTCCATTTCGAGGCCGGACGAACTTGGTCCTGCAACAGCTGAAGGAGCCGTCTGGGAAAAAGAAAAAGTGAAAGCTGGAGAAGTGTCAGAGCCATTCCTTTTCAGTGGATGGGACGAACGTTGCTGCTGGATAAAGAACATCGGCAAGAATAAAGTAAGGCTTACTTTCGAAGTTGATGAGAATGGACGCGACTACTGGAAAGAGCTAAAAACAGTGGAGCTGGCTGGGGACGAATCCATGATGGTGCCTTTCTCCGATGGAGACAAAGGCGAATGGATAAGGGTAAAGGCAGATGAAGCCTCTGAACTTACAGTGAGCTTCAACTATACCGCAGCAGACAATCGCACGACAACTCCTGACGACATATTCAAAGGTCTCTCCAATGCGGAGAGCGCTCAATCGATTGGTGGCTTCATGTTCGGCCTTGGAAACAATCGTAAAGCATTAGGCCTTCTAGCAAGCAAGCTGGATGGCACAACTTCCACAGAGCAAGGATATTACGAGTTAGATTCCAAGCTTAATCTCGAACTAAAGCAGGACGACAGCATTGCCTCGCATATTCGCAATAAATTCGCAATTCCCAGGAACGTCGTAATGGTAGATGATGGGTCTGTCCTAATCGTGGACAATGACAACCGCCGCTGGAGGCTGCCGCTTGGGGGTGATGCCTACAAGGGTCTAACAGATGGCGGCGTGCTGCGAATATGCAGGGAGGTTGCCACCGAGCGAGACTTGTTCTCTTGCGAAGGCACTTTCTACGAACTACCTGCAGAGAATGCCGATGGTTATGCGAAGATCCGCCCTATCAGTTCGCATAATTTCAGGATAAATGACTACGCTTCGTACAGAGGGATGCTCTTGATGACAGGCGTTTCTCCAGAAGAAGGCAAAGGGAACGATCATGTGATAGTATCCAAGGATGGACATGCAGCCGTATGGGCCGGAGTGATAGACGATTTGTGGGCTCTCGGAAAGCCCGTAGGCCATGGTGGCCCGTGGGTGAATGCCAACGTGAAAGCTGGCGAGATTTCCGATCCTTATCTGATTGGGTTCTACGACCAGAAGAGCCTGACGCTTACGAACAATGGGGCGGCGGATGTCACAGTCACTGTTCAAGCCGACCCTACTGGAAACGGGGATTGGATGGATTATGCGGCATTCAATTTGAAGGCTGGAAAATCCACGGTTCACGTTTTCCCTGATGCGTTCCAGGCTAGATGGATTAGGTTCAAGTCGAGCCGGGACGCAAATATCACGACATGGCTGGAATATAGATAGATAAAACAATATGGATATTTTCAAGAAAATAATTTCGATGATGCTGGTGCTCGCCTTGGGCGTCATGAACCTTCGGGCCGCTGACGTGCTTGTTGAATGTGAGAGTTTCGAGGAGAAAGGCGGGTGGCAGGTAGACCAGCAGTTCATGGATGCGATGGGATCACCGTATCTGATTGCCCATGGATTAGGGAAACCCGTCACGGATGCTTCCACGACGGTGAATTTCCCTGAAAAAGGCCGCTATTACGTCTATGTGCGCACTTTCAACTGGACTTCCCCTTGGAAAGACGGGGAGGGTCCAGGGAAATTCAACATCTTCGTGAATGGCCAAAAGATGAAGCAGACACTCGGAGCCAGTGGCAACGCATGGGAATGGCAAGCCGCCGGCAATATATTCATAAAAGACCAGAAAGGCAGCGTCCGGCTTCATGACCTCACAGGCTTCGATGGCCGCTGCGACGCAATTTATTTCACCACCGTGGAAGGGCAGCTGCCACCATCTGACGCAGCTGGCCTGGAGGCATTTCGTCGCAAGGCATTGAGCCTGCCAGACGAAGCGCCGTTGGCTGGTGAATTTGACTTAGTCGTGGTAGGTGCCGGCATTGCTGGAATGAGCGCAGCCGGAGCTGCATCCAGGCTGGGCTGCAAAGTGGCATTAGTCAATGACCGCCCAGTCATCGGAGGCAACAACAGCTCCGAAATCAGAGTGCACCTTGGCGGAAAGATAGAGATGGAGCCATACAAGGAACTCGGCGGATTGCAGAAAGAGTTCGGCCCGGTACGCGGCGGCAACGCTCAGCCAGCCGAGAACTACGAAGACCAGAAGAAGATGGACTGGATGAGGGCGGAAAAGAACGTGACTCTCTACTTGAATTACAGGCTCGTAGGCGTTCGGAAAGAAGGAAACGAAATTGCTTCTGTCATCATCAAGCACGTAGAATCGGGCAAAGAAATAAGCCTGAAAGGTCGCTTGTTCTCCGACTGCACCGGAGACGGCACGCTCGGCTACCTTGCCGGAGCCGATTACAGGATAGGGCGAGAAGGACGTGACGAATTCGGAGAGAGCATAGCTCCGGAAAAACCAGACAGAATGACTCTCGGCGCATCCGTCCAGTGGTATTCCGTGGATGCTGGCAAACCGGCGGAATTTCCGGAATTCAACTATGGAATTACATTCAGCGACGAGAACTGCGAGAAGGTAAAGATGGGCGAATGGACGTGGGAGACAGGCATGTTCGATGACCAGATTCATAACTTCGAGAAAGTCCGCGATTATGGTCTGCTGGTAGTCTATTCCAATTGGAGTTACCTGAAAAACCATTTGAAAGACAATTCAGAATACAGGAACAGAGAACTCGGCTGGGTGGCTTACCTGGCAGGAAAGAGGGAGTCCAGGCGGCTGATGGGAGACTACATTCTGAGCGAAGACGATATAGTGAAGAACGTCAACCATGAAGATGCGTCTTTCATAACCACGTGGAGCATCGACCTGCACAGGCCAGACCCGAAGAATGCGGCGGATTTCCCTGGGAAGGAATTCAAAGCCGTGACTACCCACATTCTCATTTATCCTTACGCAGTGCCGTACAGGTGCCTGTATTCACGCAACATCGGCAATCTGTTCATGGCAGGAAGAGACATCAGCGTCACCCACGTTGCGCTAGGAACGACCCGCGTCATGAGAACTACGGGAATGATGGGAGAAGTCGTTGGCATGGCCGCTTCACTCTGCAAGAAACATGGAGCAAGCCCTCGCCAGATATATTACTATCATCTGGACGAACTGAAGGGCCTGATGAAAGAGGGGGTGAACAGAAAGGGGCTTCCAAATAACCAGACCTATAACGAAGGTGGTTCGCTGAAAGAAAAACCAACCGTAAGATAGAGAGTCTTCGAACCATCAAATTATCAGAAATTTTGCTATTTTTGATGAAATTATGCTAAAATGAATAACATATTTCTCAAAAATATTGGCCTGGTCGATGGTTCGAAGGCAAACATTCGCATCGCTGACGGAAAAATAAAGAAGATTGCGCCTTGCGGCAAAGACTTGACTCCAGAGGCTGGAGAAGAGGTCGTGGACTGCAATAGGAAAGTCGCTGTTCCAGGTTTCATCAATATGCACACTCACGCTGCCATGACCCTGATGAGGGGCGTCGGGGAAGACATGAGGCTGGAAGAGTGGCTGGATCATATCTGGGCAATAGAGGCGAAGCTGGATGCTCCGTTCATATACTGGGGCACGAAAGTAGCCTGCCTGGAAATGATAAAAACCGGCACGACGACGTTCAATGACCAGTACTGGTTTTCTCCATCCGCTCATCTGGCCGCTTCCGAAATGGGCGTGCGAGATGCCGTGTCCTACGTCTTCCTGGACCATTTCAAGAGAGAAGAGTCGCAAAGGCAAAAAGAGCAATGCATCCAGATGCACGAGACCGTGAAAGGCTGGGATGCCAGGAGCATATTCACGATAGGCATCCACGCCGTCTACACGAACTCCGAGAAGACCATCCTCTGGGCGACTGAATATGCCCGCGAGCATGGCCTGAAAATACATATCCACGTAGGAGAATCAGAGAAGGAAGATCTCGACTGCAAAGCGGCGCACGGAGGTCTCTCCCCTGTCGAATATCTTGATTCCCTAGGGGTTCTGGGGCCTGACGTGATTGCCGCGCACACGCTGTGGATATCGGAAAAGGATATCGAAATCCTGGGAAAACGCCACGTGAACTGCGTGCATAACATTAATTCCAACGCTAAGCTATCCTCCGGCTACAAATTCAAGTGGAAGGAACTCTCGGACGCTGGAGCAAATGTCTGCATCGGTACCGACGGGTGCGCATCCTCGAACAATCTGGACATCCTCGAAGCCATGAAGACGACTGCCCTGTTCCAGAAAGCCTGGCGCAAAGACCCTTCCGAGATGCCTCTGCCGAAACTGCTGGAAATGGCCACAATAAATGGGGCTAAGGCATTCGGGCTTAAGACCGGATTGATTAAAGAAGGATATGACGCTGACATTCAAATCATTGACACCGACAACTCTTTCTTCCTTTCCCCTGCTCCTTTCCTCGCGAATTTCATATATTCAGCGCACAGTGACTCAGTGTCATCGTTGATATCAGGCGGAAAATTCGTCATGAGGGGCCGCAATGTCGTGGGCGAGAAAGAAATCCTGAAAGGAGCCCGCACCGTACTGAATGAAATTATATTAAGATAAATGAATATGGATCCAAGAGCAGAAAGAATCTACAAAGCAGCCGACTACGTGAAATCGCAGCTTGGCTCCCTGAAGCCAGTGATAGGAATAGTTCTGGGCAGCGGCCTGGGCAATCTGGCAAATAAAATCGCAGACCCGCTCACCATTCCTTACAAGACCATACCTGGCTTTCCTGTTTCAACGGCGATCGGCCACAAGGGCAACTTCATAGTCGGCACCCTCGGCGGAAAAACCGTAATCGCCATGCAAGGCAGAATCCACTACTACGAGGGCTACCCGATGGACATGGTGACTCTCCCAATCAGGGTGATGAAGGTAATCGGAATCAAGTATCTGTTCGTTTCCAATGCCGCAGGCGGAGTGAATTACGGCTACAGAATCGGCGACCTGATGATCATCAAGGATCACATCAACCAGCTCCCGAATCCGCTCATCGGGCCTAATCTGGACGATTTCGGGCCTCGCTTCCCAGACATGACAAGACCATACGACCTTGGCCTTATCGCAAAGGCGGAGGGAATTGCCGCCTCCCTGGGCATCAAGGTCCATAAGGGCGTGTATTACGGAGGCACCGGCCCTACATACGAAACCCCGTCGGAATACAAATACATCCGCACGATTGGCGGCGACGCTACCGGAATGTCCACCATTCCTGAGGTCATCGTAGCCCGTCATTCGGATATTCCAGTGTTTGGGATGTCGGTAATCACTAATGAAGCCCATGACGACTATGCCCCAGACTATAAGAACGATGGCGACGCTGTCGTAAAGGCGGCAGACGCAGCTGCGGGCAGGATGTGCGCAATATTCGAAGCATTAATTGAAAGCCTATAGAAATGAATAAAACAATACTTGCAATAGTCTATTTCGTGTTCTCTGCCTTCATCCTCTATTTCGGCATAGCGAACATGATCAATGGCCAGGGGAAGCTCTGGGTCAATATTTTAATAGTAGTGATAGGGATATATTTCCTATACCGCTGCATTGCCACCGCTGTCTATGCCCATCGCGAGAAGATAGATGAGGGAAACGACCCTGCAAATTCTTAGCAATATGGAAGATTACGGTTTGTTCAGGGTTGCCGCCGCCGTTCCTTGCGTGAAGGTTGCCGACATAGACCACAACATGAAGGCAATCGTAGGCCTGATTGACAAGGCTGAGACCGAAGGCGCTTCGCTCGTGGTATTCCCTGAATTATCTGTCACGGGCTATACCTGCGGTGATTTGTTCAGCCAGGACCTGCTTTTACGCAAGGCGGAAGAGGCCGTGGCGAAAATCATGGCATTCACAAGAGGCAAGTTCATAACCGTCATAGTCGGCGTGCCTGTGCAATTCTGCGGGAAGCTTTATAATTGCGCCGCCGTGATCAGGAATGGTGGGCTGAAGGGACTGGTTCCCAAAATATACCTGCCTACCTACGGCGAATTCTACGAGGCTCGCTGGTTCGCTCCAGGATCGGACTTCCTGTCACAGCACAATGTCGCCAGCGGCCATTTCGTCAATGACGGGAAGAGGTTCTGCCGCGAAGGATTCGACTCAGAAATACGTTTCGCCGGGCAGCAGTGCAACATTTCTCCGAACCAGCTGTTCACGATAGGAAATGCCACTTTCGGAATCGAGATTTGCGAGGATTTCTGGACTCCGGTGCCCCCTTCCTCATTCCTGGCCCCTTCAGGCGCTCAGGTCATAGTGAACTTGTCAGCCTCGAACGAGGTAATGACGAAATACGCCGAGCGCAAGATGCTCATCTCCAATCAGTCCGGTCGCACCGTCTCCGGCTACATCTATTGCTCTGCAGGCTACGGAGAATCCACCCAGGACACCGTGTATGCAGGGTCCTCGATTATCTGCGAGAACGGCAGCCTGCTGGCAGAGAACGAGCGCTTCCAGATAGAGGACTCCATGATATTCGCAGACATTGACATCCAGGCGCTTGACGTGCTGAGGCAGAAGAAAAATTCTTTCCGGGGGATGGCTCCCGACGGGACTTCCGCTTCGGAATATTCAGTGTACTATTCCCGCTACGACCTTGGGCCTGCCGCCCCGACGGATTTTGAAAAATCCCTGCACAGAGCAGTAGAACCTCATCCTTTCCTGCCGGAAGGCAATCCGCTCGAAATAGCCGGCAAATCCAGGGAAATCCTCTCCATCCAGACCATCGGCCTCGTGACCAGGCTGGAGCATATCGGTTGCAAAACGGCAGTGATCGGCATTTCCGGCGGGCTGGACAGCACTCTCGCCCTGCTTGTCACTACCATGGCTTTCGACAGGCTTGGCCTCTCTCGCAAAGGCATTTACGGCATCACCATGCCGGGATTAGGGACGACGAAACGCACGAAATCCAATGCCACGGATTTGATGGCTGCCCTCGGCATCACCTCAAAGGAGATTTCCGTAGTCCCTGCCGTGAACCAGCATTTCAAGGACATCGGACATGACCCAGAGGTCATGGATTCCACCTACGAGAACGCCCAGGCGCGAGAGAGGACTCAAATCCTCATGGACATCGCCAATCAGGAAGGAGGGATAGTAATCGGCACCGGAGATCTTTCAGAGCTGGCTTTAGGCTGGTGCACCTACAATGGCGACCACATGTCCATGTACGCCGTTAATTCCTCCGTGCCGAAGACGCTAATCAAGCATCTGGTGCGCTGGGCTGCTGAAAACGTATTCGACGAGAAGGCCGGGAAAGGCCGACGTTCCGCCAAAGAGATACTCCTGGACGTGATAGACACGCCGATCAGCCCTGAGCTGAAGCCTGCGGACTCGGACGGAAACATCAAGCAGAAGACCGAAGACCTCATCGGGCCTTACGAGCTGCACGATTTCTTCCTGTATAATTTCCACCGCTACGGCTGGGCCCCTAAAAAAATATATTTCTTCGCAAAACGGGCATTCAACGGAGAATACGACGATGCAGAAATCCTGAAATGGCTCAAGAAGTTCTTCCGGAGATTCTTCAGCCAGCAGTTCAAGCGCTCCTGCCTGCCTGACGGCCCGAAAATAAGCATGGTCAGCCTCTCGCCAAGGGCGGACTGGCGCATGCCGTCGGATGCAAAGGCAAAGCTCTGGATGGACGAGCTGGACAAGCTCTCTTGACACCGTGCCACGCAGCTTTAACAAGCCTCGGAACGCATTTCCGGGGCTTTTTTGCGAAAGAACTTGTCTATGACCATGGCGATGGCTCCGTCGCCGGTCACGTTGCATGCCGTGCCGAAATTATCCATCGTGATGTAGAGAGCTATCATCAAAGCCTGCTCCTGCTCTCCGAAACCCAGCATCGAGCTCAGCACGCCCAGAGCCGCCATTATGGCGCCGCCTGGCACTCCAGGGGCTGCCACCATCATCACCCCAAGCATCAGGATGAAGCCCAGGAACATCGGGAAGTCGAACGGCATGCCATTCATTAGCATCAAGGCGACTGCGCAAGCCGTGATTTTCAAGCAGCTTCCTGAAAGATGAATCGTAGCGCAGAGAGGCACGACGAATCCGGCGATCTCATCGCTGACTTTATTCTTCTTGACGCATTCCAGCGTCACGGGAATAGTCGCCGCCGAAGAAGAAGTGCCCAAAGCGGTGAAATAGGCCGGCATCATCTTCCCAAGAGTCTTGAAAGGGTTTCTGCCAGCGATGGCGCCAGCGACGCAATATTGGAATGCCAGCAACAGGATGTGCATTATGAATATGACGCCGATAATCCCGATGAAGACCTTGATCACGTGGACTGCCTGTCCAGTGTAGGTCATGCCCAGGAATATTCCGAATATGTAGATGGGCAGCAGCGGCAGAATCACCACCTCGATGGTCTTCACTATTATATCCTTGAACTCACCTGCTATGCTCTTCAAGTTCGCAGAGCCGAAAAATGCCATTCCAAGGCCCAAGGTGAAGGCAAACACCAGCGAAGACATCACGTCCACCATAGGAGGAATCTGAATCGTGAAGAAAGGCTCTATGCTCTCATATTCATTCAATGCCTCCACGCCCCCGCCTCCAACGATTATTTTAGGGAAGATGGCAGCGCTGGCGCCGTAGGAAAAAAGCCCTGCGAACACAGTGTCGTAATATGCGATGAGAGCCGTGATCAGCAGCAGTTTCCCTGCTCCTTGGCCGATGTCAGCTATGGCAGGGACTACCAACCCTATGATTATCAGAGGAATCAGGAATTGCAGGAAATTACTGAATATGCCGTTGAATGTCGCGAAGAATCTCACCAGCGGCAGCGGCATGAAAAGCCCTAGAACGATGCCAAGAAGTATGGCTATCAGGATTCTGGGCAGCAGCCCAAGATGAAATTTCTTCTTCATATTCATTTATCAGCTTGTATTAAGAAATGTGGCATATTCATTAATCCGCATCGTCTTCCGGCTCGATGTGAAGCGAAATCTGGGTTTCTTTTCCGAATTCCTTCCATATCTCTTCCTCCACTTCCTTGGAAATGTCATGAGCCTCTTTCAGCGACATGCCCGAAGGCACCACCAGATGCCCTTCTATTATGATGTAAGGTCCCTCCTTGCGGGTCTTTAGATTATGGAAATCGATGACTCCAGGCACCGAGACCGCCGTATTGACTATTTTTTCTTCCATGTCGTCCGGCAGAGAGACATCCAGCAGTTCCTTTATCGCAGGGATAGACATCTTGAAAGCAATCACGAATATGAATATGCTTATGACGCAGCCTGCCAAAGGATCCAGTATTGCGAATTTATTTCCCAGGAATATGGCTCCGGCTATTCCCAGCAACGAGCCAATCGAAGACAAGGCATCCGACCTGTGGTGCCAGGCGTTTGCCACCATCATGGGGCTTTCCAGTTTCTTGCCCTTTCTCGCCGTGTATTGATACAGGGCTTCTTTTGCCACAATGGACAGAGCAGCAGCCCAAACGGCTATCATTTTAGGCGTTGGCACAGGCTGTCCTTCAAGGATGTCTTTTATTTTCTTGATTCCCACATCCATCAGGTTAAAAGCAACGACGGCCAGCATCAGTGCGATTATGAATGTCGCGAATGTCTCGAATTTGCCGTGGCCGTAATCGTGATCCTTGTCCCTGCCTTTGCCAGAAATTCTCACGAAGACTATCACTATAACGTCTGTGACCAGGTCACTCAAAGAATGTATGCCGTCGGCTAGCATTGCGGTTGACTTGCCCACTATGCCTGCAATGATCTTAAATACAGTCAGAATCAGGTTAACGACGGAACCTACAAGGGTGACGAAAGTTATTTCCTTGGCGCGATCCATTTCTCCTCACAGTTTTTTCGACAAAACAGTCGCTAATATATGAAATAATGATAAAAAAGAAAAGGCAGCGAGGTCTCGCACCCGACTGCCTTCTAACAAACAACTTTATTCTAAAAACACTGACCAAACAAATATTGAAAGTTCATCGAACTTCCTATACAAATATAGGAAAATATATCTTTCTCTAAAATTATTTTTCAACGAACAGGCTTATTTTACCCATTAACGGCATTAAAATCAATCTAAACGACAATAAAACCCATTCCAACACTGACAACAAAGTGATGAGAAATATCATGGTTATCAATATTTTTTATTGTTCAGCCTCGGGAGCATTTTCCTGATGCGGACGAGGAAGTGCGTTATGCTTGTGCCCATGATGACTACGGTCACGGCGCCAATGATGAGCAGCAGACCGATTACCTCACGGAACGAAAGAGCCTCATTGAACAAAAGAACCCCGAAGAATACTGCCGTGACGGGTTCCAAGGCACCCAGAATGGCCACAGGCGTGGAACCGATGTCGTGGATGGCGACAGTCGTGCAAACGAATGACACTACGGTCGGCAATATGGCGAGCGCCAGCAGGTTGAACCACAGGTACCATTTATCAGGAGTTGACACATGGCCTTTTACCAGCGCTGGGATTAGGAACACGAAAAATCCTGCCGAAATGATGTAGAACGTCACTTTTATGGTGGACAGGTCTTTTATGCCTTTGTAGTTGATTCCAACGATGTAAATCGCATAGCTGAGGGCGGAAAGCAGCACGAAAATGGTTCCTGCCACGCTTAGCGTGGTGCCGTCATCGCTCTTGTACAGCAAGGAAATCCCAGCTATCGCCACGAATATGCAGAATGCTGTCTGAAGCGTTATTTTCTCCTTATAGACGAGCGCCATTATGATTGCGACCATCAGCGGGTAAACGAAGAGGATGGTCGTGGCTATTCCTGCGGCCATATAGTTGTAGCTCAGGAAGAGCGTCAGTGACGACATCGCCAGCAATAAGCCCAGAATGATGTACGCCGGGAGTTCCTTCCGGACATTCATTTTGAAACTCCTGCCCCTTAGCCTAAGCATCAGAGCCAGGATCGGAATCGCGAAAGCATACCTGAAGAACAGAACCGAGTTCGGATCCATTCCATCACTGTAAAGCGGCAGCGCAAACAAGGGATTCATCCCGTAAGTCGCTGCCGCTATCGAGCCAAGCAAATAACCTTTAGCCTTTGTATTCATCACAAGGCACAAAGGTAGAAAATATTTCTAGAATCTGTAGGAGACCTTGAACATGAAATTGACAGGAGCCTGAGGATAGACGCCGATGCCGGTAGTGAGCTTCTGATCGGCTTTTGAATAGGATTCCCAGCGCCAGCCGGATGCATAGTACTTGTTGTTGAGCAAGTTATTCACGTAACCGGTCAGGCCGAGGAAGCCCCCGTTCACCTTGAACTCATGAGCCACTGAAAAATTGCTCACGAAATAGCCTGGGATTTTCATGTCAGAACGTTCCGTATTGTCCAGATATTGTTTCCCGATGTATTTGCCGTCGATGGAGAAGGTTGTCGTTTTCAAGGACCCCCTGCCGGAATTTTTCCACGGAGTGACGGAGATCTTTGACATGCCAATGAAAGACGGAGACATGAGCATGGTCGACCTGCCATAATCAAAAGCCTTGGTCTCAAATTCTGCACCGTCGCTGACGGAAGCATAGTCGACATATTCCTTTATCTGGTTCACGCTTAGCGTGGCGTTCGCATCCAGGCGGAACCAGAGGGCAGGAGTCCAGGCAGCGGACAGCTCCACTCCCCTTCTCCAGCCTCTGGACACGTTCTCCTTGATGGCATAGCCGGAGGAACTGAGCCGCCCAGTCTCCAGAAGCATGTCTTTGTATTCCATCATGTAGACGTTCGCAGAACCGGAGAATTTCGCTCCGGAATAATTATACCCAAGCTCGAAGTCCAGCATTTTCTCAGGTTTCAAAGGACTGATGTCACCCTTTATGTTCTCCTTGATGTCACCTCTTCCTGGCTCTCGATGTCCTAGAGCCACTGAGAAATAGGCTCTGTGAGCCTCTGAGAAGTCGAAGTTCACGCCTGCGCGAGGATTCAGGAAATTCCAGCTGTCGCCGTAATCGACCCTGGCAGCGTCGTCGTCCACGCCATCCATGTCAAGATCCACGTAACGATACTGTAGATCGCCGAAAAGCGTAACCCAGTCCCCAACGAGATATTCCGCGCGGGCATGAGCAGACACGTCGTACTTAGTTCCGTTGTTCCAGTACCATGAATTGTCCTTCCTATTGCCTTGATTCAAGGAAGAATAATCGAAAGAATCTCCTGGCACCGCAGCCCAGAGAACCCTTCCCCAATGGTCACCATCGTACTTGGAGACGCTCACTCCTCCAGTCAGGCGAAGCAAGCCGGAAGCGTATTTCAAGTCCGAATTCACTACGTAGAAATCGTTTCCCATGAGCTTCCGGTAAATGATATCGCTCTTTCCGAAAGTCGAGGCAAAACCATATTTCGGCAGCTTCTTGTCCTCTTTATAATATTCATCATAACCATCGCCGCGAGTATAATTTAGAGTCGTGCTCCAAGTGAGCGCATCGGAGAAACCGTGAGTATAGTTCAACTGAATATGGTTCTGATCGTATGCGTCAATGGCATTGTCGTAATAACGCACGTTGCCATATTCATCATAATACTGCCCTGCGTCATTATATTTCCGGTCTTTGTGATATTGCTCAATGTCGATGCCGTTCCATGTTATGCCGCTCCTCTGGTGGCCCATCAGCCAAGTCATCCTGAGGGAGTTGCGCTCGTTCATCCAGCCCAGCGCCACGAATGCCGACTGCGATTTAACTTTCGCATTACGAATGTAACCATCGGTATACCCTCTTGAATATGCCGCATTGGCGTAGAAGCCCGACTTAGAGAGCCCGGTGCCTGCAGCCACAGTAGTCTCGAAAGTGTTCCAGGAGCCTGCGCTGACATCAACGACTGCGAAAGGATCCGACTGTACGGAAGCCGTTGACATGTTCACGGAAGCTCCAAATGCCCCTGATCCATTGGCAGTCGTTCCCAATCCCCTTTGAACCTGCACGGAAGAGAGGATGCTGGCTAGCGATGGAATGTTCACCCAGAACACTTCCTGTGACTCGGCATCGTTGAGCGTCACCCCATTCAGGGTAACATTGATCTGGGAACCTTTGGAGCCGCGGATCGTCATGTTCGAGTTGCCAAGGCCAGTGCCTCCCTCGTTGTAAGTCACTACCGAAGGCTGAAGATTCAGAATCATCGGAACAGAATTTATCGGATTGGCGCTTCGAATCTCCTGCCTGCCAACCATCGTGTAAGTTACCGGAGTGGATTTTCCTGCCCTGGAGGCAGACACGACCACGCTGTCCAGATACTCCACCTTATCTGACTCTTCGCCAGCGGATTTTGAATCATTTCCGGCAAATG
This sequence comes from uncultured Bacteroidales bacterium, assembly GCA_900316045.1. Lineage (GTDB taxonomy): Bacteria > Bacteroidota > Bacteroidia > Bacteroidales > UBA932 > Cryptobacteroides. The sequence continues at coordinate 10,527 of ONBM01000016.1, read as the reverse complement.
CGGCCGCCGGAGCCGTAATGAGCAGCATAGATGCTGCATAAAAAATAAAACCTCGCATAATGTGTTAATATTAATGCAAGGGGGCGCCACTAATGTGGCATGTTTGAGATTACGCTTCCCTACGGCGGCATTAACCGCATCAGGTTCATTGGGTATGATCTCAGGGGAAATGGCAACCATTTCCTCACCCCCGCTAATTGTCCGCAAATATAATATAATTTCAGCTTCCTGGCGAATTATTTCTTGTCTGCCAGCTTCACCTCGTACAGACGCTTCCAGTATTTGCCTGTCAAGTAAATTTTTCCGTCGGCAGGATTGTAAGCGATGCCGTTAAGCACGTCGGTCTTGTCGTCTCTAAGACTCTGCGGCAGCATGCCGGTACAGTCGATTGCCCCTTCTACGATGCCGGATGATGGGTTAATAATAACAATCATGTCAGTCATATAGACGTTCGCCCATATCTTGCCGTCGACATATTCAAGCTCATTCAGCATATTCAGGCTGCGACCGTTCATTTTGACGGTCAGCACTTTCTGCTGCTTGAAATTCTCATCAAGGAAATATATCCTTGAAGAGCCATCGCTGGCTATGAGACTCTTGCCATCGGTAGTCAGCCCCCATCCCTCACGAGGGTAGGAATATGTTGCCTTGTATTGCAGCGTCGCAGCATCGTAGACGAAGGCCACTTTGTTGGTCCAAGTGAGGATGTACAAGTTGCCATTCAGCACTACTGAGCCTTCGAGGAAATATTTCCTATCGAAATTGAACTGCTTCAGTGCCTTTCCCGTGGCGATGTCCACCTTCCTCAGCGTGGATTCTCCGTACTGGCCGGTGGTCTCGTACATCTCCCCATCGTAGAAAAACAGGCCCTGAGTATAGGAAGCAGGATCATGAGGATATTCCTTTACTACCTGAACCTTATATTGATGTACCTTCGAACCTGCGCAGAAGGTGAAGGAGAACATTATTACCAGGCAGCAAATGAATATTTTGACGAATTTTGACATGTGGGTCTATTTTTCTTTTCCTGCCTTGAAAGCCATCGCTGCTTTCACGAAATTGACGAAAATCGGCTGAGGGTTCTCTGGCGTGCTCTTGAGCTCCGGATGAAACTGAACGCCTATGAAGAACGGATGAGCCGGCAGTTCGATGATTTCCACGAGGCCTGTCTCCGGGTTCTTTCCGGTCGCCTTCATTCCGGCGGCTTCGAACTTTTCAAGGTAAGCATTGTTGAACTCGTAACGATGGCGATGCCTCTCCGAAATCATGTCAGTGCCATAAATTCTGTAAGCAAGCGAGTCTTTTTCCAGTTTGCAATCGTAAGCTCCGAGCCTCATCGTGCCACCTTTTATGGTCGTGCTCTTCTGCTCTTCCATAAGGTCAATCACCGGGTTTTCGGCGTTAGAATCCACTTCCGCCGAGCATGCATCTTTGATGCCTATCACGTCACGGGCGAACTCCACCACTGCCATCTGCATCCCGAGGCATATTCCGAAGAACGGAACTTTATTCTCTCTGGCATATCTAATGGCAAGCACCTTGCCTTCAAGGCCTCTTTCTCCGAAGCCTGGGGCGACCAAGATGCCGTCCATATTCCCTATCTTTTCCTTTAGGTTCTTCTCGTCAAGAAATTCGCTGTGAACATAATGCACGTTTACTTTGCACTCGTTCGCCGCACCTGCGTGGACGAAGGATTCCAGAATGGATTTGTATGCGTCTTGCAATTCGACATATTTTCCGACCAAGGCGATGTCTATTTCTGATTTCGGATTGAACAGTTTATTCAGGAAGGCCTTCAGCTTCGTCAGGTCCGGAGCGGGCAGGTCGTTCCAGCCGAAATGCTCCAGCACAAGCTGATCCAGCTTCTCGTCTTCCATGTTCAGAGGCACCTGGTATATTGAAGGAGCATCGATTGACTGAATGACGTGGCCAGGTTTCACGTTGCAGAACAAGGCCACTTTGCGCCTAAGTTCCGGGGAAAGATCCTTCTCGGTCCTGCACACAATTATGTCCGGATGAACTCCTGCCTGCTGAAGCATCTGCACGGAGTGCTGGGTAGGTTTCGTCTTTAACTCTTTCGCAGCCCTGAGGTAAGGCACCAAGGTAAGGTGTATGCTCAGCAAATCCTCATCCGGCATCTCCCACTGAAGCTGCCTGATTGCTTCGAGGAAAGGCTGGGACTCCATGTCTCCCACGGTTCCACCAACCTCAGTGACAATCACGTCATATTTTCCGGATTTGCCTAAAAGAAGCATTCTGCGCTTAATCTCGTCAGTGATATGGGGCACGATCTGAACTGTCTTGCCAAGGAAGGCGCCTTCGCGTTCCTTTGTGATTACAGTCCAATATATCCTGCCGGTAGTGACGTTATTGGCCTGAGACAAATGCACGCCAAGAAATCTCTCGTAATGGCCAAGGTCCAAATCGGTCTCTGCGCCATCGTCCGTGACATAGCACTCGCCATGTTCGTACGGATTCAATGTTCCTGGATCCACATTGATGTACGGATCGAATTTCTGAATTGTGACTCTGAGACCTCTGGCCTGAAGAAGCTTTGCCAGAGATGCGGCTATTATTCCTTTTCCAAGGGATGATGCTACCCCGCCAGTAACGAAAACATACTTTGTGTGCATAACGTTCATTCTTTACTGGATTACAAAGTTAGCCAATAAAATTAATTTCCGAAACCGATATCGCTATTTTTCGTAAAAATCCATAAGCGGAACAATAAATCAACATCCACGAACTCCATTCTGGACTACGACATCTAGATCATCCAGGTTATCTACGTCATCTAGGTTATCTACGTCATCTAGGTTATCTACGTCATCCGACGCAGAAGCACCCCGTCATCCTGCGATCAATGCGTGGAGTCCAGTCCGGATGCATTTGCCGAGCGGAACAATCCCATGTACAAGGCTCTCCAGCGTGGCATGCCATGCGAAAACCCTACATGTCATCTTGGGGGGCTGCATGCCCACATTAATTACAGCCACCCCAGGGGCACACTACTTCGCTCGGCAAAAGCATGATGCGCTTCATAGCATATCTTGCCAAGAGACTGCCGTGCCCTTGCGCTAGTTCGCTAGTTGATGCCTGTGGCGGATCCGTCCACCGAAGCCGCGGCCTCTGAACGATGTCGTATTTATCCATAATTGATGGTAACGGCGGCCAGAATCCTACGGGCCTAGATTGAATATTTCCATGGCTTACCCCCGTTCAGGATTGAGACCGTACGGATGGCGTTTTACAAACAATTGGGTGTCAAATTGTTTGTAAGTGGTTATAGCACGGTCCCCATTTCGTCATGCAGACCGTACGCATGCCTTTCGTAACTTATTGATTGCGAATGGGCATTTTCATAATGCCCGTACGGTCCCGTCATTCAGAACTCGATTCAGTCCCTGCACGACCCACTTCGTCACCCTGAACGACTAGGCACATCAAGTTTAGCTAAATAATTAATAATTAGAATGATAGCTAGCATCGTCAGGAGCATCCAGCGCACTCCCTTCCAGAACTCCCTGAGTCCCTTCGACGATTGTTTGTTTTGTCCCTGTTCCATGATGATGAAAATTAATGGGTACGTGTTTTGATATCGATGAAATAGTTTTTAGCTTTGTACCGTCAGCAATGGTTTTTCCATAGTGCTTTCTGAAGTAGTAATCAAAATTAACAGTTCGGCAATTTTTTCTTTAATCTCATTGAAATTTCAGACGGGCATATTATCTTTGCTGATGTCAAGACCGCATACTATACTTATAGGCATAAAAATTTTGGGACACCAAGCCCGTTAATAAGTATTTTGCGGCGCGCCGAAAGGCGACGTCCGCTGAGCCAATAAAAATAGTTGTAGCATGTGGTCTTGATTTTTATTAACAGGCGTAGAATCTTCAGATTTTATGTAAGCTTGTACGAATGAAAAGGTGGGGCGGTTTGTCGCGCTGCGAGGGTTTCGGCCCAAGGGTGAGGAAAGTCCGGACAGGATAGGGCGCCCTGCTGGGGAAAGCTCAGATGGGAGTAATCTTATGGATGCCGTAACAGAAAACTACCGCCTTGAAAGCCATCAGGTTCTCGGCCTTAGGGCCATGACTGACTGGCTTCGGGCAAGGGTGAAAACGTGAGGCAAGAGCTCACGACATGTGGCGGCGACGTCGCATGGGTACGGCACCAGGGCCTGCAAAACCAAATATACTGGCAGACGAGGGCTGCCCGCCCGATGCCAGGGGGTAGGTCGCGAAGATAAATGACAGACTAAAACAGAAACCGGCTTACGGCCCCGCCTTTTTCTTTTCTCGTTTTTCGATCTTTTTTATATTTCTTCACGCAGAGTTCAGGGCGACAAAGCATGATACCAGGATTCTGATATATGAGAACGGGCTTTTAATAGCCTATATTGGAAGTTTCGGTGAGAAGTCATTGCTTTCGTTCATGTGCTGCAATTGAAATTGCTCGCCGACAGAGAACATTATGATGAAATCCCTCATCAGAACTCGGTCAGTTCCCGGAGGAAAAGAGAATCGGCAGAGCGTACCCATGAAACGAAGGAAGGATCCGGTGCATATTCATTCTCGGCGAAGCTAAGCAGCCGGTCAAGATCGAAAGTGGATGCCGCAACTGCCGGCCGGATGCCCTGCGGCATGGATGGATTGAACCGGACGCCGACCGTGGCATCGTAGGCATTGCATTTCTGCTCTATGTGCGTAGGCACCATGAGCAGAGGCTTGCCTAGGTACATTGCTTCGCAAATGGACTCGAATCCAGCCGTGGACGCATATGCCTTGCAGCCAGCCATCTGACGCAGGAACTCCTTGTCATCCAAGTAATAAAAGGCCAGAGTCTCATCGACGACTGTAACTGGAGCTTCGCTTTTCCTATCCCAGAAGAAATGCAGAGGCACTTCGGGATGAGCGCCGTGCCATTTCAAGATTTCATCGGCGAATCCCGGATTCAGCATATATCCAAGAATATAATTCCCGCTCCTCAGACCCTCCCGAGGAGAGCCATCTGAGGCTCTATATTCCAAAACCTCATTCCTTAGCAGCGGCGGCATAACCTTGAACCTGCGATCGTCAGGCATGGGACGGAACGACAGGGCTAGAATTTTAGTCGCCTTGGCAGCAATGGCTTTGGAAAACAAATCCAGTCCGAGATGCCCCTCATAACCTATTTCAGGAATATGGCAATCCCTATGCAGGAAGAAGAATTGGTGCCCGATGCAGACAATCGGCACGCCTAAGCCTCCACAAGCTATCGTGCCAAGCATCTCATAGAAATTAACCACCACGTCCGGGGCAAATTCCTTGACAGTGCGAGAAATATATTTAATCGATGGAAGGAAACGGAACCAGATGGAAGCATTGTAGAAGAACGTGCTAGCAGGGTTGGGACGTTTCTGGTTATGTGAGGCGACGAAATTAATGGTTTCGAAATAGCGTACAGGGGCATGCACGGATTTCTCAAAGAACGACGGAAGGATGCGGCTCTTGCTCTTGCCAACAAGCATGCAAACCACCTCGTGGCCATGCGAGACCAGCAGATGCTCCAGCGACATCGCCTGCGTCAGATGGCCTCTGCCCTCTCCCTGTATGATGAAAACGTACCTCATTGAATGTTTACCATATCCTTATATCTCAGGACCCTCCAATTCCCATCAAAATCCTCGCCAAGGGCTGTCATGGACTCAACCCAGTCACCAGAGTTAAGGTAATGAGTCCCATGCTTCAGTATCTTATCTTCAGGATGATGGATATGCCCGCAAATCACGCCAGAGCATTTCAAGGACCTCGCAAAAGAGTCCAGATCGGACTCGAAGCCGGAAATGATATTTACGGCCTTTTTCACGCCGTATTTGATATATTTAGAAAGAGAGAACTTCCCCTTTCCGCTTCTTTCCCTTGACTTGTTCCAAACCTGGTTGAAACGCAGCAAGAAATTGTACCCGATCGCTCCTAGCTTTGACAGCCAGCGGAAATGCATGGTGACGGCATCGAAGGCATGGCCATGAATCACGACGAAGCGCTTTCCGAAATCTTCGATAATATATTCGCTCACTATCTTTATCTTGAATAGCTCGCAAGGCACTATCGGGAACAGGAAATCATCGTGATTGCCTGTCACGTAGATGACCTCCGTCCCCATCTTTTCCATCATCTTCATGATTACCCGGAAAAACATTGATTCTTCCAGAGTCCATTTGTCTTCTTCGGATTTCAGCTGCCAGCCATCTATGATGTCCCCTGCCATGATCAGCCTCTCGCAATTCACCATGCTTAAGAATTTCGTCACCTCTACTAGCTTCGAGTGAGGGGAACCGAGGTGGACATCTGAAATCACAATGCTTTTGAATGCAATTCTATCCATTGTTTTTCTTGGCAGAATATTCCTTGACTTTTTGTTCCTCTGCGATTGGGCAGATCAGCAGGTCGGCACCTTTCATGGCGACGACATAATCCTTCAAGCCAGACACGACAACCGTCCTGGCATCTTCTGCATGCACTATGCAGCCTTTGCATCCATGCAGGCGGACATCCTTTCCCACGACTTTATTGTCCAGCTTGATTGCCTCTACGCTGCCACAGTCAGGCACAGGATCATCCTCAGGGATAGGCATATACTGTTTTATTGCGCTGTAAGCGCCAAGGTCAGACCAGCCCAGGTCACTAGCTATCACGAATATGTCCTTGGATTTCTCCATGACAGCATAGTCAATGGATATCTTCGGGCAAGTCGGGAACAGAATGCGCGTCGTCTCAGTTTCTTTCCATGTGCCGAACGACTTAGCAATTTTATCCATTACATCAGCTATCTGGGGGGCGAATTTCCTTATGTTTTCCACTATGGTCTTCACATTCCAGACGAATATTCCTGCATTCCAGAAATATCTCCCTGCAGCAATATATTTCTTTGCGGTAACCAATGTAGGTTTCTCCTTGAACTCTTTAACTTTCACGACCTCGCCATGCTTCTTCTCTTCGGCATAAATATAACCGTAACCGGTCTCAGGCCTGGTCGGCTCTACGCCGACCGTGACGATTCTCTTACTGCCGTCGGTGGCATTCAGGGCTTTACGAATGACATCCGAGAATTTTTGAACATTTATTACCAATGCATCGGCAGGCGTTACAACGACATTAGCGTTAGGCGCTTCCTTCTGAATTTTCCAGCAGGCATATGCAATGCAAGGAGCTGTGTTGCGAGGCTCTGGCTCTGCTAATATATGCTGTGGCCTGATGAAAGGGAGCTGCTTTTTAACTATATCTACGTATCGTTCCGATGTAACAACCCAGAAATTCTCCATGTTGCAGACAGGAAGGAATCTTTCAACTGTCATCTGTATCAGCGTTTTCCCAACGCCTAACAAATCTATGAACTGCTTAGGCATAGCCGGGGTGCTGAGGGGCCATAGTCTGCTGCCTATGCCGCCTGCCATTATTACTACATGAGTCTCCATATTGGAAAGAAATTTGTTTCGTTTTCTATTTTTTGTAAATTTAGCAAAAAATAACCCGAAAACTTGACTGTAATAGATAAATAGGCAAAAACGTAACACTTTTTTAATTTTGATTTATATGAAAAAGTACATTGTTGAATGCATCGGAACATTCGTTCTGACATTCTTTGGCTGTGCGACAGCCATGTTCGTTGGTTGTGGTACTCCTGCCGGACTTTTCGCTACGGCAGCAGCATTCGGCCTCACAGTCGTGGCAATGGCATACACCATCGGAGGTATCTCCGGATGCCACATCAATCCAGCAATCACCCTTGGAGTTGCTCTTTCTGGCAGGATGTCATGGAAAGACGCTGTCGGCTACTGGCTCGGACAGCTGATCGGCGCTATAATAGCCGGAGCTCTCCTTCTGCTGTTCGCCAAGACTATGACGCCTGGCGCAGCTTTCGCTGGAGCCAATCCTGCAGGACTCGGCGCAAATGGCGTTGCTGGAGCAGGCGGTGCCGGCGGAGCTTTCCTGGTTGAAGTTGTCGGGACGTTCATCTTCGTCCTTGTTGTGCTTGGCACCACAGACCCGAAGGTTGGCGCTGGCAATTTCGCAGGCCTGGCAATAGGACTTTCGCTCACGTTAGTGCATCTTGTGTGCATCAATCTCACCGGAACGTCAGTGAACCCTGCCCGCTCTATAGGCCCTGCCATTTTCGCTGGCGGACAAGCCCTCAAGGATCTCTGGGTATTCATCGTTGCCCCTCTGGTCGGCGGTGCCCTGAGCGCAGTTGTGTGGAGCGCCATTTCTCCTGCGATGACAGAGGCAAAAGCCCAGTGATCGGCAGGCGAGACATTACTGAAAAAGTGGCTTTGGGATTACCCAAAGTCACTTTTTTTTATTCATGAATATGATATATTCCTAATCTCCGTACCTCCTTGCCTGCTCTTCGATCAGAGCCCTGTCATTGAAATAATCTATGCGCATTGCTTTCTTGACCTCCGATAGAGTCTGGGCGGCCGCTTCCTCTGCCCTCTCGCTCCCCTTCTTCAATATTTCATAGACGGCAGGAATATCTTTTTCATATTCCTTTCTTCGCTGCCTGATAGGTTCCAGCTCTGCATTAAGAATCTTTTCAAGGAATTTCTTCACCTTCACGTCACCTATGCCGCCTTTTTCGTATGCGGCTTTCAACTCATCCAAGCTAGAGAAATCTGGCCAGTACAGGCCGAAATCATCCGGCTTGCAGAAAGCATCCAGATACGTGAACACTGTGTTGCCCTCTATGTGGCCGGGGTCGCTTACGTTTACGTGCAATGGGTCAGTGTACATTGACATGACCTTCTTGTGCATTTCATCTGCAGTCTCAGACAAGTAAATGCAGTTTCCCAGCGACTTGCTCATCTTGGCCTTCCCGTCAGTTCCCGGCAGCCTCATGCAAGCGGAATTAGAAGGCAGCACAGCCTTAGGCTCAACAAGCGTCTCGCCATAGATTCTGTTAAAACTGCGGACGATTTCTACAGCCTGCTCAAGCATCGGTTTCTGATCCTCGCCTACTGGCACGTCAGTGGCTTTAAAAGCGGTAATGTCTGCCGCCTGGGAAATAGGATAAGTGAAGAAACCTACTGGAATGCCACTGCCGAATGCCTGCTCATCTCCTTCGGAGCCGAAACCTCGCAATGCAATCTCTGACTTGACGGTGGGGTTGCGCTGAAGCCTTGCGACAGTCACCAGATTCGAGTAATAGAACGTCAATTCCGTGAGCTCAGGAATCTGGCTCTGGATGAAAAGCGTTACTTTGTTCGGATCCAGGCCTACCGAAAGGTAATCCAGAGCGACTTCTATGATGTTCTGGCGCACCTTTTCAGGATTGTCGAAGTTATCGGTAAGTGCCTGGGCATCGGCTATGAAAACATACATATTCTTGAAACCGCCCTCGTTTTGAATGCGCACGCGGTTCCTCAGCGAGCCTACGTAATGCCCGATGTGAAGTTTACCTGTCGGGCGGTCGCCCGTCAATATTATTTTGTCATCTGCCATATTCATTTAATAAGATTCAAAAATTCGTTTCTGGTTCTCGCAGAACTCAGGAAAATTCCAGAGAAGGCAGATGTAGCAGTGATTGAATTAGACTTCTGTACTCCTCTGATTGTCATGCATGTATGCATAGCTTCAATCACCACGGCCACTCCCATAGGATGCAGGGCATCCTGTATGCAGTTGCGAATTTCTACCGTGAGTCTCTCTTGCACCTGAAGCCTGCGCGCATAAGTCTCGACCACTCTGGCTATCTTGCTCAGCCCAGTGATTTTTCCATTCGGGATATAAGCCACATGGCATTTGCCTATGAAAGGAAGGATGTGATGCTCGCACATTGAGAACATCTCGATGTCCTTCACGAGCACCATTTGCTGATACTCTTCATCGAATATGGCCGACCTTATGATTTCTTCGCCGCTCTGAGAATATCCTTTAGTCAGGAACTGCAGGGATTTCGCAACCCTTTCCGGAGTCTTCTGCAGCCCTTCCCTATCCGGATCTTCACCCAGCAGCGAGAGTATGCTTCTCACATGTCCGGCTATCTCCCGAGTCGTAAATTCATCGTATTTTTCCTCAACAGAATATGCCATGGTGAATATTCAAATGGTTTTTCCATAAATTGACTGCAAAAATAAGCAAAAAAAGTTCATTGTAATTATTTTTTGCATATCTTTGCGGCAAAATAGAGCCTGAAGCGTGAAGCCTGAGGGGATTATTTTGATTAACAGAAACTTAACACATTTTTGATATGTATTGGACACTTGAACTTGCCAGCAGCTTGGACGATGCTCCTTGGCCGGCCACGAAAGACGAACTCATTGATTATGCCAATCGTTCCGGTGCGCCGGAAGAGGTAATCGAGAATCTTCAGGAACTTGAGGACGATGGCGAAATTTACGAAAGCATAGAAGATATATGGCCGGACTACCCGACCAAAGAAGATTTTTTCTTTAACGAGGAAGAGTACTAGCAGTCTAGGATTCGCAGAGAAAGTCATTTCTGCGAGCAAATCCGTAATCTTGAACCAAATGGGAACACAACGGAACGCCCG
>ONBM01000058.1 GCA_900316045.1 uncultured Bacteroidales bacterium | reverse complement strand
TATGAACAATACATTTACCCTTTCCAAGAAGCACAACTTGAAGCTGCTGGTGAACGGCATGATCCGCTCCAAGGGCATCCAGGGCAACTACGACCTGCCGGCCTCCGGGAATCTGGACGCTTCGCTGCGCTGGGGTTTCGCAGGAGGCAGGGGGCTCGTCAATGTTTTCTGCAAGGACATTTTCCAGACGAGCATGATTTCTCCGCTCATCGACTACGGAGGACAGTACATGAAGTCAGGATATGAATGTTATCGGCAGGCGGGAGTGTCATTGACCTGGAAATTCGGAGGATATACCGAGAAGAAGCGTGAAGAAGTAGATACGGGACGGTTCAGGTAAGTTGTAAACAAAGTTTACGCATTTTGTAAAATATCTTTACGGCTGTTCAGTGTCTTTTGGAATGCAACGTGTTGATTGATAGCTATATGCTATAATTGGTACATCGATTGTACCTGCGGAAGGCGAAAAAATAAAGATTCACGATGAAGTCTTTTCTAAGATTCCTTTCTCGCAATAAGGCCTACGCCTTTATCGAAGCCATCGGGCTGATAGTGAGCCTTGCTTTCGTAGTGATTTTCGGTTCATACGCTTACCAGCAATATTCCATCAATACGGAAAATCCGGACAGGAAGAACATCTATGCCTTCGGCATGCCGGATTGCATAGGCCTTACCTACGGTTTTCCAGATGCCCTCAAGTCCAGGGTGCCGGAAGTGGTGAGGGTCACCAGCATAATTCCGCAGACGAGACGTTTCCGCATCGGAGAGTCTGCCGTGAATGCCGAAGTGATGGGTACTGACAAGGCTTTCTTCGACATTTTCCCTTACTATGGTTTCGTGTCAGGCTCGCCTTCATCGCTGGATGCCAAGGACAACATCTTGATAAGCGAGACCTTCGCCGCAAAACATTCCCTGAAAGTCGGCGACCAGCTTTCCATCGATGGCAATGAGCTTATGATTGCCGGCATAGTCAAGGATTTCAAGGCTACGCTTATCTCTTACTGCGACATAATTGCAAGCAACAAGAGCAATTTGTACAGCAAGCTTGCCGCCTATGACAGTTTTGGGAATGTTATCACCTTTGCGCAAGTGGCACCGGGGACGGATCGCCAGGTGCTCTATGACAAGGCTGAGGCTGTGTGCAAAGACGTGTATGAATATTACGGGAAGGGCTTCTTTGAGAAGCTGAAGATATGGAGGGTGGACGAGATCTATTTCTCCAAAGACTGGGGAAATGTCAACCAGGGAGACCTCGGCACCCTGAGGCTCCTGTCCCTGGCTGGGCTTCTCCTTCTTCTTTGCGCCATATTCAATTACATAAACCTCAATTTCGCTCTGGTGGGAAAAAGGGCTAAGGAGATGGCCACTCGCAGGCTCGTGGGAGAGCAGCAATCAGGCGTAATCTGGAGATATATTGCCGAATCGGTCTTGTTCACTGCTGTCTCCTTTGTCTTTGCTCTGCTTCTGGCAGTAGCTCTGGCTCCGACGATGAACAATCTGCTTGGCAACCCTGTGGCGCCCATCACGATTGAATTCAAGCCTGCATACATCGCAGGGTTTGTCCTGCTGACCCTCCTAACCGGCACTCTGTCAGGCCTGCTTCCTGCTCTCTTTGCCAGCCGCTTCCGTCCGATAGACATCGTGCGCGGCTCGTTCAGGACAAGCAACAAGATGGTATTCAGCAAGATATTCATTGTTCTGCAATGTGCCTTCTCGGTATTCCTCGTCTCCATGGCACTGGTCATGGAGGCTCAGTACGGCAAGTCATTGAAGCGACCGAAGAATTACGATTCGGCTGAGAAGATTTACATGTACACGTTCGGGAGCAAGAAGCCAGACATGTCCTTGGCAGATCTCCTTAGGGAGCTTCCTTGCGTGGAGCGCATCGGGTTCTCGCAAGGCTGTCCCGCCTTCTTCGCCAATGGGCAGTATTCGACCACATTGGATGGCAAGGACATACTCTACCGTATCTGCTGGGTTGACAGCACTGCGTTCTCGATGCTGAATTTCAGGCAGGAGAAGAACTTCGGAGCTCCGATGTACAATTCCGTATGGTTTTCCCAGACGGCGTTCAGCGCCACTGGCCTGGATGACAGCCATCTGCAAATCGACACCCTGAGTCAGCGAGCCATTGGTTGCGAGCAGCTTGCAGGGGTGTTCAAAGATATCCCTTTGTCAATTGACAACGAAGGGGAAAGGATGAACATCATCGTGAGCGTGATTCGCGACAGCGACATGTCGTGGCCAGGGCTGCTCATCGAGACCAAAGGCGGTCACGGTGAAGCGATGGATGCCATCAGGCAAGCGTTCGAAAAATGGAACGATACCGGCATGGAGGAAATCTACACCCTTTCCTATCTTGACGATGCCTACAAGGATGCGCTGAAGCCTGCCATGGACAATATGCGCCTGCTGGAGATGTTCATGCTCATCTCGATAATGATTTCTCTGCTCGGACTCATAGCTATGAGTGGATATTTCGCCGATGAGAGGGCGCACGACATTGCCATACGAAAGGTGTTCGGCGGAACAGTGGAGAGCGAACTTGCTAAGAATGTCGCGGACTATATGATAATGGTGCTGATTGCATGCGTGATCGGGGTTCCTGTGGCCGTCTGGGCTTCGCGCAAGTACCTTGAATCCTTTATCGACCGGATTTCCGGCGATGCGTGGATCTTCGTCGTGGCTGTAGCCATATCCCTTGCCATCTCATTCCTGTCCGTCTTCTGGCAGACCCTCTCGGCAGCCCGGACCAACCCAGCCGACGAACTTAGATAAATACCCACAAGCTTAATTCTAACTTAACTATCAATCCCTCGGATCGTCCAATCGAACTCCGAGGGATATTATTTGTAAACATTGTTTACAAAAGGTGTAAAGTTTCTTTACGGAGCGGGAAGGTGGTTTATTAATATAATATATTTATTATTAATATATTAAATTAGATGGCACGGGGGTTGCCTTTCTCGGCGTCGGAAGAAATCTCAGGCTTCCCATCAGTGGTGGAAAGAACGATTTCAGAAAAAATATTTATAAAACTATAGCATTATGATCAAAGTCAGCAATCTTACGAAAGTATTCAGGACAGAAGAAATCGAGACCACGGCACTCAACGGAGTGTCATTCGAAATCAAAGACGGCGAATTCGTAGCCATCATGGGACCTTCAGGATGCGGTAAATCCACGCTTCTGAATATTCTGGGGCTTCTGGACAATCCGACCTCCGGCTCATACGAGCTGCTTGGGAAGGAGGTCTCGAAGCTGAAGGAGAAGGAGCGCACGAAGTTCCGCAAGGGGAACATTGGTTTCGTGTTCCAGAGCTTCAACCTGATTGACGAGCTGAACGTGTATGAGAACATAGAGCTTCCGTTGCGTTACCTGAACATATCTGCAGGCGAGCGGAAGAAGCGCGTCACCGAAATAATGAAGCGAATGAACATCAGCCATAGGGCAAGCCATTTCCCTCAGCAGCTGTCCGGAGGCCAGCAGCAGAGGGTGGCGATCGCTAGGGCTGTGGTCATAAATCCCAAACTGATACTGGCCGACGAGCCTACCGGAAACCTGGATTCCAAGAACGGCAAAGAGGTGATGGATCTGCTTTCCGAGCTGAATCATGAGGGCACCACGATCGTGATGGTGACGCACTCCCCGAAGGATGCTGCGGTGGCACAGAGGACGATTGACCTCTTCGATGGCCAGATCGTAAGCGACGTGCAGAATGAACTCTGATTCCAGCAGAGTTCAAAATATTCATAATTTGAATTTTCATGATTAGCCTATTTAAGAAAAACAGCATAGTCTCAACCATCCTGAACGTTCTCGGCATGACTGCAGCCTTCGCTGCAATGTACGTGATTTTCGTGCAAGTCCATCACGACTTTACCTACAATCACGGCATCAAGGACAGCGACAGGATCTACGTGATGACTTTGCCTGACTTTTACGAAGAAGGCAAGTACTCCGTATTCCTGAACAGGCCGCCTCAGGAGAAGGTGCTCGCCACTGCGACCGGCATCGAGAGCGGGGGCTGCGGACAAATGCTTGGCTCAAGTAATACCATCTCTCTGGAAGAAGGCTCGGACAAGATTACCGCCGTTTTCAATTCTCTGTCCATCGGAGCCGTCAAGACCTTCGGCTATGAGCTTGTGCAAGGCTCATTCGATGACATGAAGACGTGGCAGCAGACCGCCATAAGCGAATCTTTCGCACGAAAGACTGGTCTGGCTCCAGGTTCGACATATTATCAGGTCAGCAGAGGTCAGTCTGTCCCGATGACCGTCGCCGCCATATATAAGGATTTCCCTGCCATCTCAGACCTTGCCTCCAATGACGGCTTCTTCCTCTTGACAGACCAAGACATTGACAATTTGAGTGAATGGTCCTACTGCTACTATGTCAAGCTGAATCCGTCCGAGAAGAAGGAGGACTTCGAGAAAGAGGCATTCGAGGTAGCCAAAGAGTTCTATATGAAGCAGGTCTCGGATGATTCGACAGAAGGAGACGACGACCTGAATCTTATCAAATACCGTCTGGTCTCCATCCGTGACACCTACTTTGACCCTCTTCTGGCACGAGGTGACAGCCTGACCGGCAACAAGAGCACCACTTACACCCTGCTCGCCATTGCCATCCTGATCCTCTTGATTTCGATGGTCAACTACGTCAACTTCTTCGTGGCCATGATCCCTTTGAGAATCAAGGGTATAAACATCAGGAAGGTGATCGGCGCATCAAGGACTTCTCTGGTTATGGGGATGATAGGGGAATCCTTGCTGTTGACCTTCATCTCCCTGGCGCTCTCCGCCTTAGTCGTCATTTCCTTCGGGAAATCTCACCTTGCAGACCTGATTCCATTCACCACTAGCTTCGGCTCCAATCCGCTCATCGTGGCTTTGACCGTCGGAGTGGCAGTGCTGGTGGCAATCATCGCCAGCCTGTATCCGGCCATGTATTCGACCTCGGTGCCTCCGGCTCTGTCGCTGAAAGGCTCGTTTGCCGCGACCCACAAGGGCAAAGCGATAAGATATTCCCTCGTAGGAGTCCAGTTCACCATTTCGATGGCTCTCATCATCTGCGCAATATTCATCAACAAGCAGCGCTCTTTCATGCTGAACCATGAACTTGGCTTCGACAAGGAGAATCTTCTGGTCGTCAGCTCCGGCTATTCGGTCGGCAGGCAGAGATCCACTGTGGAAGAGAGACTGAAGCAGAATCCTGACATAAAGGATGTGGCTTGGGCAGACGGCAACATGGTCGCTGAAAGCAGGATGGGCTGGGGCAGGGAAATCAAGGGCCAGCAACGCAATTGGCAGTGCTATCCGGTTTCATGGAACTTCTTGAGGTTCATGAATATACCGATTCGTGAAGGAAGAGATTTCCAGCAGTCGGACGAGCAGTGCGAGAATGGAGTATTCATATTCAACGAGGCCGCGAAAAAGGAATTCGGCATCACTCTGGAAGATAAGGTCGGCGGTCATATGGATAAGCCGACTGACATCGCCGGTTTTTGCGCAGACTTCAATTACGCTCCGCTGAGGTCGGCAGTGGCTCCTTTCAGCTTCTACGTCTTCGGCAAGGAGCCGTGGAGGCCGCTGTCGAAGCTCTTCGTCAGGACGGCCCCGGGCTGCGATTTCACCCAAGTGCGGAGATTCATCGGCTCTACTCTTGCAGAGTATGATGCAAGCATGTCCGCTGATGATTTCGACATCAAATTATTCGACCAAACCTTGCAGAAAGTCTATGACAGGGAGTCGAAACTGTCCAAGCTGATCACCCTTTTCACCATCCTCGCGATAATTATCTCGCTCATGGGTGTCTTCGGCCTGGTAATGTTCGAGGCAGAAGGACGCAGGAAAGAAATCGGAGTGCGAAGGGTCAACGGAGCAACGGTGGAGGAAATACTCAAGATGATAAATTCCAAGTTCGTATACATCGTCATAGGCTGTTTCGCGGTGTCTGCACCTTTGAGCGTACTGATTATGAAGCGTTATCTCCAGACCTTTGCCTATCGGATAAGCCTGCAGCCTTGGGTATTCGTAGTTGCTTTGCTCGCAGTGCTTGCGGTTACCATAGGTGTTGTGACTTTGGAGTCCCTGCGCGCGGCGACATCAAATCCTGTTGACTCTTTGAGAAATGAATAAGCTCTTGGCAATTTGATAATTAAATGATTATGAAAAAGTTAGAAGGTGCGCTGATAAAGGTGGTTTCCCTAGCTGCAGGCTTGGCCATCGGCTCTGTGCTCATTGCGATGGTGGTCTTCCTGATGTCGTTCGATGGCTGCTTCCGCGACGTGGATGACATCTATCAGATATACAGCGGAGTGGAGAGGGAGAAAGAGTCGAAAGAATATAACCAGGTCAGCGGGGGAGTGGCTCCGGGAATGAAAGAATTCATTCCTGAAGTCGAAGAGGCCACGAGGACAACATTCATTTTCGATTCTGACAAGTTCTATGATGAAAATGACAACCTCATAAAAGGCAACTTGCGCATTGCAGATTCATGTTTCTTCAAGATTTTCGACAGGGAATGGCTTGTCGGCGATTGGAGGGAGGCTCTCTGCGGCCTGACGAAGAATGTCGTAGTGTCCCGTTCTTTTGCGGAAAAACTAGGCGGTCCCGCGGCGGCAATGGGAAAAGTGATAAGCAATGAGCAGCTGAGAGATTTCCAGTTCACGATAGTCGGCGTCTATGAAGATTTCCCGAAGAACAGTTCTTTCTCGGATGTCGACATGGTAGCTAGCTTGGATCACATGAATCAGTGGAGCAGGGAGAACTGGGTCGGGAACGACAGGTATCTGGGCTATGTGAAACTGGCCCATGGGACCGACCCTTCTTCCCTCAAAGAGGCCATCTTCAAGATGCAGCAGGCTAAGCAGCCTATAGAAGAGCTGGAAAAAGCCGGGGTCAAGCTGTCTTACAAGCTTGTGAACCTGCCGAAGGTCCACACTCAGGACCCTGAGATCAGAAGCCGCGCTGTCATATTATCGATCGTGGCCTTCCTCCTCTTACTGATTGCAACCCTTAACTATCTTCTCGTGTCTGTTTCGGAAGTGGTCAAACGTTCCAAGGAAGTCGCCGTGCGGAAATGCTACGGAGCTTCTGACCTCGACATCTACGGCCTGCTGTTCAAATCTGCAGCTTTTTACCTAGGTCTGTCCATGGTTGCCGCAGCCGCCCTCGTGCTCGCTTTCAGAGGGAAAATCGAACAGCTCATGGGGGTGGGCCTTCATGACCTCATGATTCCACAGACATTCATTATCGTGCTTGCCGTCCTTGCCCTTGTGTTCCTGGCATCGGCCATGATTCCCGCCAGGCTATTCGCAAGAATTCCTGTTTCGAGCGCATTCAGAGGCTATAAAGAGAGCAAACGAAAGTGGAAACAGTCACTGCTTGTCTTCCAGTTCATGATCAATGCCATTATCATCGTGCTGCTGATAGTCATCAACCATCAGTATGGCAAGATGATGAATGAGGATGTCGGTTACGACTACAAGAATCTGGCATATTCGGAGCTGCCTGGCACTAAGAAGGGCGTTATGTTCGAGATTGCGGAGAAACTACGCACCTACCCTGAAGTTGAAGGCGCCGAAGTTACTTACACTCTTCCATTCGAAGGTTCTTCCGGCAACAATGTATATCTCCCGGGCAGTGACGCTGAACTCTTCAACGTGGCGGATCAATATTGGTCTAGCGAGGGTTTTTTCAAGCTGATGGGTTTCCACCTGCTCGAGGGCAAGGCTCCGGAAGGGCCGGATGACATAGCGGTCAGCGAATCTTTCGTTACCAAGCTATCGCAATTCACGAATCTCAGCGACGGAGCTATCGGCAAGTCGGTTCTGGTGACGGAACATGATCATCCCCTCACCATCTGCGGAGTCTATGAAGACTACAGAATAGGCTCTGCTGTCGATCCGGACACTCGCCCTAGCGTAAGATTCTGCCTGAGCAAGACCGACTCCACATGGTATTCGGACATCGCCACGACTCTAGTCGTGAAATTCCGCGAGCTCAACAGAGAGAATATGAAACTGATGGAGAACGTAGTAAAGGATTTCCTCCCGGACCGTGACGTTGAGGTTCAGGCATATTCCGCCAGCATGGCAAAGCTTTACGACGACACCCGCAAGATGCGGTCTGCCTTCGGAATAGGCTCGATTTTCGCCCTTATAATAGCGTTGGTAGGCCTCGTTGGCTATCTTCTCGATGAGGCTGAGCGGCGCAGCAAGGAAATAGCGGTGCGCAAAGTCAATGGCGCAGATTCCAAGGAGATAGTGAATATGTTGGTGATGGACATTGCCAAACTAGCTCTCATAGCGATAGTCATCGGGGATATTGCCTCATGGTTCATTGCCAGAGACTGGCTGAGGCAGTTTGCCGACAAGGTTAGCCTCTCCCCGATTTATTTCCTTGCAGGAGACCTGGCTCTGCTTGCGGTCATAGTCCTTACAGTGTCTCTAGGCTCGCTGCGCATCGCAAGATCCAACCCGGTAAATTTCCTCAAGAATGATTGATGACCATGATTTTCCGACAGTCGTTTCAAAACTGACTAGCTCGTGATCTGGTTGCCGGTGTAAAGCTGGTAATACTTGCCTTTACGTGCGAGCAGTTCGTCATGACGGCCGGCTTCGATGATGCTGCCGTGATCCAGAACGATAATGTAATTGGCATTCTGGACAGTTGAGAGGCGATGAGCGATGACGAATGTCGTGCGGCCTTTCATGAGGGAATCCATGCCCTTCTGGATCTGTTTCTCGGTCCTTGTATCTATTGAAGACGTGGCTTCATCGAGAACAAGCACCGGCGGATTCGCAACGGCTGCGCGCGCGATGGCCAGAAGCTGCCGCTCGCCCTGAGACAGGTTTCCGCCGTCCGCTTTCAGATTGGTGTTGTAGCCTTTCGGCAAATGTCTGATGAACGAATCGGCGTGAGCCAACTTAGCCGCTGCCCTGCATTCTTCATCAGTCGCATCCAGACGACCATATCGGATGTTGTCAAGGACGGTCCCAGAGAATAGCTTCGTCTCCTGAAGCACCATCCCGAGGCTGGCTCGCAGAGAAGCCTTGCGAATGTCCTTTACATTGATTCCATCGTAGGTTATGGTGCCGTGCTGTATCTCATAGAACCTGTTTATCAGATTCGTTATCGTGGTCTTGCCAGCTCCCGTCCCGCCCACGAAGGCAACTTTCTGCCCGGGATAAGCCGTGAGCGAGATGTCGAACAGCACCTGTTTCTGCGGCACGTAGCTGAAATCGACATGCTCAAGAGAGACGCACCCGCAAAGCTTCAAGAGCTTGTTGGCGCCAGCCGGGGAAGTGACGCCATTGGCTGCTGCTGAGCGAGAAGCGACCTCCGGCACCGACCAAGCCCATGCCCCAGTGCGTTCGTCGCAGAATTTCGAGGAATCCGATATATTCACAAGCTCCACTTTTCCCTCATCCACCTCAGGTTCCTCATCCATCATCGAATACACCCTGTCTGACCCTGCAGAAGCCATCGCAATTGAATTTATTTCGTTGGAAATCTGAGAGATAGGCCTGCTGAAATTTTTATTCAGCGTGAGGAACGCAACCAATGTTCCCAGAGACAGGATCTCTCCATTCAGGCCCATCGTCCACCAGCCGGCATAGCCGCCGATCACGATGATAGCCCCGAAGAATGCGATTAGAACGTATGTAAGGTTGCTCAGCTGGCCAGTGATCGGCATGATGATATTAGAAACCCTGTTCGCCTTATAGACGCTTTCCCTAAGATTCTCATTGATTTCGGGGAACTTCTCCTGCGCTTTCTTTTCATGGCAGTAGGCTTTCACGACTCTCTGGCCTTGGACCATTTCCTCGATGAAGCTGTTTACGATGCCCAGATTCTTCTGCCTCTGGGAGAAATATCCCCTGGAACGGCTTCCGAGCGTGGCCGTGATTTTAAACGTGATGTAGGCAGTAACTAGGGAAACCAGAGTTAGCGGCAGCGATAGCACGACCATGGAAATGAAGGTGGAAATCAGAGTAATCAGGGCTCCGAAAAGGTTCGTGATGGTTTGGGAAATCATCTGCCTGAGCGTATCCACGTCGTTTGTATAGACCGACATGATGTCCCCATGGGCATGCGAGTCGAAATAGCTGAGCGGCAGGCTCTCCATGTGAGCGAACAGACCTTTCCTGAGGCCCAGAAGCGTTCCCTGGCTGACATAGACCATGATGAGATTTGATGAATATGATGCCACGGTGCCTACGAGCAGGATGATCCCCAGCTTTACCAGAGCGATGGCCATCGGCGAGTAGTCCGGAACCTCTGCTGAAAGCATGGGGACTATGTATTTGTCTATTAAAGTCTTATTGAATAGGGAAGAGGCCAGAGTCGCAAGCGATGAAAAAATGATGCAAAGCAGGACAATCCCGAAGCGAATTTTATAATTCTCGAACAGGTATTTGAGCAGCCTCCAAATGCTGGAGTCTTTACCAAGTCTGCTTCGCAGCTCTTTTCTGGAGAGCGTGCCGTCTTCGTTCGGCCCGCCATGCGGCCCCTTCGACACCCGAACATTTTGCTTAGCGCTCATCACGCGGCCACCTCCTTTTTGTCGAAATCGGCCTCCGAGCCAGAAGCCTGCATCTCATAAATGTCCCTGTAAATCTCGCAGTCCCGCAGAAGATTCTCGTGAGCATCGAAAGCCACCACCTTCCCGTTGTCCATCACTATTATCCTGTCCGCATCCTTGATTGACAGGATTCTCTGCGAGATGATGACCTTAGTGAGTCCCGGAATCTTAACCGACAGCGAAGCACGTATTTTTGCATCCGTGGCAGTATCGACTGCCGAAGTTGAGTCGTCTAGGATGAGGATTTTCGGGTTTTTGAGCAGCGCCCTGGCGATGCAGAGCCTCTGCCGCTGGCCGCCCGAAACATTAGTCCCGCCCTCTTCAATCATGGTTTCGTATTTGTCTGGCATCTCCTCAATGAATTCGTCGGCGCATGCCAGCCTGCAAGCCTCCTGACAATCTTCCGGAGAGGCATCCTCTCGCCCCCAGCGAAGGTTTTCCAAGATGGTTTCCGAGAACAGAGTGCTTTTCTGAAGAACTACGGCGACATTCTGGCGTAGAGCTTCCATCTCATATTCATTTACATTGATTCCCCCGACCAGCACTTCTCCCTTAGAGACATCGTAGAGCCGCGGAATGAGGTAGGCGAGTGATGACTTTCCGCTGCCGGTCCCCCCAATCACCCCGATGGTCTCTCCTGCGGAAATGTGCAGATTGATGTCCTCCAAGGCATACTCCCCGCCCTTAGAATATGCGAAATAGACATCTTTGAAATCAATGCTGCCGTCAGGAACCTCTCTAACAGGATTTTGCGGGTCGGACATGTCCGGCACCTCGTTTATAACTTGCGCTATGCGCTGTCCGCTAGCCATGCTCATCGTAAGTTGCACGAAGATCATCGAGAGCATCATAAGGGACATGAGGATTGTCATCACGTAGGTCAGCAGGGAAGTGAGCTGTCCGGTGGTCAAAGACCCTCCGACGATGAATTGGGCTCCGAACCAGCATAGAGCGATCGTGGTGCCGTAAACCACGATGTTCATTGCAGGATGGTTCAGAGCCATCAGCCCTTCCGCCCTGACGTTCAGGGAGTAAAGCGAAAGCGCGGCCTTGTCGAATTTGCTGATTTCGTGATTCTCCCGCACATAAGCCTTCACCACCCTTATCGCATCCACATTTTCCTGCACCACGCCATTCAGGACGTCATATTTCTTGAATATCTTGACGAACAACCTGGAGGCGTGGCTAATCAGTATGAATATGGCGACTGTCAGAAAGGCTAGCGCAATGAAGAATATGATGCTGAGGCGGGCATTTATGAATATGCACATGACGAGGCTGAATATCATGCTCAGCGGAGCCCTGACGCTGATTCTGAGCGCCATCTGGAAGGCGTTCTGAATGTTGCTCACGTCAGTCGTCATGCGAGTCACAAGCCCGGCGGTGGAATATTTATCGATGTCTGAATATGCGAACCTCTGGATGTTGGAGTACATTGCTTCCCTTAGATTCGTCGCCAGGCCCGAGGATGAATATGCCCCGCAGAAACCCGATAGAATGCCGAATAGGAGTCCAGCGCAAGACATCAGGATCATGATTCCGCCATATTTCCAGACATTTCCCATGTCGCTGGCGTTGATGCCCTTGTCGATCAGGCTCGCAGTGACATATGGAATGAACACGTCCATGACGACCACGAGCGTAGTGAAAACGGGCGTCAGGATGGCTGCCGTCTTGTACTGCTTCAGCTGCGATAATATGGTGCCGATCGAACGTTTCATTCTAAAATTCAAATTCCAAATTTAGGAATATTTCAGGTTTCATGCTTGCTTACCTACAAGATATTATTCAAGCAGTACCTTGCAGGCATATTGGTTCATGCATAAAATCATGATGATTTATGCAAATTCACTTCGTCGAATTCAGAAGGATGACTTTATAGCGTCACCCTGTTCAAAATACCGGAATCCGTGTCCTCGTGATTGACCTTCCTGTCGGCCTTGACACCCTTGCTGCCGAACGAGAAGTTATAGATGAGCGTGAAATACACCATATTGGAGTGGTTGAAAATCCTTTCCGTCTCTTTGCGGGTCATCACGCTTGTTCCTGTCACTTCTTGCAATCCCTTCCAATATTTGTAGAACGGATATCTGACTGCCACCCCAAGAGTCAGATCTTTAACAATCTTGTATGTCAGTTCGCATCTAAGCATGCTGGATTCGTAATTCAGCATGTTGCCGGACAGTTTCTTCCTAGGGCTTTGGTAGAAAATCTCCAGGCCCCAGTTCTTATAGGACATTGTGGCCATTGGGATTAGCAGAAAAGAAGTATAGCTCCACCGCTGTCCATCGTAGCTGTTGACGGTATGATCCACCATAGTTTGCATCCGGAGCCGCAGAATATTTGATTTCCACGGTGTCCACTGAAGGAACAGGCTTCCTTTCACGGTTTGTGACCAACCCATGTTGGCGAAGGTCTCTACGATCTTGGTTCCATTATTCACGAAAACAGGCGCAATTGCATCCTTTGAATGGATGTACTCAGCCGTAGCGTTCACGACAGTCTTGGTAAAGCCCTTGAAAAAGGTAAGATTTAAATCGTGTGCATTGGCGGGATTGAGCTCAGGATTACCAACGTAAATGTAACTGACATCTTTGTAGTAAGGATTGTACGTTAGTTCGCTCACGGCAGGCGTTTGAGTATTCACTTCATAGCTGAATGTAAGCTGGGAAGATTTCGAGATGAAAAACCCCAGCCGCAAAGAAGGTCGGAAATAAGGAAACTTGAAGCTCTGTCCGCTTGTGGTCGTGAATATGTCGTCGTTGAAACCGAGCGTTGCGTTGTATGATATTTTTTTGCCGAGCATTCCCGTCAAGCCTGAATAAACGTAAATGTCATGCGTCTCGGTTCTGTTTCCGACTTTCAGGTGACGCTGCAAATTTTCGTTCCAATTGTAGCGTGCCCCGGTAACCCATTGCGCATTCTTGAGCTGAAAGCTGTATACACCGTCAGCGATAATGGAATACTTGTCCGTCTCAATATTTGTCGCTGTATTGAAGTCAGTAATGCCTGCGGCCATTTCCTGATATGCGTAGTCATACTTTGTGCTATAGTACGTGCCTACGACATTGAGCATCAGATTGTGTCTTTTCGCAATGGTCTTGCTGAAATACAGATCGGCCGACGGTCGAAGATAACTGTTTACATCCCGGCTGCTGCCGGAAAAGACAGTCTCGCTCAAATTGGAGGAGACATCCTGCGTGGAGGAATTCTTGTAGTCAAGCGACTTCATGGAAACCTTTGCGCTGAAAAGATAATTGCCTGCCTTTACATTGTTGAAGGTCAGCTCCCCAAGATGCTCAGCCATTTTAAAAAGACCTGCCAGTCCGGTTTTGTCCTTATGATGGACTTGATTCCCGATGGCGTAGTCGAGGGTCTCATCAACACGCCGGTCATTGAAATTTCTATAACGCATATCATAGGTAAGAGCAATCTGGGAATTCCCGAAATTGTATTTGAATCCGAGTGTGTTGTTGCCGAAACCCGTAGTAACCGCATTGAGTGTATTGACCCCAACCGAACCTCCTGAAACGTGTCGTTTCAGGAGGATATTGATTACCGAACCAAGCCCAAGATTGGAATACTGGATGGGAGGCTGATCGTAGTAAATGATCCTCTCTATGAGTTCAGGGGAGACCACTGAAAGATCCTTCGAGTCAGAAGGCACTCCATTGATAAGAACCTTGACCGCTTTCCCGTCCATCGAGGACACTTTCTGGTCGGAGATGATAATTTT
Source organism: uncultured Bacteroidales bacterium (assembly GCA_900316045.1). Taxonomy (GTDB): domain Bacteria; phylum Bacteroidota; class Bacteroidia; order Bacteroidales; family UBA932; genus Cryptobacteroides. The sequence goes on along the minus strand of ONBM01000058.1, from coordinate 747 downwards.
GGGCAAGAATTCCAGCGCTTTCAGGGCACTCCTGTATTGACGCTTGTCCGCAGCGGTAAGCGTGTATTCCCTCCTGTCCCCGAACCGTTCCACCATTTCTGCAGTGATGACAACTTTCTCAAGAGTCTGAACATCCTCTTTAAGTACTATCGTCCCAAAATCCAGATTCTCAGTAAGAGAAATGTCCTTCACGTAGGACATGAAACCGATCATGGATATCTCAAAGCGCCACGTCCCCGCAGGTATTCCTTCAATTAAAAATGCCCCTTCGCCATCAGAAGATACAGCTTGATGCTCCTGTGCCCTATCAGGGTTCATAATCATCACGGTACAACCGATAATTCCATTGCCGGACTCATCAACTATTCGTCCTTTTATATCGAACCCTTTACTAATACTACTACCATAGGCGAGATATGGTAATAGAAATGCTACCAATAGCAACGCAAATCTGAATCCCATATGAAGAACATTTTTATGACTTATCACTTAAAACCTTTAAAGAGTTGTAAAAGATTACTCAAGTTTCGCAAGTGATTCAAGCCGCTTGTCCGGCTAGGTCCAGTCGGTCGAAAGCCCGCTTCACTGCCTTGATCTGATTGTTGTTGTTTATTACATTATGAGCCGCTTCAATGACCAATCTTCTGGGGTAAAGCCTGAAGGCCTCTTTGGCGTCGATGCCCGTATCCATGGACACCAAGGCGTTCCAGGAGCCTTTCCACTTCCTGTAGAAGAATTGTGGCTCGA
>ONBM01000034.1 GCA_900316045.1 uncultured Bacteroidales bacterium | reverse complement strand
TTATCCGTAAGTACATGATTATGAATATATTAAAGTTTAACCAATAAAATCGAGATCCATTTTTATTTGGATTTCAACTGGAAAGGGTTTTGGACTTGATTCTATTCAACCTTAATAAAAGAATTGTCTGTAACGTTCTTTCCTAGACTATGCCTTGTATTCCTGATGAAAGTCAGAAAGGAATACAAGGCCGAGGCCCTGTTTGATCTGACGATGAAATTCTAGGCGCCGCAGTCAATCTTGCCTGCCAATCTCGACCACGTATTTGCCATCGTAATAATCATCTTTGAGCCAGAGGGAGATGGGCCAGATGTTGATTAGCCTTTTGGGAATATGGTGCCGTGAAATAAGGTCGGAGATCTCGTCGGCGATGGCTCCCCCCTTCAGGCAGAGAAGGCTCTTTGAATATTTCCCCTTCACCCATGGCCACATGTCGCATAGGGTAGCTACGGCACGCGTGACAATGAAGTCGAAAGGACCTTTGAGCGTCTCTGCGCGGGCGTTGATTACCTCGACGTTGGCCAGGCCTGCCAGCTTGGCAATTTCTTCGGCAACAAACGTTTTCTTCCCGATAGAATCACAAAGCGTGAAATGAGCCGAAGGGAACAGGATCGCCAGCGGAATGCCAGGGAAGCCCCCGCCCGTGCCAAGGTCCAGAACCTTCAGCGAGGAGGTCTGCATCAATGAATATGTCTCCGGCCGCTCCTCCTTCAGATATTCCGCAATCGCCAGCGAGTGCAGCACATGATGGTCATACAACGAATCAATATCCTTCCTCGAGATTACGTTAATCTTAGAGTTCCACTCCCGATACCCAGCCTCCAGCACCCTGAACTGATTAATTTGATGCATATTTTCAGAGCATCCGACAGGTGGCTCGGACTGAGCCGCATTTTTTAGCGGCTCAGGATAACCACCGGAGGATGCTTTCTGATCAGAACAGATGCCCCCTGAGCATCCGACAGGTGGTTCGGACTGAGCCGCATTTTTTAGCGGCTCAGGATAACCACCGGAGGATGCTATAGACGATGGAATATTCCCGAAAGAAGCATTAGCTATATTAATGAACTCATCAAAATTCATCATATCTAATTCTCCTCATCATCTTTTCGCAACTCATCAATGATGCTCTTTGCACGCCGGATCCTGGTCTTAACAGTATTCAGCTCCAATCCAAGATTCTCGGCAATCTCATTATACTTCATCCCATCAATGAGCCGCTTGCGCGCCACCGTCCTGTAAAGTTCCGGAAGCCGGTCTATATATTTCTGCCTCTCCTCTTCGGTCTCGTTCTTGATCAAGGAGTTAAGAGCATCCTCTGTCTTATCCGCAATATCCTCCACGCCGGAAGGATCGCTATCATCAATATATACTATCCTATCCTTTGGGTGTATCTTTTTATCCTGCTCTAAATAGTCCAATGCGGTATTTTTCGCAATTGTGCATAGCCACGTCAGAAACTGGCTCTTCTTAGGGTCGTAAGTCTGAATCTGACGGAAAGCTTTCTCGAAGCTCCGGCTGCAAATGTCATCGACCACATAATCGTCCATATTCTTAACCCTGGACTTTATGTAATTCTTCAATTGGCCGGCATGTCTGTCCCAAAGAGCAGTGAAAGCCAGGCCGTTGCCCTCCTGGGCAAGAATTATCAATTCATCAATGGGCTTCAAGCCAGTTTTTGCCATGATTGCATTCAACAGTTAAAGGTACAGAAAGTTTGACGACGTTCTCCATGCTTTCCACTACGATGGCTCGCAGCACGTCCAGTTCCGAAGGAATCACGTCGAACAGCAGTTCATCATGAATCTGGAGCACCATCTTGCTTTCAATGCCAGCCTCAGTCATTTTTCCGTCCACCGCTATCATCGCAAGCTTGATTATGTCGGCTGCCGTTCCCTGGATTGGGGCATTGACCGCATTCCTCTCTGCCAGCGAGCGCAGAGTGGAATTCTTGGAATTGATGTCCGGCAGGTATCTACGGCGGTGGAATAGAGTCTCAACGTAACCGTTCTCACGAGCGTCAGTCTTGACTTTCTCTATGTAGGCAATGATTGAAGGAAAGCTTGCGAAATAGTCATCGATTATCTTCTTCGCCTCATTCCGGCCGATTCTGAGCCTCTGAGCCAGACCGAAAGAAGAAATTCCGTAAATGATTCCGAAGTTGGCCGTCTTGGCTATGCGCCTCTGCTCCGGAGTCACATCTTCGTGCGGAACCTTGAAAATCTTTGAAGCAGTCGCTGCATGCACGTCCGCGCCATTCCTGAATGCGTTCACCATATGCTCGTCTCCACTAAGGTGAGCCATGATTCTTAGCTCGATTTGAGAATAATCTGCGCTGAGGATCATCCCGTCCGGAGCGCTTGGCACGAAAGCTTTCCGTATTTCCTTCCCTCGTTCTGACCGTATGGGAATGTTCTGCAGGTTCGGGTTCGAGGAACTGAGCCTGCCGGTGGCCGTAAGCGCCTGATTGAAAGTCGTATGCACCTTGCCGTCTTCGGGATTGACGTAGTCAGGGAACGGCTCTATGTAGGTAGAGAGAAGTTTCTTCACAGCCCTGAACTCTAAGATTTCTTCCACGATTGGATGCTTGTCATAGATGTCCATCAACGTGGTTTCATCAGTCGAGTACGTTCCTCCAGCGTTTTTCTTGGGCTTTGCCGACAGCTTCAGCTTGTCGAAAAGCACCTCGCCAATCTGTTTTGGAGATGAAACGTTCAGAGCAGGCTCGCCGGCCAACCCGCGTACTCTGGCTTCTCGCTCTTTCATCTCTTGCTGGAGATGGAACGCGAAATCTTTCAATGTGTTGAGATCTACTCGGACACCATTGCGCTCCATCTTGGAAAGCACTTTAGAAAGTGGCTCCTCCATGCTCTCGTAAAGTTTCGTGACATCGTGAGCCGACATCTCCCCCTCGATCTTGCGGCCAAGTTCGATGATGGCGGCAGCCTCATTGCTCCTGTCTTTAAGAGGAACGTTGTCCGGAATGTCATCGAACAGAGAACCGGTCGTGGCCTTAGCCTCCCCGGCAGGTGCATCTAAAGATATTCCAAGATAGCTCTGCGCCAGCACTTCCAGATTGTGGCTCTTCTCAGGATCGATCAAGTAGTGCATCAGTTCAAGGTCTCGGAGGCTTCCGTTCATCTGCAATCCACTGGCACTCAATGTGTTCATCTGGCGTTTGAGGTCGTCGCCATATTTCCTCACAGAGGGATCTTCCAGCAAAACCTTAAATTCTGGACAACCACCTTCGGCGACTATGAAATCTTTCCCTTGAGGCGCTGCGACTATGATTCTCCTGGCTTTCGAGAATATGTCGGAGCCGTATGCCTCCACGATTACAGAGCAGAGTCCAGTTTTGCGGGCAGCCGCCGCTACCTTGTCCGGCGCTGACTTTGAAACTTCCGGCCGCTCGTAGACACTTGCCTGAACTGCTCCTCCGATGTTGCTGATGTAACGCCTCAGCGAGTTGAACTTATATTTCGTGAATAAGTCGGCAATCTTAGGCTGGCACGAATCCGAGAGTTTCATGTCGGCGGTGGCCACAGGCACGTCTATGTCGGTTTTTATGGTAACCAGTTCGTGGCTGAGTTCGATGTGGTCCTTGGCCTCTTCGAACATGCCTCTCTGGCGAGGAGTCAGCTCGTCCAGATGTTCGTATATTCCTTTGACAGAGCCATATTTTGCGACAAGCTTGCTGGCCCCTACTTCTCCTACGCCTTTCACCCCAGGCACGTTGTCGGAGGCATCCCCGCAGATGGTAAGCATGTCGATGACTTGCAGGGGGCTTTGGATTCCGTATTTGGCACAGATTTCCTTGACTCCCAGCACTTCTTTTTCGCCTCCGCCCTTTCCTGGCTTGTACTGCCAGATGTGGTCTTCAATCAACTGCCCGTAATCCTTGTCCGGCGTTACCATAAACACGTCGTAGCCCTCACGAGCGGCACGTTTCGAGGCTGAGCCTATAACATCGTCAGCTTCGTAGCCCGTCATCATGAGTACCGGGATGTTCATTGCCTTGCAAATCTCGATCAGCGGATCCAATGCGTCGATGATCAGCTGGGGAGTAGGCGGCCTGTTTGCCTTGTAGGCAGGATACATCTTGTTCCTGAACGTGCCTCCGGGAGGGTCGAAACTTACCGCAATGTGAGTCGGCTTCTCCCTCTCGATCAGCTCAAGCAGGAATTTAGTGAAACCAAAAAGTATGGACGTGTCCTCGCCCTCATCGTTCTTCATCGGATGCCCCAGGAAGGCATAGTGCATCTTGAAGATAAGCGCATGACCGTCAAGTAAATAGAGTTTTCCTGACATATCTGAAATTTTGCGAAACAAAAATAGATAAAAGTTTCAATGTTTCAAAAGCGAAATCTCTGCATCTGAATATTTAGCGCCATCGGAGATGTCGTGAGTGGAGAACATGACAGTAGTGCCAGATTCCCTTGCGAGTGAGCGGAGAGTTGAGAGCACCATTATCCTGTTATCTACATCTAAGAAAGCCGTCGGCTCATCCAAAAGCAGTACGGAGGCTTCGTTAGTCAGTGCCGTGGCCATGCAGGCCTTCTGGAACTCCCCGTCGCTGATCCTGCTAAGGTCCTGCGACTCTAGGCTTCCCAAACCGAGAGCGTCTATTGCCTCATCGGCCGCTTTCTCTGCGGACTGCCTCAGCCGGCCGAACATTCCTGATGACTGAAGCATTCCTGTCAATATGAATTCCTTAACCGTGAATCCTTTGACTTTAGGAATATGAGTAGGGACCATGACGACTCTGCCGCTAGAGGAGAATTTCCCTGATATTGGGGGAATCAACCCTGCAAGTGTCTTAAGGAGAGTGCTTTTCCCGCTCCCGTTGGAACCAGTCAGCATGATGCACTTGCCATCCTCGAATGCGAATGACAGAGGCTCGCAGATGGCTTTCTTATACCCTACTATCAGATTCTCGGCTTTGAGCATAGTATGATGAGTATTAACGGAATGCCGATGATGGCCATCGTGCTGCCGACAGGCAGAGGAGTGGCGAATACTTGGGAGAATATGTCAGCAAGCAGCGACAGGCAAGTGCCGACAGTGAGGGTTGCAGGAATTACTTTACGATGCATGGAAGAGCCAATGGCGAGGCGCGCGATGTGCGGCGCCACTATTCCGACGAAACCAATCGGGCCGCAGAAGGCTGTGACCGCACCTGTCATGATGCAGCTGCCTGCCATTGCTATATTCCTGATTTTGAGTATGTTGGCTCCTGCCAGTGCGGCATATTCATCGCCAAACAAAGAAATGTCAAGTCCTCTTGAATTGCATTCTGCCATGAAAATCCCGATTGCCAGAGCAGAAAGCATGATGAGAATATCCGTCGGGCGTGTCCCCATGAAACTGCCTGCAGACCAGCTGTAGAAGATTTTAAGGCTTTCCTCATTGGCAGAATATTCAAGAATGGATGTGATGGCGCTGAATACGAATCCCAGCATTACGCCGAAGATTAACAGCGTGTAGGTGCTCTGGATGTGGGAAGCCACTGCCATAATCAGCATGAAGGCCACCATGGCACCGAGAAAGGCTGATAGCACGATTGGAAACCCGGAGGCAGTGGCTCCAGCTATCATGGTGGCGATCGCAGCGCCAGTGCCGGCCCCAGCGCTCACGCCCATTATGTGAGGGTCTGCAAGAGGATTTCTGAATATGCTCTGCATCTGAAGCCCCGCAAGCGAGAGGCTGCATCCAGCCAAAACCGCAGTGAGCATCCGTGGAAGGCGGATTTTTATGAATATGACATATTCGGGAATATTGAAGCACGAGCCTCCGCATAGAAGGTCCAGGCCCGAGAGCAGAATCAGACAGGCACAGAATAATATTATTCGGACGGCTGGTTTCATTTTTACGGCTGCAATTTACGCACTTTCGTTGAATTTTCTTAAATTTGAAAACTTTATCGCAAATTAATAGAAGACATCATAAACGAATAATCATGAAAAAGTTTTTATTTTTCGCAGTTGCTGCCATCATGGCATTGCCATTGTCATCTCAGAACAAAAAGTCCAATGAAACTTTCCCGGACAACACCCTGTCTCCGACTGAAGTGAGAGAGGGCTGGAAGCTGCTCTGGGATGGAAAAACGACTAACGGCTGGCGCGGAGCCAAGCTTGATGAATTTCCGGATCATGGCTGGAAGATTGAGAACGGGGTGCTTTCGGTGCAGGCCAGCGAGGGCAAAGAATCTGCCAACGGGGGCGACATAGTGACGACCGAAACCTACAAGGATTTCATTTTGAAAGTAGATTTCAAAATCACGGAGGGAGCCAACAGCGGAATAAAATATTTCGTGGACCCTGATGAGAACAAAGGAGAAGGGTCTGCCATCGGCTGCGAGTTCCAGATTCTCGACGATCTGCGTCACCCTGACGCAAAATTAGGCGTGAAGGGTAACCGCAAGCTGGGTTCCGTGTACGACCTGATTCCGGCTCCGGAAGACAAGCCGTTCGATATCAATGAATTCAATACTGCGATGATCATTGTTGAAGGCAATCACGTGGAGCATTGGCTGAATGGCGTGAAACTTCTCGAATACGAGCGCAACAATCAGGAATGGAATGCTCTCGTGGCGTATAGCAAATACAAGAATTGGAATAATTTCGGCAACCATGTCCGTGGCAACATCCTGCTTCAGGATCACGGCAACGAGGTAAGCTTCAAGAATATTAAGATCAAAGAGCTGTGATTTTAAATCAGTGACTTAGATAGTCGGGGGCGGCAATGGCGAAAAGCGGACATTGCCGCCTTCTATTTTATAAGTTTCGTTTCGTGGCAATGCCTGAATATGGATGAAAATATGAGGAAATATGATGGAATTTTAAAAAATCTTCATAAATTAGAACCGAAAAACGAACTTCCCCATTTGCCCGATGCTTGCAAGTTTTACGCAAAGGGCATTTTATCCTTGCTTAAACAATTTATAGTCAGAATATTAACCATTATTGGTTGATTTTAATATTATTAACTATTAAATTGTAATGCTTATGAAGCGCTATTGGTCATTAATCACCAGTTTGTTCTTGGCGTCGTTGTTCTATGCCTGCACGGTTGAGAAACCTTTCGAGGCTGATTTGAACATCGACGATTCTGATGTCGAGTACGTAAATGCGAGCGAGGCTGCGCAGATCGCTCAAGAATTCCTTGCCGCCAATTGCGGTGAGGTTGCGACCAGGGCGCTTAATCTCGACCTGGCCTACACGGCTGAGGATTCTTCCAGCCTCATTCCTGGGAAGACCAGGGGAGCAGCTGACTGCTATGCGCCGTTCTATCATGTATTCACTCTTGGGGAAACCGGCTTCATCATCGTTGCTGGTGACGAGGCAGCAAAGGCCGTGCTGGGGTATTCGCTTACAAACAAGTTCGATGTCAGCGACATACCTGCCAACATGGAGACCATGCTTCGTTTCTACAGCTCTGAAATCAGCTGGAGAAGGCAGAATGGCGTGAAAATAACCGAGGAAATGAGAGAAAGCCGCAAGGCAGAGATCAACGGCACCCTTGTCACCAGGGCTTCCGGCAGCGTGTCTCCTCTGCTCGGGGAAATCGAATGGAACCAAGACCCATACTACAATGACTACTGCCCTTCAGGTACGCCGGTTGGATGCGTCGCAACAGCGACCAGCCAGATCATGAGGTACTGGGAATACCCTTCCAGGGGCCAGGGGTCTTACACCTCTACTGTCAAATACAATGGCAAGACCCTTTCTTTCAATTATGATTACGATCTCAATTGGAGCAATATGCCGAAGGCTACCCTGACTTCTGCCAATTCCGACATAGCGAAGTTCTGCTATGGAGTTGGCGTAGGGGTGAATATGCAATATACATCCAGCGGAAGCGGCGCTTACCAGTATGATGTGCCTCGTCTTCTGACTGAGAACTACAAATACCCTGACACAATCAAGAGATATGTGCGCGAAACCAGCCACGGCAATTACAATTACACTACCGCAGAGTGGGAAGCTCTCCTGAAAACAGAGCTGGATGCCGGTCGTCCGGTGCAATACGCTGGATTCTATTACAATGGTTATTCATATTCGGGAGGTCATTCTTTCGTGTGCGACGGTTATAATTCCAGCGGTTATTTCCACTTCAACTGGGGATGGGGAGGCGTTTCCAATGGATATTTCGTTACTGACGGCTTGCAGCCTTCTGCTCTCGGAACGGGGGCGGGCGCCGGTAACTTCAATGCGCTTCAGGAAATCCTAACCGGCATCCAGGCTCCGGAAGGCGGCGATAGCGGGAATGATGGCGGTGATGACAGCGGTGAGGTCACCTATCCTGGCTCGAAAGGAAACAACAACAGTTACGAGTGGATTTCCAACTTCTCGATGGGCTCATTCTCGAACAGTTCCTCAGCCGAGGCTGGCGGTTACGCTTATTATTCAGACAAGAAGATAAGCCTCAATGCTGGGGAGTCCGTTTCTGTCTCTGTCACCCCTAACAGCTCTTCTTACACTGAATATTGCAAGGTGTGGGTGGACTACAACAAGGACGGCAAGTTCGCCGACTCCGAGTGCGTTCTGAGCAGCGCTGGAAAAGGCAAGCGGAGCGGAACCTTCACCGTGCCTTCGGACACTACGAACGGCTACGTGAGAGTGAGGGTGGCGCTTAAATATGGAAGCTATCCGTCTTCGAACGAGACTTTCAGTTACGGAGAAGTTGAAGATTATGACCTTAAGGTGGTCGCCTCTGGCTCTCAGCCAGATCCTGATCCTGATCCAAATCCGGATCCAAATCCAGACCCGGAACCAGATCCGGATGTGGACAATTACGACAGCCTGACTTATCCGGAGTCATATTCAAAGAACTATTCCTACATGTACATAAAGAGCGTGACCATCGGTAACATGACAAATGCTTCATCTGGCTCCACCTACACGTATTATCCAGACAAGCAGGTCAACGCATCCAGCGGGGCGACTCTTTCGGTTTCGTTCACCCCTGGATTCTCTTACTATCGCTACTACACCTACTGGCAGATGTGGCTGGACAGCGATAAAGACGGCGCATTCTCATCTTCTGAGCGTCTGGCTTATGGAAGGAAGTCCAGCACTATTTCCGGCTCCATCAAGCTTCCTTCACTTAACAACGGCAAGTACAGGATAAGGGTGACGATGTCATACGGCTCATACGTTAATCCAGATGCTGTCTTCAACTACGGAGAGGTAGAGGACTATGTGCTTGTGATACAGTAATATACTACAGAAACAACTTTAGTTCAGGCTGGCCTTCGGGCCGGCCTTTTTTATTGTGCAAGATTGCAGGGATTCAAGAAATTCTCTAATTTTATGTGTTCGTTTGCAATATTAAACACTAAAATACGTCATGAGAAAAATTTATCTGTCGCTGTCAGTCGTCTTCCTAATGATATCAGCGCTTGTGTCTACAAGGTGTGCCTTAAGCAATAGGGTAGCCTCTGACAAAAGGCTTTCCTCCTTGCGGGAAGGTTTTGCGAACCCTCCTCGCGAGGCCAGGCCGTACGTGTGGTGGCACTGGATGAACGGGAACATAACGAAAGATGGCATCAGGAAAGATCTTGAATGGATGGACAGGGTCGGCATTGTGGGATTCCATCATTTTGATGCGGCTATCAGCACCCCCACGATTGTGGATAAGCGACTTATTTACATGCAGGACGACTGGAAGGATGCTTTTGCTTATGCGGTGAAGGTGGCGGATTCCTTGAATATGGAAATGACCGTGGCTAGTTCGCCTGGCTGGAGCACTACAGGAGGCCCTTGGGTAGAGCCGGAAGATGCCATGAAGAAAATTGTCTGGCGTACCGTCGATGTCGAAGGGGGAAAGAAATTATCCATGAAACTGCCAGCCCCTATAATGGCAGTGGGCAGATTCCAGGATGAGAATGTGGGTACTCCATACAAAGGCAAGCCATATTACGGGGATATCGCAGTCGTTGCGGTAAGGCAGCCGGAGGGGCGTGCGGAAATCTCAGCTGAAGGCGTCAAGCTTGCCGTCAGCGGAGGAAACTTCACGTACGGCCAGCTTACCGACGGCAGCTTTGCTGGAGCGGGGACCCTGATATCAAAAGACAGAAAGGCATGGATTGAATATTCTTTTCCTCAGGAAGTGACTGTCAGGTCAGTGTCTCTTGCTTCCGACAGATGGGGCATTCTGGAAAGCAGCGAAGATGGCTCTCATTTCAAGAAGGTCGCAGACCTGAATGAGATCAGAGGGGTGCAGAAAACGATAAATATACCAGCGACGACGGCTAAGCATTTCAGAGTCACTCTCAATGACCTGAGAAGCAGCAAGGCATCCGTTTATTCTGTCAAGGTCTCGGAATTCAAGCTGTTCCCATATTCAAAGGTCAATTCTTATGAAGATAAGGCAGGATATTCAAGCGTAGCCCATGTCAATAAGTTCCCGACCGCCATAAATGGAGAGGTGGTCCCGAGCGAGGAAGACGTAGTGCTGCTCAGCGATTTCACTGACTCTTTTGGGAACCTTGACTGGAACGCTCCATCAGGCAAGTGGAGAATATATCGTTTTGGATGGTCACTCACGGGCAAATGCAACCACCCTGCTCCAGATGAGGCCACGGGGCTGGAGGTTGACAAGATGGATCCGGAGGCATGGACCAAATATTTCCATGAATATCTCGACATGTACAAGGATGCTTCTGGCAGGATGCTTGGCCAGGAAGGAATACAATATATTCTCAATGACAGCTATGAGGCGGGTCAGGAAAACTGGACTCCTGCCATGTTCGAAGAGTTCTCTAGAAGGAGAGGCTATGACATGCGGAAATGGCTGCCTGCCATCGCAGGAGAGATTATCGGCTCGCCAGAAAGGAGTGATGCCTTCTTGCATGATTTTCGGATGACGATTGGCGAGCTGGTCGCAGAAAATTACGACCTGCTTACGAAAATCCTTCAGGATGAGTATGGAATGAAGGGACGTTACACTGAGTCCCATGAGGCTGGGAGGGCATATATCGTGGATGGCATGGATGTCAAGCGCACTGCGCAGATCCCGATGTCCGCTACCTGGTGCAATGATCCAAGGGTCAAGAGCGAGATAATCACTGGCTATAACACGAACGGGAAGGCTGACTGCAAGGAATCTTCTTCGGTTGCACACATCTACGGACAGAACATTGCAGCTGCTGAATCAATGACGGTCAGCGGCGAGAAAGAAAATGCTTATGTCTTTTGTCCGGAAACGCTCAAGCTCGTGGCAGACAGAGAGCTGAGCGGCGGAATAAACCGTTTCGTGATTCACGAGAGCGCTCATCAGCCAGACGACGAGCATGTGCCGGGGCTGAGCCTCGGAAAATACGGACAGTGGTTCAACCGTCATGAGACTTGGGCGGAGATGGCTGGCACATGGATGGACTACCTTGCAAGGAGCTGTTACATGCTGCAGGCCGGCCAGAATGTCGCCGACATACTCTATTACTATGGAGAGGACGGGAATGTCACAGGAATATTCGGCAGCGAGGATCCTGCCATTCCTTCTGGCTTCCAGTGGGATTACTGCAGCCCGGACGTTCTACTGAACCAAATATCGTTCAAGAACGGGAAACTTGTCGCAGGCAGTGGCGTCAGCTATAAGATTCTATGGATGGACAAGAACATGGAATATGTTTCCGTGCCTGTCCTGCGTAAGATTGACGAGCTGGCAAAGGCTGGCGCAATCATAGGCGGGAAAAGGGCGCAGCGCCCTTCCGGCTTGTCTGATGACCAGGCTGCCTTCGATGCATTGGTGAAAGATATCTGGGATGCCAAGAGGGCAAATGTTTACGAGGTTGGCTCCCTGGCGGAACTTGTCGAAAAAGCTGGGATAGAGCCTCAGGTCGTCCTGCCCTACAACACCAGGTTCCTGCACAGGACAGACAACGGAGTCGAGATTTTCTGGGTTAACCGTCCATTGGATACGTACTGCGACACTTCCGTCGTTTTCAATGTCTCTGGCATGAAGCCTCAAATCTGGCATCCGGACGATGGCACCATTGAAGACGCTTCTTACAAGTGCGCAGACGGGAAGACGACCGTTTCCCTGCATCTTACCCCAATCGATGCCGTCTTCGTGGTGTTCGCCGGCAAAGGCGAGGCGCAGCATGAAGTCCCTGAGGTTCAGGCGAAAGAGCTGGCGAGGGTTTCTGCTCCGTGGAATGTAAGCTTCCAGGAGAACAGGGGAGCGCCGGAATCTGCGGTGTTCGAGAATCTTCATTCATTCACGGAGTCGGAAGACCCGGGGATAAAATATTTCTCCGGCGTAGCCACATACTCGAACACAGTGAATGTTCCAGATGCCTCGGGGAAAATCATCCTTGACCTTGGCTCGGTGAAGAACATCGCCGAAGTGAAGGTCAACGGCATAGATTGCGGAAGGGCTTGGAAAGAGCCTTTCGTGGTGGACGTGACTTCGGCAGTGAAACTGGGGGAGAATCAGCTTGAAATCAAAGTCGCAAATCTCTGGGCGAACAGGATAATCGGTGACCTGCAGCCCGGCGCAAAGAAAATAGCTTGGATAGACTACGATAATTGGTTCGCTAAGGATTCGCAGCTTCTTCCTGCCGGCTTGCTGGGGCCTGTGAAAATCATCCAGAAGAAATAACGCTCCCAGGCGAAGCAAAGCCATGTGCTTTTTGCTAAATAACCTCGGAAAAAGCATCCGGACTGGACTACATATTCCTAATATTGATTATTCCCCGAGCCTACGGTATTTCGGGAAAGTGATTTTGATTATCAGTTTAATTTACATATATTTGAAACGTTTAAGGAGCGCCCGCCTCCCCACCAGCCAAATAATGATAGATGACCAAAAACTGATGCCAAGCCATGAAACGCCTATGTGGATTCATCCTAATGCTTTCCTTGCCAGGTCATCTTGGAAGCAACAGGGTCGTCGTTGACGAGGATGGCTCGGTGGAGCAGGTGAACCACTACTATCCGTTCGGTGCGTTGTTCGGGGAGGGGGTGCAATCCTCGCCGCAGCAGTATCGCTTCTGCGGCAAGGAGCTGGACTCCACGTCCGCCCTGAACCTGTACTGGTTCGGATCCCGCCTCTACGACCCGCTCACAGCCCGCTGGACGACGCAGGACCCGATGTCCGAGAAGTACTATGCCTCCAGCCCGTATTCCTACTGCCTGAACGACCCGGTAAAATACATAGACCGTAAGCCTCCGGTGAAGTGCGTATTGAGATTTTGTCCGATTAGTATCCGAGTCGGTGCGATTATTTCCGAGTTTGGCCCAATGGCGTGGGAGTAGTTCCGAGAGATCCTTCCCGTCGCGAAGGTAGTACGGGATCTTTGTCAGAACATCTTCCATCCAGGTGCGCGGTTCGATGCCTGCGTTTTTGCAGGTGCTGATGAGCGAGTACACGATGGCTGCACGATATGCAGATGCGTCATTACCTGCATGCAGGCTCATCCATGGCGAACAGCCGGTTCCCAGAGGGTGAGCAAAATGTCTTCGTAAGCAATTGATTATCAATAGGGGTGCTGCTCACCTATGTAAAAATCAGGCAGGGTGGGCAATTGACATGCGCGAACATATTGATAATCAGGTATATGAGAAACACATCATGCTCACCCTATCCGTCGACCCTGACGGAGCAGACCCGTCAGATTGAACTGATACGGATATGAAAAGTACCTCATGCTCACCCTATCCGTCGACTTTATCAGAGAGGACGGAATACATCAGGGAGTCGGAAATAGCGACGGGGCGGGCAGTGGTTGGAGGAACTAAACACGGAACAACAGCCTATCTCCCCACTCCTTAACCTCTGATGGGTGAATCTTTGCGAAAGTCAGCAAAAGCATCCAGAGCCGATTCTGTTCCTACGTTTGCAATTGTCGGGTACGCATGTTTGCGTCGGAAGTCACTACACAACATAATGGCCTGCCCAGCCACTCTTCTAAATGCACCTTTTGGGCTTTCTCTTCTACGCCGCAGGGTATAACGAGCAGATTCAGTTGCTGCAACTTGGTTATGCCGGCATTCAAGTCGCCCAATATTACACAGAATTGCCTGACAAGGAACTTAAAAGACTGCTCAAGGCATCCGGCTGTCCATACTCCGTCGGTAATATCCCAATGACATGGATTGGGATGCTGGTGAATAGGCATTTCGGGCGCAATCGATCTATGCAACGACGGTTATCTGGCAGGAGCGCATGGTCTCGAGTGCTGCCTCGTGTTTCGCCGGGGTCACGCCGGCGCAGCATGAGGCAATCACTTTTATTGGTGTTTCAGGCATGAATGCCTTTAGAATGAGGGCGTTCGAAACAACGCAGATGTCCGTGCAGAGGCCGATGAGGCATATTTCCAGGTCTTCCCCTCCGTCACGGGAGGCTTCCCTCCTTATTCTCTCTGCGAGTTCGACAGAGCCGAATGAGGGCTTGTCCACGATGTGAGCGGCAGGAACGAGCCTGGCGATGTCGGATTGCAACTGCCAGCCGTCCGTTCCTTTGATGCAATGCTTCACTGGCAGCATTCTGCCTTCCTGCGTGCTCAGGTAGGCTTCTGAGTGGGTGTCGCGAGTCGCGAAAATGTCCTCGGGCGCATATTCCTTAATCTTGGAAATCACATTAGGGACTATCGCCTGTGCCTCTTTCGTTCCAAGAGCTCCGTCGATGAAGTCCTTCTGCATGTCGATGACGATCAATATTTTTCTCATATTCATGAATATTCTCTCTCATGCAAAATTAGGCAAATTTTCCCAATAGCCCCAATGTCGGTTTGGGTGGTTTTAGTGAGCATAATCCCTAAATTTTGCATAATCTGGAGATTAGAATATTCATTGCCGTTCTGTGGCCCTTCCTGGAATCTCCCTTATAGCCTTCTCTTCTCGGCGTTGCCGGCGCCGGTGCCTTTATACTTGCGGCTGCGGTAGTTGAACATATAGGTTACAGTGAAAGATACCCTCTGGGTGTAGTTGTAGCAGTCCTTTGTGCTGACGATGCCATTTCCGAAGCGAATCCATCTTTCCTTCTCGCTTCTGAATATGTCGTTGGCGGAGAGCCTCAGAGACAGCCTGTCGTCGAAGAAAGACTTGCGGATCCACGCAGAAGCTGAGAAATAACCTTTGTCGTGCGAGAAGCCGCCATCGGAATCGGTGCATGCATACAGGTCCACCGATCCTGAGAACGACTGCGAGAGGCGGAAACGATTATTCACGATGAAAGCGAAGCTTGGATTGTTCAGGCGATGCGTAACGCCCAACTGCTTTCCATCTATGAACTGCTGTTCGTAGTCTATCTCGAAAAGTGGCTTGTAGATGCCCAGATCAGGAGATGCCGTGACCGATGAATACAGCCTGTCGTTTTTCCTTATGTTGTCGAACGTAACTAGCGCTACGGTGTCGTTGTATTGCTTGGTTATGAACATTATTGGATCCTTGTAATGAGAATACCCTGACGAGAACGTAAGCCAGCCGCGCACCGCATAGAAATCCACGGAAGTGGTAATCTGAGGCCTCAGTTGCGGATTCCCACCCTCGTAGGCATACCGGTTGTCGTATTGCAGGTTGTTCCTGAGCTGATGGTACGAAGGCCTTCTGGTTTTTCTGTTCATGCTCAGCTGCAAGTCCCACTTCCCGAATTGCCGTGAGACGGATATGGACGGGAACAGATCGTCATATTTGCGGCTTGCATCATCCTGCCTCACTCCGAAAGCGAAATAGTCGGATTTTACGTGTTCGTAGCGGAGACCTGCATTGGCGTTCCATTTGCCAAGCGAAAGGGCATATTCCCCGAATCCGGCCATATTCCCTTCCTCAATCTTGTATTCGGAGGCCTCGATTATGTTCTCTTCATTTTTATAGCTCCCGTCTGTTTTGGTATAGGAATATTCCGACCCGAAGTTCAGGCTGCCTTTCCAGAGGGGGTAAGACAGCACCAACTTAGCAGCATAGAGCTGCCCGCGCATCACGG
The DNA here is from genome assembly GCA_900316045.1 of uncultured Bacteroidales bacterium. Taxonomy (GTDB): domain Bacteria; phylum Bacteroidota; class Bacteroidia; order Bacteroidales; family UBA932; genus Cryptobacteroides. The sequence goes on along the minus strand of ONBM01000034.1, from coordinate 9,411 downwards.
AGGCGGAAGTGACAGTCTGGTCTTTAAGTTCTTCGCTTGTCTCCCGCACAGCGCTTTCTTCGGTGTTCTTCGTGAACATGTAGGAACCGTTGAAGTCCACGCCCATCTTTCCCATCTTCCCGACGTAGTAGACATCCGCCTGGTGGCTTGGGCCGGCAAGATATTCATTTTGCCAGTTCTGGCTGATGTTTCCTAGCATTTTGCCATCCTTGTAGACCGAGTAGCTGCCATCCAGCTTGATGTCGCCTTTGGTTCTCTTCATGAAATTGTACTTTGCGCCCACTGAACAGCTGTCGTTGATGGCATAGTCCATCGCGAAATTCTCGTCGATGTTGTCGGCAGTCATCTCGTCCTTGACTTTCTGTTCCGTCATATAGACATATTCAAGGCTTCCTTTATTGTCCTCTCCCATGACATGGCGGGTCCAGGAGGCGTCGTTTATCAGCTCCAGCTTTCCCTTGCGCCAGCTGAGATTGAGTTCCTCGCTGCCGCCGAAATTGTTGTCTATTCTATAGTTTACGTTTGCGTCATTGCGGATGCTTATGCCTTCATCCGTATTGCGCATGGTTCTAATCTTGATTACTGCACCTATCGTGGCATCGTACTCTGCGCCAGGGTTCGTAATCACCTCAACGCTCTTTATCTGCTCGGATTTCAGCCGATTCAGCTCATTGGCATCGTTCATCTTACGGTTGTTTATGTAGATCAACGGGGAGCCTTTGGATGCTACGTTTATTTCTCCGCTGCCGTTTACCCTCACCCTTGGCATCTGCCCTAGGACATCTACCGCCGAGCCCACCTGAGAGAGCATGGTATGCTGCACATCGACAGAAAAGCCTCCTTTGGCCATTTTATAGGCAGGCCTTTCGCCTTTGACGACTGCTCCGTCTATGGCTAAGGCTTCCACCTGCATATGGAGTGTTCCTGCATCCTCTCCAGTAACGTACCTGCTGCATTTCTTGTAGCCTATGAAGCTGACCTCCACCCTGTTGCGGTTGGCTTCTATCGGGATTACGAATATTCCGCTTTCGTTTGTCACCCCGCCACCAGTCATTGCTCCGTTGCCTCCGTCATTACCGTCATCGGCGGAGAACACTGCCACATCGGCGAATGCGAGAGGGTATCCATTCTCGTCCAGCACCTTGCCGGACAAGTGCCTTGCCGTCTTGTGGGTGCATTCAATGAATATTTTGCCATTCTCGACTTTCATTGAGACCGGATAGAAGCCGATGACGTGCTCCAGTGCATCCGTCACCGGCTCGTCTTGAAGGGAAGCTGTTACTAGAAAATCTTCCAATTCGTTATAAATGAATATGATGCTGTATTGGTCGGTGCTTTCTTGGATATATTTTATTGCTTCCGACAGGGGCATGTTCTCGAAATCATGGGTTATCCGCTGCCCGAAAGCTGCCACGCAGACAAGGCCGAGCAGCAGAGAAGATAACAATTTACTCATAGTTGCTTAGCTTTGCTTACGATTATCTTTTTACCTTCGAGTTTTATGCTGAAGCTCTCGAAATTATTCAGAGTGGAGATGATTCCCGTCAGTGGTTCATCGGGATTCCATTCGAAATAAAGCCTGAGGCCTTTCACGTCCTCGTCCTTGTACTCGACTTCAACACCGTAATAGTCAGATAGCTCTGCGAGGATGTCTGAGAGGACGACATTGTCGAAAAGCTTTGGCTCCGCCGCTTTTACGGCCTCTTCTTTCTGTATCTTCTTCGGTGTCCGGCTCGGCTTTGCAGACTGCTCCACTTTGGCTGGTTTTGCTGGCTTTGACGCTATTCCGAAGAAATGTGTCGATACGGCAGCATAGGCAAAACCAGAAACGACTACGACTGCGGCGGCGATGGCAGCCACCCGCTGCCAGCTTTTCAGAAATATGTTGCTTCTGTTCCCGTTAGGTTTCTCCAAGAAGTTTTCCTTCCCGGAGAGCTTTTGCCATTCGTGGGCGATTTCTTTGTCAGTGAGCGAGTTGTAATTTGCTTTCACCGCACCGCGAATTCTGGCGATGTCATTATAGAGATTTATGCACTCTTTGTCGGAGAGAATCTCGTCCCATTGTGCCTCTGAATAGTCCTCCGGACTATCCAGCATTTTTAGCAGCATGTCAGTCTTTTCCATATTCATTATCAGTTAACTGAGAACGAAGACTGGCCATAGCCTGTCTGAGATGTTTGTACACTGCGGTCTCGCTGATTCCGAGCTTTGCTGCGATTTCCCTGAATTTCAGGCCCTGCCTGAAGTGCATCTCGATGATTTTTTTGCGCACAGGAGGCTGAAGAAGGGATATTCCGGCATTCAGGGTGGCAATCCTCTCTTCGCTGGCGTCCTCGTCAGTGACGCTCTCCAGGTTGGAGAAGATGACATATTCATTCGCCACCTTTTCTTTGATTCTCATGCTGCGCAGCCTGTTGAGGCAGCGATTCCGCGTGCTTGACAGAAGATACCCAGAGGCAGTTTCTCCTCGCAGCTCGATTCCATTCCTCATGACAGTCTCGAAGACATCGTGCACGACATCTTTGCCCTCGGCCTCGTCATGTAGCAGAAAAACGGCAACCAGGAACATCCTGCGATAGTTTTCCCTGAACAATCTCTCAACTTCTTCGTTCTTCATACACCAAATAATACACTCGGAAAAGATTTTACTAAACCCCTTCCAGCGAAAATTATATTGAATATATGAAAAATGACCGAGAGACTTAATAGGGCTACTTTTTCAGAAGCTCGTCTATGTGCTCGGCATAGTCGATTGAGGAATCGAGATAAAATGCGATTTCCGGGACGATGCGGAGCTGCTTGGCCACCCGGCGTCCCAGCTCGCCGCGAATCTCGTGGTTGCGCTCATTCAGCATATTCATGACTTCTTGTGCCTTCGCTGATGGGAATATGCTGACGTAGGTTTTGGCTATTGAAAGGTCCGGGCTTATCCTCACCTCGCTCACCGTCACCATTGCGCCCCCGAACACAGCCATGCCCTTCGAACGGATGATCTCCGCCAGATCTTTCTGTATTTCTCTGGCAACCTTCAGCTGCCTGGTCGTCGCCTGCTTTTCCATTTGAGTTCCTCCGTGATTATGCTCGAGGCATCCGACTGGAAGTTCGGACTTGGCGGCATTCGTAGCCGCCAAGGATAACTTCCGGAAGATGCTGGTTAATCTATTATATTTATTATGAAATAATTCTTCTTGCCTTTCTGGACCAGGATGTATTTTCCGTCAACGATGTCATTCTCGCAGATGGCACGTTCGATGTCCGTCACCTTATCCTTGTTGATGCTTACGCCATTGCCCTGAACCATCTTGCGGGCCTCACCCTTAGAAGGAAACACCTGGGTCTTCACGGCAAGGAAATCAAGAATATTGCAAGGTAGGTCGCTGCGGCGCACGTCGAAAGTCGGCACCCCGTTGAACACGGCTAAGAATGTCTTCTCGTCCAGTTTCCTCAGCTCATCCGAAGTGGAGTTCCCAAACAGCATCTTCGATGCAGACACTGCGTTTTCATATTCCTTTTCGCCATGAATCATGGAGGTTATCTCCTTGGCAATCAACTGCTGCAGTAGCCTGCGGCCTGGGTCCTTGCGATGCTCTTCTATCGCATCCTCTATTGTTTTGCGGTCCAGAAGAGTGAATATCTTGATGTACCTCTCAGCATCCTCGTCGCTTACGTTCAGCCAGAACTGATAGAATTCGTAAGGCGAAGTCTTCTCCGGATCAAGCCATATGTTGCCTTTTTCGGTCTTGCCGAACTTCGTCCCGTCAGCCTTCTTCACGAGAGGGCAGGTGAGAGCGAATGCATCGGTTTTCCCGAGCATCCTGCGGATGAGCTCCACGCCCGTCGTGATGTTGCCCCACTGATCGCTTCCGCCCAGCTGCAAGCGAACGCCCTTGTGCTCGTAAAGCCAAAGGTAATCGTAGCCTTGAAGCAACTGGTAGCTGAATTCAGTGAACGACATGCCCTCACGAGAATCGTCAGAGAGACGCTTCTTCACCGAATCCTTGGCCATCATGTAGTTGACGGTGATATGTTTGCCGACATCCCTGATGAAGTTCAGGAATGTGTAATCCTTCATCCAGTCGTAGTTGTTCACAAGCTCAGCCTTATTCGGAGCGTCCGAATCGAAATCCAGGATCTTCGAAAGCTGCTTGCGAATGCCCTCGATGTTATGATGCAGAGTCTCCTCGTCCAGCAATTTCCTCTCCTGGGACTTCATCGAAGGATCCCCGATCATTCCGGTCGCGCCCCCTATGACGGCGAACGGCTTGTGTCCGCAACTCTGGAAGTGTTTCAGTATCATTATGCTCACAAGGTGGCCGATGTGCAGAGAATCCGCCGTCGGGTCTATTCCGACATATGCCGCCTGTGGGCCTTCCATAAGTTTCTCTTCCGTTCCAGGCATGATGTCCTGAATCATGCCCCTCCATTTTAATTCCTCAACAAAATTTTTCATCGGATGAATTATTATTGGCTGCAAAGTTAACTTATTTTGCCTACTTCGCCAAGCTAATCTGCGACTCAGGGCCTTGGCATCTTTATATTTCGTTAATCTCTAATTAATTACATGAATATTCCTATGCGTGGTCCTGCAATTTGCTGATGGAGGTTGAAACGAATATTTCATATTCAGAGGGAAAATGCTAAATTTGCAGACTTCGAGAGTGAATACGAAACTATTAAATATTCAAGAATATGAGAAAGAAGATTGTAGCTGGGAACTGGAAGATGAATACAACTGTTCCCGAGGGTGTTGAACTTGCAAAGGCTGTTGTTGAGAAATCTGCTCAGCTGCCTGAGAACGTGGGTCTTATCGTGGCTCCTCCATTCACTCATCTGGCATCTGTCGCTTCAGTGCTGAAAGGCTCCAAGGTTCAGCTTTCCGCTCAGAACTGCGCCGACCACGAGAAAGGCGCTTACACAGGCGAGGTTTCTGTGAGCATGCTTGCCTCAGTAGGCTGCCAGTGGACTATACTTGGACATTCTGAGAGGCGTCAATACTATGGCGAGACCGACGAGAAGCTTGTCGAGAAAGTTAAGCTGGCTCTTGCAGGCGGCCTTGGCGTTATCCTCTGCGTTGGCGAGAACCTTGACCAGAGAGAGGCAGGGAAGCATTTCGATGTCGTTACAGACCAGATTAAGAATGTCCTTTACAATTTCACTGCTGACGACATGAAGAAAATCATTGTTGCCTACGAGCCTGTATGGGCTATCGGAACTGGCAAAACCGCTACTGCTGAGCAGGCCGAGGAAATACATGCCTGCATCCGCAAGGTCCTGGCTGACAAATTCGGAGCTCAAGTCGCCGATGACACGACGATTCTTTACGGTGGCAGCTGCAAGCCATCGAACGCTAAAGAGCTCTTCGCCCAGAAGGACATAGACGGTGGCCTCATTGGCGGTGCAGCCCTCAAGGCAGATGACTTCATCCAGATAGCCTTGAGCTATTAATTTGGTACAGTTTTCAAATGCGCTTGCTCAGCCTAAAGCTCAGCAAGCGTATTTTTTTTGTATTCATGCCTGTCTTCTTGAAAGGGGCCTCTGGCTTGGGCTTCTCTGACCCGCCCCTCGTTTGCTTATTGACATATTGGTAAGCCTATTGTTTGGTAACGAATATTTACTATATTTGCTTGAACTAGTTTGATATTAAAACTAAAAACGCTAAAACTGATATGAATAATAAAGTATTGCTTAGCCCCAATGACGTGGTATCCTTCCTTGAGAAATCCCCGGATAATTTTACAAGAGAGGACATGCTGAAATTCATCTGCGAGAACGGAATAGAGATGATAAATTTCATGTATCCAGCAGAAGACGGCAGAGTGAAGACACTTAATTTCGCAATTAATAATTATGAATATGCCGAAACGGTGCTGACGGAAGGGGAGAGAGTGGATGGTTCCAGCCTGTTCCCGTCTTTCGTTCAGGCAGGCAACAGCGACCTGTACGTTATCCCTCGTTACAGGACGGCTTTCGTGGACCCGCTTTCGGATGTTCCAACATTGTGTTTCCTCTGCAGTTTCTTCGATAAAGACGGCGGACCTTTCGATTGCGCTCCATTCCAGACGCTGATGCGTGCAGAAGAGGCTTTCCATAAAGACACGGGAATGACCTTCGAGGCTATGGGAGAGCTTGAATATTACGTCATTACGGATGAGAGTCCGCTTTTCCCGGCAACTGACCAGAGAGGCTACCATGAGTCTGCTCCGTTCGCGAAGCTGAACGATTTCAGGGCAGATTGCATGATGGCTATCGCAAAGACTGGCGGCCAGATGAAATACGGGCATAGCGAAGTCGGAAACTTTACTTCTGGCGGGAAGGTTTATGAGCAGAACGAGATAGAGTTCCTTCCGAATCCTGTCGATACTGCTGCCGACCAGATTCTGCTGGCAAAATGGATAATCAGAAGGCTAGCCTACAAATATGGCCTGGACGTAACTTTCGCCCCTAAGATAATCGTTGGCGAAGCTGGCTCAGGAATGCATATTCACATGCGCCTCATGAAGGATGGCAGGAACTGCACCGTAGGCCCTGATGGAAAACTTTCCGACGAGGCTAGGCTAGCGATTGCTGGCCTTATGCAGATGGCTCCTGCAATCACGGCATTTGGAAACAAGAATCCGACCTCATATTTCCGCCTGGTTCCTCATCAGGAAGCTCCGACGAACGTCTGCTGGGGCGACTGCAACCGTTCAGCGCTTGTCAGAGTGCCGCTTGGCTGGTCCAGCGGCAAGGATATGTGTTCTGCCGCCAATCCACTTGAGGCTCATGTGAACATTGATACAACCGGCAAGCAGACTTTCGAGATGCGATCCCCGGACTGCTCTGCGGACATCTATCAACTGATGGCTGGCCTCTGCGTGGCCGTTCGCTACGGTCTTTCGATGCCTGTCGGTGAGGCTTTGAAGATTGCCGAAGACAAATATGTGTCCATGGATATTCACAAGCCGGAAAATGCTGCAAAACTTGCCTCTCTGGCTTCGCTCCCAGCTAATTGTGCCGAGTCTGCAGATTGCCTTGAGAAGCAACGTGGTATTTTCGAGGCAGAGGGCGTGTTCACCAAGAGAATGATCGATGGCATCATCTCTTCTCTCCGCTCCTTCAATGACCAGGATCTTCTGACGAGGGCTTCCAATGACCCCGAACTTATGGCGAAAATCGTGAAGAAATATTTCTACTGCGGCTAGATTGCTCAATTAGACCCTGGCTTTCGACATGATGACAAGCGATAATGCCGAGATGGTTTCAGTTTCCTTTGAAATTGAGTAAATTTATGCAACTAAATAACCAAATTTCATGATGCTGCTATGCGAGGCGGAAAAAATGATTGAATTCACCAAGCGTTAGCAGGCAGATGAAGAGAGGCAGTGCCATCAGAGGCACATCAAAGACCAAATCAAAAATATGATTTTTGACATTGCGCAATTCAAGACATTGGCACGGGCGATAGCGACGATACTTATATTGCCGGTAGCTTCATCCTGTGGAAACAGGGAGGCACACAGGCTCATGGACACAGCTGAGACGGTAATGTGGGCAAGGCCGGACAGTGCGCTTGCGGCTCTGGAGTCGATAGACGCAATGAGCCTGAGAACGGCTCCTCAACGTGCAAGGTACTCACTGCTTTATACCATGGCATTGAATCGCAACTGGATCGATACCACAGATTTGCGTGTGATTAGACCGGCGGCGGAATATTATGAACGCCATGGCTCCAATGACTATAAGATGAAAATGTTCTATTATCTTGGCACGGTGCAACATAATTGTGGCGACTTAGAGACGGCTGTCGCCAGTTACATGCGAGCCAAAGAATACTCTTTACATTCTGATAACCTGACTTTCAAGGGCATTATCAGCTCAACGATTTCGGATGTGTATCTACAAAATCACAATTATCCAGAGGCTCTTAGTTACGCAATCCAGGCTATTTCTCGGTTTGATGAAGCCGGCGATTCTTCTAGATTATGGAGGAGTACGGGAATGGCAGCATCAATCAGTATGAATATGGGAAACTATTCGAAAGCTGACAGCCTTTTCGCAGAGTTTTTCTCTTCATGTCGTGACTCCACATATTATGCACGGCGGCTTATGGACAAGGCACTACTTGAATTGTGGCGCCCCAATCCTAAGCCAGAGGAAAGCATGAAAATGTTCCTTATGGCTGTGAATGACTTTAACGGGAGTCCTGACTTGGGAGATTATTGCGCCTATGCCTATGCATTGGAATTGACAGGAGACAGAAAGTCTGCAGATTATGTAATCTCTCAACTTAAGGCACAAGGATGCCCTATGGAGGAAATGGATATATGGCTATATCGTATCTTTCGGCATAGAGGAGATTACAAAGAAGCTTTAAGTATGTTGGAGCGATCGGTAAGGGAACGAGATTCGACTGTTTTGTCCACGGTCGGTCAATCCGTTGCCTTGGCGCAATCTGACTATTATGAGGATAAGTCGACGCTGCTGGAGAAGGATCGGCGAATACAGGTCTTGATTAAATGGGTGGCATTGCTGCTGTCTTTGATGGTAGCGCTGTCTGTCCTGTGGGTTTATTATGTTCGCAAGCGTCGCTGGCAGAGCCAGTTTGAAGAGATGTCGTCGGTCAATGACGAGGTCACCAGACGGCTGGACGAAGCATTGATGTGTGAGTTCGGGAAAGAACAGATGATTCTGAACCTCAGGAGGAAATATGTTGAGGCGAACAAGCAACAGTACCAACAGTTGAATAACCTGTGCCACTTGTATCTGGAAGGTAAGGGCAGCAAGAATGAGATTTTCGCTGAGGTCAAGAAAATTTTGGCTATTTTTGACGAGACGAACCAGAAGGAACTGGAATCGATGCTAGACGACAATCTGGATGGCATTATGAGAAAATTACGAACGGCATTGCCTGACCTGACGGATAAAGACTTCCGTTTCATCTCATTTATGATCCTAGGGTTTGATGCCAAGACGGTTGCCAGAGTGATGGGCTATACCGTAACCACTGTTTACTCTAAACGCTATGTTCTCAAGAATAGAATGCAAAATTTGGAGGTAGAAGACAAGGATCTAGTCTCCGCATTCATGTCTTGAGGAGTCTAAGCGCCTTATAATGACCCTCTTAGTAAAAACGTTGATGTTTTGTATTTTGCTAATTGGCTGAAAATGAAGAGGTAATATGCGACAAAACTAAATCTGTAATTTAATTCATTGGATAACTATCTGGTAGTCAATGCTGTATTGCCTAACCAAAGTGAAACTATTTTTCATTGGCTTATCCACTTTTATGCCTAAGTTTGCAAAAACCAATTATTGCGATATGAGCAGAGCAACATTACTCAAGTTTCGCAAGTGATTTAGGCCGCCAGTTGTAGGGCCTCGAAGGCTCGTCGGACGGCATTGAGTTCTTTGTTATTGTTGTTAATGATGGCA
>ONBM01000033.1 GCA_900316045.1 uncultured Bacteroidales bacterium | reverse complement strand
TGAGATATAAAAACGTAAATTTGATGAGCTGAACGCAGAAAACGGATGGGACAAGTCGCTGCCTCGCTCAAATTGAAAACATTAAACGACAATCCCTAACGTAGATATAAAATGAAAGTGCGTTGGCAGAGGTTCGTAAGCCTTTCCAATGAGCTTTAAACCAAATATTTAAGACTTGCAAAACTTGAGTAAACAGTCTATCACTTAAAAGATTAGATCTTCACCTTATGCTCGCCAGCTGAAAGGAGGATGGTCTTTCCGCCGGAAGCGGGCACCTCGCAGGTGGTGCCTTCCGGAACGGTGATGCTGGCATTGATCCGCTTCCCTTTACGATCGAGGGTCACCTTGATCAGGCCGTAGTTGGTGTCCACCGTGCAGCTCACATGCCGGAGATAGCCCATCTGCGGAGCCACCCTGAATCGCCTGAAGCCAGGAGCCGCAGGCTCGATGCCTGCCACTTTCCCGCTAAGAAGGATGATTCCAGAGCCGGTCCACGCATGGTTGCTGGAGCCGGAGAAGTTCCAATGCTCATACAGGGTGCTGTAGTCATTCATGATCGTCGGGTACATTTTCTTCATCCTGTCCAGAGCCAGTTCAGGCTCACCCATCTTGAAGAGAGCCTCCAGCACATAGCGGAACATGTAAGTCGTGGAATAGTATCTTTCAGCGAACACTTTCTTTATAGCCTCGTACTTGTCCGGCCCGGCGATTCCGCTCACCACGGCAAGGGCCTGAACCCTGTCGTCAGGAACATCCGTGTTCTGAGGAGAGCGATATTCAGTGCCATTCCAGTACCTTTCATTGAACTTGTCGGCGATATTCTTCATCATAGAAGAAATCTCTGCCGCATCTTGAGTCTTCCCCAGCATATTCGCAAAGCAAAGCTCTCCTTTGAGCGCCAGATAGTACCAAAGAGGCAGCTGGGCATAGCGATCCCTATGCTCCCCTGCATCAGGCCAGTCCCATCCGCCCGTCCGGTAAACAGGCATGCCGTCCGAATCCAGCTTCCACACCTCGTGCAGATATTTCCGCACCGGCGAGTAAACCGTCGCCACGAAAGATGAGTCTCCGCTGTAATAATAGAAATCATGGAAGCCATACCAACCGACGGAAGCCAGAATCTGCATCGGAAGTTCTCTGAAATAGTTCCCGCAAGGGACCGGAGCATACATTTCCCCGGTCACTTTCTGCCATGCCGTCAATTCCATGATGCCTTTGCGGGCAAGGAGGTCGGAAGAGCGGCTGAGAGCGTAAAACGCCTCGCCAAGTTCATTGACCTCGTCTCCCCACCACTGAGCCCTTTCCCTGTCCGGGCAGTCGTAATATGTATCCCTCATGCAGACGTAAAGCGTTCTCTGAGCCTTTTTCCAATATTCGCTAAGCAACTCGTCATCGCACTCGAATGAGCCAGAGAGAGAGGCATCATATCCAGTCTCGCGATATTTCACGTCCAGCACCTTCACCCCTTCCGGCACTATGTAGTACATGACCTCGCCATTCATCCATGCCGGGAACTCATATTCCTGAACCCCGTCTTTGGTGATATATTCCCCCCTCACGCATTCCTCAGTGTCGACTTTCTTGTGATCGGTCTCCAATTTAATCAGCAGCCCTGCAGGAGCGTCTATCTTGAAATACGGAGTCATCTGGCAATTGTAGGGCATCCTGCAGCAAAGGGTGTCTCCTCTGGTAGCGGTGGAGACATATTCCTTCAGACCGTAATCTTTCCACTGAGGAATAGGCCTCTCGACCAGTTTCCCCAATGGAGCCTGCCCCGGGGCCACGCCAAGCACCAACGCACGCCCTAGGAATTTAGGGTTATATGTCTTGTGCCAATCCCCGGAATATTTTCTTGCGTCATAGCAGACATTGCTTTCAGGCAGCCTGAAGTTCGGCTGAGGCCCAGAGGCCAGCTGGTAAGACGGCAGCACGCTAGCCTCCCAAGTCTCATCTGAAAGAATATTCACGCCATCCCCTTCTGCCTCGAACAGCATGGCCGCCATCCCGCTGCTATGATGGCTGAAACCGGCGCTGCCGAAATACCAAACCATCACGGAAATCAGATTCTCGCCCTGCTTAAGATAAGGTGCGATTTCCACCTTATCGTAATATCCGTCTCCCAAAGCAGGGCCACGTTTCAGTCCCCCTTCTCTCACCACCATCTCGCCATTAATCCAGAGCCAGTATTTGGAATCAGCCGCAATCCTGGCGGTTACCGTGGACGGCACCTCTGAGATTTCAACCTTCTTGCGGAAGGCAGTCCAAGTGTTCGTCACGAACCTGGATGGTTCTTTGGCAATCCATTTGGCTCTCCATGAATATTCTTCAGAGCATGCCGGAGCCTGGGTGGAGGCCAGCAGGAAGAAAAAGACTGACAAGAAGATGCCTGCAAGGTTTCTCATACGCGTTATTTTTTTCTTTTCAATGTTTCTACTATGTAAGACGTGCCTCCGCATATTACTTGATTGACGACCTGAGACTCATGAGAGAGGGTAGCGAATATGATTCCCACCTCGAAAGGAATGCCGTAGATGGTCTGCAGCGCAAGAGCGACTATGTAATGGAAAGCCCCGAACCCTCCGGGCACAGGCACGATTGAGGCCAGGCTGCCGGCTATCATCAAAAACAGAGCGTCGGCCCCATTCAGCTCGGCAAGCTTGCCGATATATTCAGCCAATTCCGGATTTACCTTGTTGAAATCCATGCCTTGGACAGCAAGCAGAATGGTGTAACTCATCATCCAGTAGCAAGCCCATATTCCTATCGTAAGCGCGAAGAATTTCCAAGCGCCTTTCATCTTCATGCAACTGGATATTCCCTGCCACACCCCTGCGAAGACGCCGGACACCTTTCCTGCCTTTTTATTTTTGCGCCCAATACGCACTATCAGCCAGATGACAAGCACGATAGCTGCTACGACCACAACAGTCAGGATAATCGCGCGCGGGGTCATTTTATTCAAGGCTGGCTTCAGAATATTATCGGAAAAGAAACCTCCGTAACGTTTCCAGCCGAAATAGAGGAAAACCAGCATAAGCAATACCATGGTCACGAGATCCCAGGAGCGTTCCAGAGCCACTGTGCCAAGAACCTTGTCGTAAGAGGCCAGCCGATGCGTCTTGCCCGCCTCATCTGGCTCGGATTTGGAGGAATTGGCCGTGATGTAGCCGCATCGCACGAACTCTCCTACCCTGGGCAGAACCAGATTGACCAAGTAGCTTATGTTGATAGCATTGAAGGTAGCTCCGCGGCTCATCATCGGATCGATGGGGAGAATGAGTTCTCGCCACCTGAGAGCCCTGAGATAGAACGCAAGGGCGCCGCATGCCATAGAAAGCATCACGAATTCCCATCTGCAAGCCTTCAGAGCTTCCCAGAAATCCTCCCACCTGATGCCCCTGAAAGAAAAATAAAGGAGCACGACGGCAAGGATTATAGAGACGGAAAATTTTATAAAATTTTTCAGTTTCACGATCATATTGGACAAAAATAGTCATAAATATAATTAAATTTGCATCTATCAATGCAAAAGAGATGAAATCTATCCTTGGAATTGGCAATGCCCTCACCGACGTGCTGGCAATCTTCCCAGACGATTCTATTCTTCAAGAATATCATCTTCCTGTGGGAAGCATGCAACATGTGGACCTGGAGACAGGAGACAGGATATGGTCGAAGCTTAAAGAATATGGGGTTAAATATGTCCCTGGTGGCTCTGCCGCCAACACCATCACTTGCACTTCCATTCTTGGCATGCCTTCTGGCTACATCGGGAAAATAGGAGATGACGAGCTGGGGCATCTTTACAAGAGCACCCTGGAGCAGTTCGGGGTCAAGACCACCATGCTCACAGGCACAAAAGGCTCCGGACGGGCGATGTGCTTCATCACAGGCCCGAGCGGGGAAAGGACTTTCGCAGATTACATGGGAGCTGCCCTGGAAATGGTTCCAGAGGACTTGAAGCCTGAATATTTCGAAGGCTATGACTATTTTCACATCGAGGGATACCTAGTCCAGAACCAAGACCTGATTCGCAAGGCAGCGCAGATGGCGAAGGCTGCCGGGTGCAAGATTTCCATCGACATGGCGTCCTATAATGTCGTGGAGTCGAATGAAGCCTTCTTTCACAATCTGCTGGACAGATACATAGACATCGTCTTTGCGAATGAGGCGGAAGCCAGGTCTTACACCAAGCTGGAGCCAAGGGAGGCATTGGATGCGCTCGCCAGCCAATGCGAAATAGCAATAGTGAAGATTGGCAAAGACGGCTCCATGGTAAAGGCAGGGGAGGAGTATCACTATATTCATGCATATCCCGCAAAAACTATTGATGCTACTGGAGCCGGAGACACATACGCAGCTGGCTTCATCTACGGCCTGTCTTTAGGCATGCCTCTAGAGGCATGCGGCAAGATAGGCTCGATAATTGCGGCGAAGGTGGTCGAGGTCGTCGGAACAAAAATTGATGTTCCTCGCTGGAAAGCAGCGAAACAAGAAATCCGAGAACTCATAGCATCCGTTCAGAAATGATTAAAGAGGCGTTTATCGATTTTTTCCGCAGGCAATCCCTGAAAAGGCACTCCAGCAGCAATCAGACTGAGATACTGCCCATCAGCAGGATAAAATCTTATGCGGCCATCATAGATGTCGAGGATCCGACCTACGATACGTGCAAGACTGCGATAATCAATTTTTTCCGCCGCTACGAAATCAACGGCATTATTTTCTTCCAGGATTTCCGGGACATCGGCAATGGCGACAGGCTTATAACCAGCATCCAGACCACCATCACCAAGAAGGACCTGAACTGGTACGGAAGGCCATCGGATTATAAATTGAAAGTACTCGCCGAGAGGGATCCAGACATACTGATCTGCCTTCTGAACGACCCTTCGTACCCGATGGAATATCTCATAAGAACGTCAGGCGCTCGCTTCAAGATAGGTCGGAAGCAGCTTGGCGGCGACGTTTTTGACGTGGTCCTTAGAGACCCGGGAGACAAGACGCTGTCCCAGCTCGAGAGTTTCAACGCCGTGAAAGACTTTTTGCTAAAAATCAAATAATTCTATGAGACGTAATGGCAAATATCATCAATAATATTCTCATCGCGGCGAAAGGCTTCGCAATGGGAGCCGCAAACGTGATTCCAGGGGTTTCGGGGGGAACCATAGCCCTGCTGACAGGCATATTCGAGAATCTGATAGATTCCCTGAATGCCCTGATGGATTTGAAGTCATGGAAGCTGCTATTCAAAGGAAAACTGAAGGAATGGAATGAATATGTCGGAGGCTCCTTCTTGCTTTGGCTTCTGATTGGCTTGGCGATCAGCATATTCACGCTTGCTAAGCTGATGGAATATGTCCTGCATTACTATCCCATTCAGACCTGGTCTTTCTTCTTCGGGCTTATAATAGCCTCGTCTGTCTTCATGCTGGCTGACATCAAGAAATGGAAATTCGCAGACGGACTTTTCCTGGCTTGCGGAATCGTGCTCGGCATCGCGATTTGCACGCTCTCCCCCACTCAGACGACCGATGCCCTTTGGTTTATCGGGATTTGCGGGGCAATCGCAGTATGCACCATGATACTCCCTGGCATCTCCGGAAGCTTCATCTTAGTAATCTTAGGAAAATACGACTTCATCATGCAGGCGGTGAGCGAACTGAACATCCCCGTCCTACTGGTATTCCTCATAGGCTGCGTCGTCGGGCTCCTTGGATTCTCGAAATTCCTTCACTGGCTGCTTTCCAAGGCAGAAAGGCAGACTCTTCTGGTGCTCATAGGATTCACCCTCGGTTCCCTGGTGAAAGTCTGGCCTTGGAGCGACAAGGTCAGCATCCTCACTTCTCAGCTTCTGAAGGGAGGGATGGCGGCAGAGCAGGCCAAGGTCGCAGTGGATTCTTTAACACAAAGCGGCACCGACATTACGCCGCTGATTGAGAATGATGTTTTCAGCGCAGCGTGCTGGATGATCATTGGAATCGCTCTTGTGATGCTGCTGGAAGCACTGAGTGGCAGATTTAACAGAAACAGAAAGCATACTGCCGTAGAAAACTAATCAAAATAATATAACACTATGACTAATCTAAAAGGGACCGAAGGAAGGCTTCTGTCGCTGGATGCGCTCAGGGGCTTCGACATGATGTTCATCATGGGGCTCGGCGGGCTTATCGTAAGCATCTGCGCCCTGTTTCCTGGCGGCGGAGACTCGTGGCTGGCCCGGCAATTCTCCCACGTTGACTGGGAGGGGCTTCATTTCGAGGATACCATCTTCGCATTGTTCTTGTTCATCTCGGGAATGACTTTCCCCTTCTCTATCGCGAAGAAAAGGGCAAAAGGGATGCCCGAGGGCAAGATGCTTCTGGACATTATCCGCAGAGGGCTGATCCTCTTCCTGTTCGGCCTAATTTATGACGGACTCTTCGATTTGCAATTCGCCACTCAGCGGATTCCGAGCGTGCTTGGCCGAATCGGCCTGGGATGGATGTTCGCTGCCATGCTGTACGCCTTCACTGGCAAGAAAGCTCAATGGGCGACAGCCATCGGAATATTGATTGGATATTTCCTGCTCCTGCGTTTCGTCGTAGCTCCGGATGCTCCTGCCGGCGCTGATTCCTTCTCTCTCGAGGGCAACATCGCAAGCTACGTCGATCGCAAGCTGATGCCAGACAACATCTATGTGCGAGGCGTCTACGACCCGGAAGGCCTTGTCAGCACCATTCCGGCGATCGTGACCGCCTTGCTGGGGATGTTCACGGGACGCTATGTGAAGGAATCGGAGGATAGCGGAGAAAAGAAAACCCTGAAGCTCTTATGCGCCGCTGCCATCCTGTTAGGCATCGGGCTAGCATGGAGCATCTGGTTTCCAATCGTCAAGAAGCTTTGGACCAGCACTTTCGTGCTCACCATGGCAGGATATTCAGTGGCCATGTTCGCAATTTTCTATTACATAATAGACGTCAGGAAACATCGTAAGCTGGACTGGATTTTCCGGGTGGTCGGGCTGAATTCCATTACCATCTACATGGCGCAGAGAATAATAGATTTCTCCTCCATCAATGGATTTTTCCTGAATGGCTTCGCCAGCATCTTTCCAGAGAATATCGGCAGCTTCATCATTAGCCTAGGCTATTTCGTGCTATGCTGGCTGTTCCTGTATTTCCTATATAGAAAAGAGATATTCCTGAAAGTGTAGAATTAGCAGGAATTTGATTATATTTGCAAACCCGTTCGGTCAGCCAGTCTGGCCGCAGGGCGGCGGAATGGTTCGGTAGCTCAGCTGGATAGAGCAACAGCCTTCTAAGCTGTGGGTCTTGGGTTCGAATCCCAACCGAATCACCATTACATCTTGCAAGTGTCCTGTTTTCGGACACTTGCATTTTTTATTTCCGCAAGGGCTGACTAATATTCAGCGGCTAAAGGGAAGAATGGCCGAATTCCTCTGCAGGTGAGCGACGGGGCTGTCAACATCCGCATTTCGCCACATTCCTTTATCCTGATTGAATTCTAACGGCCTCCGGGTGCGTCCCGTAACTCCGCTTCAATCAAACGACTGCGACTGACAAGGGTAAGCAAGGCCTCTTCGTAAACGGCTGATTATCAATGTCAGCAGGGGTGACGCTGCTCACCCATCTGAAAATCAGCCGGCGTGAGCAAGGCCTCTTCGTAAGCGACTGATTATCAATGTCAGCAGGGGTGACGCTGCTCACCCTTCCGAAAATCAGCCGGCGTGAGCAAGACCTCTTCGTAAGCGGCTGATTATCAATGTCAGCAGAAGTAGCGCTGCTCACCCATCTGAAAATCAGCCGGCGTGAGCAAGGCCTCTTCGTAAACGGCTGATTATCAATGTCAGCAGGGGTGACGCTGCTCACCCATCTGAGGATGCCAAAGCGGGCGGTGCCGCTGGCTTAGTCTCAGTTCTTTTTGCTACCTTTGCGATCCGGCTGGGCTTTTCCCCGGCCAGCGAACTTGGCGAATATGCCGGCGAAGGATTTAACACAAGGCAGCGTGCTTAAGAATATGGCTGGGTTTTCCCTGCCATATCTACTTTCCTATTTCATGCAGCTGCTCTACGGACTTGCGGACCTGTTCGTAATCGGACTGTACGACGGAGTGGCCAGCACTACCGCCGTGTCAATCGGCAGCCAGTTCATGCATTTTCTCACGGTCATGATCGTCGGGCTGGCTATGGGCTCCACCGTCACGCTGGCAAGGGCGGTCGGGGCTAAAAACGAAGGAGGGGCATCCAAGACAATAGGAAGCTCGGTCTCACTGTTCATCGCAGTTTCAGTCGTGACGGCAACGGTTCTCCTGCTCATCATAAGGCCGATAGTGAGCGTGATGTCAACCCCCGTCGAGGCAATCAACGGCACTGCCGATTACCTGAGAATATGCTTCATCGGCATTCCTTTCATAACGGCATACAACGTGATCGCCTCCATATTCAGAGGCATCGGAGACAGCAAGAGCCCGATGTACTTCGTGGCGGTGGCATGCGCATTTAATATATTGCTGGATTTCATATTCATAGGCTCCATGAATATGGGACCTGCCGGGGCTGCCCTAGGTACCACGCTCTCTCAGACTTTCAGCGTCGGCATCTCGCTTTTCTACCTGAAGCGCAAAGGCTTAGGAATACGGTTCCATAAACATGACTTGAGACCAGACCGCCCTACGCTCTCGACGATACTGAAAATCGGCACGCCGATAGCGCTCCAGGATGGATTCATACAGATAGCTTTCCTTGCGATAACCGTGATAGCGAACAATCGCGGCTTAGTGGATTCCGCTGCCGTCGGGATAGTGGAGAAGCTCATCGGGATGCTGTTCCTGGTGCCATCTGCAATGCTTTCCACCGTGTCCACGATGACGGCTCAGAATATCGGGGCAGGCCAAGCCGAGAGATGCCGACTGACCCTAAGATATGCCGTGATGATTGCCTTGAGCTATGGAATGCTCATGGCCATACTCATACAGTTCACTGCAGAACCTATAGTCGGATGGTTCACATCGGACCCTGAGGTCATCCACGCAGGTGGGCAATATTTCAGGAGTTATGTCATAGACACGGTGTTCGCCGGCATCCATTTCTGCCTCAGCGGCTACTTCGTGGCATACGGCTATTCTATCGTGTCATTCATTCACAACGTGGCTTCCATCATATTGGCAAGAGTGCCCCTATCCTACATATTTTCAGTGAATTTCCCAGACACCCTCTTCCCGATGGGCCTTGCCGCTCCAATCGGCTCCCTGCTCTCGGTCCTCATCTGCATAGGCTTCCTCATCTGGTTCCGCAAACACGGAAAGCTGTAGCTATCAGCATTTTGCAGAAACATCCACTCCTTTTTTCGGCTAAGGATTCCGTTACAGATGGATATTAGCATCCATTAGCAATGGAAAGATTTGTCCATTCCAAATGGAAGGCTGGTTCTTTAGCCTCCTTTTCGATGAAATCCAGATGGATTAGCTGATTTTCGGCTGAAAATCCCTAACTTGCGAGACTATGGCAAAGTTCTTCCTGAAAGTTTTCGATTTCCTGGCCGGGAGAAGGTGGCTGGCAGCGATTATCGCTATCGTCATCGCAGCCGGATGTGGTCTGCTTGCCACAAGGCTGGACTATGAGGAGGACATTGCCAAATTCCTGCCTGGAGAGGAGGAGAGCAAGAAATATTCGGAGGCGTACGAGGACCTTGGCAAGAAGAACAACATAGTGCTTATCTTCTCTCATGCCGCAAATGATAATGAGGGATCCGAGGCTGCCGACGTGAACGGCGACGGTGACGAGGATTATGAACATGCCATCGAGGAGGCGATGGATGCGTTCGGGGAGGTTTTCGCAAGGATCGATTCTACGAATATGATTGCTGGGAGGCAGATAAGAGTAGATGGCGACAAGGCGGCAGCTATGTTGGAAGCTGTCATAGGGAGCTACCCGCTGTTCCTGACAGAGGACGATTACAGACGCATAGATTCTCTGATCAGCACTCCAGGCTTCGTGAAAAATCAGTTGCAGGCAGACAAGCAAGCACTGATGTTTCCGACCGGAGACATGGTCGCAGAAAACATAAGCCAAGACCCATTGCACTTGTTTTCGCCTATCCTCCAGCGGCTTAGGACGACAACTGCCAACGACGATTACACGGTAGCAGACGATTACATATTCCTGAAAGACGGCAAGGGCATTGCCTTCCTGACATCTCCATTCGGCACTAGCGAGTCCGCAATGAATGCCAAGGTGGCCGTAATGGTGCAAGAAGCCATAGACAGCACCGAGGCAGGACATCCTGACATAGAGATCAGCGCAGTTGGGGCTCCGCTGATAGCTGCAGGCAACGCCACGCAGATCAAGAAAGACAGCATGCTCGCCATCTCGCTGGCAATGATATTGATAGGCTTGCTGCTGGTTCTAACTTACAGACGCTTTTCCGACATTTTCTGGATAATAGCCTCAACCCTCTTCGGCTGGCTCATCGCACTGGGAGCGATGTCTCTGATACGCCATAGCATGTCCATCATCGTGCTTGGGGTAGCCTCTGTGATTATCGGGATCGCAGTGAATTATCCGCTGCATTTCATGGACGGCCTTAAAACCGGAATATCCCCGCGCCAGAATCTCAAGGAAATGATAGAGCCTCTGCTAATCGGGAACATAACGACCATAGCTGCCTTCCTCTGCCTTATTTTCCTGAATGCGACAGCAATGCAGGACATGGGTTTGTTCGCATCCCTGATGCTGGCAGGAACAATTGTCTTCGTGCTCATATTCCTGCCGGTCTTCGTCCGAAGGCGTAATCCAAGCGCAAGGACAGTGGAGCTCGGCAGAATATTCCCTGATAAGGTGCCATCCAGCGGCTGGTTGTTCGTAGCGGTCATAGCTTCCACGGTAGTGCTGGGAATATTTAGCACCCGCACCAAGTTCGATTCTGACATGCAGAGCATCAACTTCATGACCAAGGAGCAAAAGGCGGCTTTGGCGCTTCTGGAGCCGCAGAACCAGAGCAAAGAGATGTACGCCATGGCGGAAGGCGCAACCTTGGAAGAAGCTTTAGAGCGGAACGACGAGCTGCGACAGCGCATTGCGAAATTCGGCTATTCCGTCATGGTGAAAGGGGCTGGGAACATGCTGCCGTCCCTTAAGGAGCAGCGTAGGAGGATTGAGCGGTGGAACGCTTTCTGGGGCAATGGGAAGGCGGAACGACTGAGCGAAGAGTTTCGGGCGGAAAGTGCCATGGCTGGCTTCTCCGAGAATGCTTTCGCCCCGTTCATGAGCCTTCTGAGTTCAGCTCCCGTGCCTCACGCCATCACCATGGACTCGCCTCTGGCGGCTGCCTTCGATGGGACTTACGTCCTGTCTGGAAGCAACGGGTACCGCATCGTCAATAAGATATATTACCAGGACCCAGAATTCCGGCAGGACATCAAAGACGCTGCCGACGGGAACGGCACCTTGGTTTTCGATTCCAGCGACATAAGCAGCAGGCTAGCCTCAGTGCTTTCGGAAAACTTCGACTTCATTGGAATAGTTTGCAGCTTGGTTGTATTCATATTCCTCTGCCTCAGCTTCCGCCGCCTGGAACTCAGCCTTCTCGCATTCATCCCATTGGCTGTCAGCTGGTTCTGGATTCTCGGCATAATGGGGATGTTCGATATTCGCTTCAACATAGTGAACATCATCCTAGCTACCTTCATTTTCGGGCAGGGCGATGACTACACCATATTCATGACGGAGGCCATGATTTATGAATATGCCTACGGCAAAAAACGGCTCTCGACATATAAAAACAGCATATTCAATTCGGCGCTCATCATGTTCATAGGCATTGGCGCGCTGGTGCTGGCAAAGCACCCTGCGATGCGCTCGCTGGGAATCGTAACGGTGATAGGCATGTTCGTGGTGGTCGCCATGGCATATTACCTGCCTCCGGTCATATTCAACTGGCTGACCCTCAGGAAAGGCATCAAGAGGGACGTCCCTATCACTCTCGGCAGGCTGGCAAGGTCGCTTTATTCCATCTGCGCATTCGCCCTGATAATGTTCCTGTTCGTCTATCCCTACACATTCTTCCATTTCCTTTTCCGCAAGGGCGAGGAGGCTGCCGAGAGCTATCACCGCTTCATCAGCAGGCTGTCCAGATTCATAGTCATGCGCATTCCAGGAGTCAGATTCACGATGGAGAACCCTTTCGGGACCACCTTTGACAAGCCCGCAGTCATTATCGCCAACCACCAGTCCCATTTCGACGCCATCTGCCTGCTACTGATGCATCCCAAGCTGGTTTTCGCAACCAATGACTGGGTTTGGAACAATCCGCTCTACGGTTACCTGCTGCACAAGGCGGAATGCCATCCGATCGCCGAGGGGCTGGAAAAGAATATGGACAAAATCAGGAACCTGGTCGCCAGGGGATATTCGATAATAGTATTCCCGGAGGGCACCCGGACAATGGATGGCAGCATCGGGCGATTCCACAAGGGGGCATTCTATGTTTCCCAGGCGCTCGGGCTGGATATAGTCCCTGTCTGCCTGCATGGGGCAAATCACGTGCTGCCAAAGAGCGATTTCATGCTGCGCAAAGGAGCCATTCATCTACAGATAGGCCGCAGGATGCCACCAGCGACCGATTATCATGAGGCCGCAAAGATTTTCAGGCATGCCATGATAAATGAATATGATGCCTTGCGCCGTCGTCTGGAGACTCCTGAATATTTTGCCGGCTATGTCCTGAGCAAGTATCTCTACAAAGGCGCTGACCTCGAGGCACGCGCCCGCCAAGCCCTACGCAACCTCGGCAACGTGGACTATCTGCATAACGGTGATTCGCCTAAAGAGATTGAAATTCCTGATTGCGGCATAGGGGCATACTCCCTGCTGTATGCCCTGATGCATCCGGAGACCGAAGTCTACGCCTCCGACCCAAGCGAAGAGAACCTAGCCATAGCCTCACACTGCTCCTCCCTGCCAAAGAACCTGCACTACGAGCCCGCCCGGCCTCGATGACCCACATCCTTTCTCGTCTGGGTGAAAAGCGGGTCAGATGCGAAACCCTGTGTTAAAGCATGAATGTGATCACCTAGGGACGAACGGTTCTCCGAGCGGCTTTCGGAGGCGATTGCCTGATGAATGACGGGATGCATTCTTAAACACAGGGCATATTCTCAAACACAGGGTTTGGTACATAGTTGGGCATTACCCTATTGGATGTGGGCAAAGGATTGATTGAGAGGCTTGGTTGCTTTTTTCTATCCTGAGGGTCCTCGGCACCCACTTCGATGCCCAGTCCAATCTGCTAGAATGCGTAGGTGAAGCCCTTGACCTTGTCCCAGTCGCCGCGGGTGAAGTCTGGAACTTTGACCGGCATCGAATTGTTCTCAAGGGAGATACGGCTGAGTTCCTGCACACTGCTCCATTCCGCAGCGTCATAGACATCTTCGTCCAAAGGAAGCCCCTTGCGCAGGCAATAGATGAGCCTGTAGTCCATGATGTAATCCATGCCGCCGTGTCCTCCTACTTCCTTCGCCTTGTCTTGGATTTCCTTAACGAAATCTGGCGTGTAGGCAACCATGAGGGAATCGAACTGTTCCTGCGAAACATAGGAGTGGCCGTTTATGCCTTTCACTGAAATGCCGGGCTGCCCATATTTATTGGCGAATCCTTCAGTTCCAGTAAGCTGATACATTCTGGAATACGGTCTGTAGGCATAGACATTATGCTGCACTTCCATGACCTTGCCTTTTTCCGTGCGGATGAGGCTTATGGTGTGGTCTCCGTCAAGGCACTCGTCAACGCCACGGAATTTCTTGGCGGCAGCCTTTCCGTTGTAGGACGGAGTGTCCATGGCAACCAGGTAGTCGAGCTTATCTCCTCTGTGGATGTCCAGCAACTGGCAGATAGGGCCGAACCCGTGCGTAGGGTAGTTGTCCCCTCTGTTCGCCATGTTGTAGTCCAGCCTCCAGGTCTCGCTGCGGTCCCAGCCGTCCGAGAGGAAATGGATGTAGGCGCCTTCCACGTGGTATACTTCGCCGAAAAGTCCGTGCTGAGCCATGTTCAGGGCTGCCATCTCGAAGAAGTCGTAGCAGCAGTTCTCGAGGATAGTACAGTGCTTGCGGGTCTTCTCGCAAGTGTTCACAAGGTCCCAGCACTCCTTGATCGTCATCGCCGCAGGAACCTCTATTGCCGCATGCTTGCCGTTATTCATGGCGCAGAGCGCTATCGGAACATGGTTGAGCCAGTCGGTGGCTATGTACACCAGATCGATGTCATTCCTCGCGCAAAGGTCTTTGTAAGCCTCTTCGCCAACATATTCAGATGCCTTAGGAAGTCCTCTCCCCGTGATTATCTCATTGCAATGGGCGGTCTTGGCCGAGTCGAGGTCGCAGAAAGCGACGATTTTCACCCCATCGATGTAGGTGTAGCGCTGGACAGCAGCAGTGCCGCGTCCGCCGACTCCGACAAAAGCAATCCTGACTGTGTCGATAGGATCGCAGGCCATTGCCAGAGCGCTTTCCTGGCCAGGCTCGCGGGCGGGTGTTTCTAGCACTACGGCTCCGTCCACGATCTTCGCTGGAACGGATGATTCGATTTTCGTAGTCTTATGGCAGGCTGTCAGGCACAGCGCCATGGCAATTAGGGCATAAAAGGTTCGTCTCATATTAATAATCAATTGGTTAATCATGGCATCAGGAAATCCTCGGAAATATCTTCTTCCAAATTTGCTAAAAAAATATTGATTTTCATTCCCCTATGGCCATAAAACGAGAGAAAAACTGAAAATTAAATTCCTATTTTTGAGGAAATTTTCATAGAGAGTCTACGAATATATTAATGAAACGCCTTGTCAGCATATTCATAATTCTCCTAATCGGTTTTTCTGCAGAGGCGCAGAGACTTATTCCGTTCCTGCCGGAGCCAGGCCAGGCAACGGGAGCGGCAGTGGTAGTGTGTCCGGGGGGCAGCTATCTCTGGCTTGGTCGCAAAGTAGAAGGGACGGAAGTGGCAGAAAAGCTTAGAGAAAATGGAATTGCCGCATTCGTTCTTTACTATAGGCATGCTGGAACCAGGTATTTCTTACTCGGCCCTCTGGCGTTCCCGCAGACCCATTACCCGAAAGCTCTGCAAGACGTTCAGAATGCCGTAATCAGCATCCGTTCCAAAGCCGGAGAATACGGCATAGACACTTCCAAAATTGGCGTCATGGGCTTTTCCGCCGGTGGCCACCTTGCATTGAATAGTGCCGAAGAGCATATTTCCTCCGGCGGCATTTCATCTCGCCCCTCTTTCGTCGCCGCGATATATCCTGTCGTTACAATGAGCGACGAGGCTATCGTACACGAGCACTCCAGGAAAGCCCTGCTGGGCAGCCGCAGGAACGACCCTGAGCTACGTCGAAAGCTCTCGATGGAGCTGGACATCCCGGCAAGCATGCCGCCAGCTTTCGTGGTTAGCTGCATGGACGACCCCACCGTCGACTACCATAACAGTGTCGCGCTGGACTCAGCCCTCACCGCAGCAAGCATTCCCCATGAATATCATCAGTTCAAGAAAGGCGGTCACGGCTTCGGCTCAGCCTCCAAAGATGCCGACTGGCTCCCACTTTTCCTCGAGTGGGTGAAAAATCTTTGCAAAAACTGACAGATTTTTCGGGACTTTTCCCGAGTTTTCAAGGAGCGGAATCGGCACTTTTTCCAGAATCCGGACAAGACTGTGAGTTCCGATGAATTCGGAGAATAATTAATTTCTGATTGAAACTCAAAATGAGTATCTTTGCGAAGATTATGCGCTTTCGCAATCATGGCATTGAACCAAGACATTGAATTCCAAACAGCTGACGCAATCAAAGAGTTTCAGGAACGTAAGCTCCACGAGGCACTGGATTACCTGGCTGCAAATTCTCCATATTACCGGAGAATGTTCCAAAGCTATTCTATCGACGTAGAGAAGATCCGCCACATAGAGGACCTGGTGAAGATACCTTTCACCGAAAAGAAAGACCTGCAGTTGTTCAACGAAGATTTTCTCTGCGTGCCTAAAGAAAAAGTCATCGACTACATCACGACCTCCGGCACTTTAGGGGATCCGGTGACATTCTGCTGCACCGACAAAGACCTAGACCGTCTGGCCTTCAACGAAAGGAAATCCTTCCATTGCGCCGGCGTGAGGCCAGGCAACGTGGTTCAGCTGATGACCACCATCGACAAGCGGTTCATGGCCGGCCTGGCATATTTCCTCGGCTTGAGAGCTCTCGGGGCAGGAGTGATTCGGGTGGGGAACGGCATCCCCGAACTGCAATGGGACACTATTCAAAGGATAAAGCCAGACACGATAATGTGCGTGCCGTCCTTCATCCTCAGGCTCATCCAATACGCAGAAGAACACGGGATAGACTATCGCAAATCCAGCATCAAAAAAATAATAGGCATCGGCGAGGGTCTGCGCAATCAAGATTTCAGCCTGAACCTGCTTGGCAGCAAGATAAAAGAAAAGTGGGACGTGGAACTGTATGCCACATATTCATCGACGGAGATGGGCGCCACTTTCTCGGAATGCCGATATGGCTGCGGCGGGCATGTGCACCCTGAACTCATAATAGTCGAGATAATCGGCGAAGATGGACTTCCTGTGAGAGACGGCGAAGAAGGTGAAATCGTCGTAACCACGCTCGGGGTGGAAGGAATGCCTCTGCTACGCTTCCGCACCGGAGACATAGCTGCCAAAATAGTAGAGCCTTGCAAATGCGGCAGGAACTCCTACCGGCTGACTCCACTGGTAGGCAGGAAGAACAACATGATAAAGCTCAAGGGAACGACTCTTTATCCGCCTGCGATAAACGACGTGCTGGACAACACGGAATATCTTGCCAACTACGTGATTTACGTGCAGGACTCCGAGGCCGGCACAGACGACGTCATTGTGAAAGTTGGGCTGAAAGCCGAGCAGGACTTCGATGTCGTGAAAGAGCTGAAAGACCGTTTCCGCTCTCGCCTGCGCGTTGCCCCGAAGGTGGAAATACTGCCGGCGGACGAGATTCAGAAAATAAATTTCCCGGCAAAGAGCCGCAAACCAGTGAAATTCATAGATTTAAGAAAGAAATAGATGATTAGAGACCCTCAATTCGACGACATCCGGCCTTATTACGACGAGGAAATCCCTGCGGCAATGCAGCGCATCGCCGATAACGAGGTTTTCCCTCTGCTGGCATCCTACATATTCCCTGATAAAAGCGTGGAGCAGACGCGCAGCCTGCTTAAGAGCATAAAGACATGCGATGAGTTCCAAGTGAAGGTAATGTGGCACGTGAATGACCAGATAAGGCAGCGCAGCATGACGGATTTCACATATTCAGGAATAGAAAATCTCGAGAAAGACAAACCTTACCTCTTCATTTCCAATCACAGGGACATAATGCTGGATGCCTCTGTGCTGCAGAACGTGCTGTACGACAACGGCATGGCGACGACAGAAATCACCTTCGGGGCAAACCTCATGACTTCCAGCCTTGTAATTGACATCGGCAAGTCGAACAAGATGTTCCGAGTAGAAAGGCCCGGGATAATGAACCTGAGGGAATTTTACATAAAATCGAAGCATCTTTCAGATTACATCAGGTTCACCATCACCGAAAAAAAACAGTCTGCGTGGATAGCGCACAGGAACGGCAGGACCAAGGATGGAAACGACATCACGGACCAAGGCGTGATCAAGATGCTTGGCATGAGCAAAAGGGAAGATAAGATAGCCGCACTGGAGGAACTGAATATAGTGCCACTCGCCATCTCCTACGAGTGGGAGACATGCGACTACATGAAGGCCTTGGAACTATACCAATCCAGATTCGAGAAATACGTGAAGAAACAAGGCGAAGACCTTGCCAGCATCCTCAGCGGCATCACCAAGCCGAAAGGGGACGTGCACCTGAGCATCTGCAAGCCTGTCTCGAGAGAAGATCTCTCCAAATTCGACTCGCTTACGAATATCGAATATGAGAGAGAGGTGGCTAAACTGATAGACCGCCGCATTCATGAAGCTTATGCCCTCACGCCCAATAATTTCATAGCCCACGACATCAGGTTCGGAAAACATGAATTCAAGGGGCTGGAATATGATGACGAGCACGAGGCCAGATTCATCAACCGCATCAATGGCCTGCTGAAATACGAGGTCGAAGAGCCGGAAGTGCTTAAAGATATATTCCTGGGGATATATTCAAATCCCGTGGACAACTGCTTCAAGTACTCCAGCACTGCCGACGCCAGCCCTATAGCTTGATTTTCTTCTTAAGGAAGTAATAAGAAACTGTCCGTCCGATTTTTTCGCCGGTTTCCTCCATGCCATCGCCCATAAGGTTGCAGAAAGTTCCGAAACGGCCTCCTGAAGCATACAGATTGTCAATTTTTGCGAAGGCATTTCCTTTCTCGTCAAGGAATCTGACATTCGAGATTGTGTTCCCTTTCTCATCGACGCTAACGATATCGACCTGAATCGTGAAGTCTTGCTTATCGGTCATTACGGCAGCCCTCTTCGTAAGCCTCAGCTTTGCATTGATGCCCTCCATGAACCTTTCAGAGGTTTCCTTCTTGATCTGCTCCCAGTCGGAATTCTCCTTTGCGAATTGCTCTTCGGGGATATATTTGTAAGCCCCATCGTCGAAATTAATCTCGACATCCAGCAGCGAGGCATCTTTTAGCGGATCCAAAGCTCCATCCAATTTCGATGACTGGGCTCCTGCGAGAATGCAAAAGAGGACAGCCAAAACAGAAAGAAAAATCTTTTTCATGACGATATTTTTTAAAAAAACTCTAGAACCGATGCAAAAAACAAGCCTTTGACCGCGGCACGCCAATCATCAGTCAGTTATACAAATTAAGGAATATTAAGCCTATATTCTAGTTTCCAGAAATTTCTAAGGAAACTTTCATTAATTTTGCGAAAAACAATTTCACATGGAAAAGGCAAGGGTTTATTTCACAGACTTCCGCACTAAGCTGGGCGTGTCGCTTCCTGCCAAGCTTCAAAAGCTTATGCGCCGTGCAGGAATAGGCAATATAGACATGGACGGCAAGCTGGTCGCCATCAAAATGCACTTCGGAGAACTTGGGAATATAGCCTATCTGCGCCCGAATTACGCAAAGGCTGTCGCAGACGTAGTGAAAGAGCTAGGTGGAAAGCCTTTCCTCACCGACTGCAACACGCTTTATCCTGGCTCCAGGAAAAACGCAATCGAGCATATTTATTGCGCCGAGGTAAACGGCTTCAACTACATGACGACGGGCTGCCCTGTGATAATAGGCGACGGACTTCGCGGAACCGACGACATTGAAGTGCCAGTAAGGAATGGGGAATATTGCAAGACGGCTCTGATCGGCCATGCCATAATGGACGCAGACGTGTTCATCTCCCTGACCCACTTCAAAGGCCACGAATCTACCGGATTCGGCGGGAGCATCAAGAATATCGGCATGGGGTGCGGGTCCAGAGCAGGGAAAATGCAGCAACATAACAGCGGAAAACCTCATGTGCTGACCGACAATTGCCGCAATTGCAAGCGCTGCTCGAAGGAATGTGGTTCGGACGCCATTTCTTACGACACAGGCAAAGCGTATATAGATCCCGAAATATGCAAAGGCTGTGGCAGATGCATAGGCGCTTGTCCTTTCGATGCAATCGAGAACGACAACTGGGATGCCAACGATCTGCTCTGCCGCAAGATGGTAGAATATGCCCAGGCGGTGTGCGACGGGAGGCCATGCTTCCACGTGAGCCTCATCACTGATGTTTCTCCGAATTGCGACTGCCACGGGGAAAATGACGCCCCTATTCTTCCGAATATAGGCATGCTGGCTTCTTTCGACCCGATCGCCCTCGACCAGGCCTGCGTGGATCTTTGCCAGAAGGCGGACCCTATCAGGAACAGTCAGTTAGGGGACAATCTTGCCAAGCCTGACTGGCATCACTACCATGACCATTTCAAGGACAGCAATCCTAACGTTAGCTGGAAAGAGACCCTGGAACATGGCGAGAAAATCGGGCTTGGCACTCGCGAATACGAGCTGGTCACAATGTAAGGACTCGTCTCCCCTATCAATTTACCTCATCGAGGAAAAGCCCGAAGCCGTTGATGACGGGGCAGGCGAATGAGTCTTTTATGTTCACCCTCAATGCCTTTGCGGTCGTTTTCTCCACAGGTGCGATTCTCTTGTAGCCGATGGTGGTCTCGGAGGCAATCTCCCTCCACTGCCCTGATGCATCCTGAGCCTCGACGGTGAAAGCCTTAATTCTCTGGCCCAATGGGATATATTCCTGAAGCATGACCAGATTGAAAGTCTTCTCCTGCGGAAGCGTTATCTCCAGCGTGGCTGACCTGGCTTCGTCAGGCGCTGCCCAGAAGGCATCATATTCATTATTCAAGATATTCGCTGCATTGAAGCGGCTGCCTCTCGTGGCACTCGCCTTTACTTTAGCGCCATCGGCAAGATTTTCCTTGAATATTTTATCGAGTGCGGCCCTGAACTCCATAAGCCTTAATGAATCGGCTGAATTTATGCGTCCTGTAGTGTCAGGTGGCACATTTAACAGAAGCAAGGAATTACGCCCTACGCTGGCGTGATAGATATCCAGGAGCTTCCTGACAGATTTCACTTTATCGTTCTCGCTCTCCCTCCAGAACCAGCCTGGGCGGATGGAGACATCGGTTTCCGCAGGAATCCATCTTGCCCCATGCACGTTACCGCAATTAAGCGTATCTGTTGATGGGGCTTTTGCGCCTGGCTCGTAGCCTTCAATATCCAACCTGCTCCAATTCGTGCGTCCGGCTATTCCTCTTTCATTCCCGACCCAGCGGCACCCTGGACCCACGTCGCTGAACACCACTGCGTCTGGCTGTAAATCCAGAACTGTCTTATGAAACAAATCCCAGTCATATTCCTGCTTCTTCCCGTTAGGCCCTTCGCCGTTGGCACCATCAAACCACTGCTCGAACACCTTGCCGTAGCTCCCAAGAGCGCTCTGCAATGTCCTGACGTACACGTCATTATATTCAGGACTTCCATAGTAAGGATCATTCCTGTCCCAAGGCGAGACGTACACTCCGAACTTCAGTCCATCTTTTTCACAAGCAGCAGAGAGTTCCTTCAAGACATCGCCTTTCCCATCTTGCCATTTGCTCTGGGCAACTGTGTGCTGGCTGACAGGGTTTGGCCAAAGGCAGAAGCCATCGTGATGCTTTGCAGTAATTATAACGCCCTTGAAGCCAGCCGCTTTAGCGACAGCAGTCCATTGAGAGCAGTCCAATGCCGTCGGATTGAAGATGTCCTCCGTCTCGGTGCCAAGCCCCCATTCTCGCCCGGTGAAAGTATTCGGGCCAAAGTGAGCGAACATATTCAATTCCATCTTTTGCCATTCCAATTGCTGCGGTGACGGCACCGGCCCGTAAGGCTCAGGAGCCTCATTCGTGCCTCTGGAGCACCCAGCCAAAATCATCGCTGAGAGGAGCGATGCCGTTAATATTCGATTCGTCATATTCAGATAATATTGGTTTATCAGCGTGCCATAACCGTCAAATATATTAAAGATTAGCCAATTTCAGAAATCGCATTAAGGAAAATTTCCGTACCTTAGCAAAGCAATTCATATTGAATATGATGAGTCCGTTCAAATCAATCATGGAGAACAAGAAGGTCATCGTCTACCCTTGCGGGAAATCAGGGGCGCCGACGGTGTATTCTCCAATGTACATGGAGGCTGGACAGGCAGTTTTAGAAGAGTGCGCCAAGTCAGGTTGCAGGCCGCTCAATCTGGTTACTATCAGTGGATTGCGCTGGGATGCAGAACTGACGCCTTGGGCATGCGAGCCTGTGCTGTCGCAAGAAGATGATTTTGAGGGCAAGGCAAATGAATATACCATATTCATGACCCAGCAAGTTATCCCGTTTGCAGAAAAGGTACTCTTTGGCGCTGCCGGGGGCGATTCTGACGCTGCCGCGGGTTCAGAGCGAATTCTGGCAGGATATTCATTGGCAGGGCTTTATGCCATTTATGCTCCATACGTCACAGATGCCTTCAAGAGAGTGGTTTCGGCCTCCGGCTCGCTCTGGTACCCAAATTTTATGGAATTTACCCTTAACCACGAGTTTTGCAGGAAACCGCTGTCGGCATACTTCTCTCTCGGGGATAAGGAAAGCCGCTCAAAGAATATGCATGTTTCTAAAAATCAGGAAAATACTGAAGAGCTATGCGGACACTATGCCAAGCTTGGCATCAACTCTATCTTTGAGCTGAATCCCGGGAATCACTTCAATAACGCCACCGGCCGCCTTGCAAAAGGTATCGTCTGGACAATGAATCATTGACGGTACAGTGCGAACAGTGCTGAGCCGGAGCCAGACATTGAAGCGTAGGCTGCTCCAGCATCATAGAGCGACTGTTTTATCGCTGCCAGTTCGGGATGGGCTTTGAAAACGGTGACCTCGAAATCATTGACTATATTGTCTTTCCATTCTTCGATTGGACGCATCAGGGCCATTTCCAGCGTTTCGGCGCCTTTCAGCTGGCGATTGGCTCCGTCGGCGGTTTCTCGGGGCTGAATGCATTTGTATGCTTCAGCAGTTGAGACGGAAATGCCTTCCGGCACGATTACTCTAAGATCCAGGCCAAGTTTCTCGAATATATTTTCGGAGGTTATTTGCTGCCCTGCTACGGAGGATAGCGGTCTCAAAATATCGCCTCTGCCTGTCCCGATCATGGGGCGATTGAATATGAAAAAGGCGCAGTCAGAGCCTAGGCAGGCAGCATATTCCCTTAGCGAAGGCTTTCCGTCGGCGCTGGGCTCATCTTCATTGAGGCCAAGGGCGAAAAGCTCGTTCAATGCTTTAAGGACGAAAGCCGCATCGGCAGAACCTCCGCCAAGACCGGCTCCCACTGGCGCATTTTTTTCCAGGAATATTTTGACAGGCGGCAGTTTGAAGTCCTTCGCCAGCAACTCGTAAGCCTTTGCGCACAAATCATTTAGCGGATTCCAGCCTACGCCTGCCTCACGAGCAATCGTGATCATCAGCTTTCCGTCAGGAGAGATTCCCTGAGCGATCATCGGCGCTTCATCAAGATGCAGACGGAAATCCATCGGGGAATATTTCGCAAACAGCCTCGCCGAAGTACGGCTGAAGTCATCGCCGGTTATGATTTCTATGACGTCGCCGTAGCTGTAGCACGGCACGAAAAGAGTCTCGATGTCGTGGTAGCCGTCCGGACGCCTACGCAGCACGTTCAGCCCAAGATTTATCTTCACGTTGGTCTTGACAATCATGCCCCGAAGTTAAAAAACTAATGCGATAATTCATACATCCAGAGACAATACCCTATCGAATCTTTGCCAGCTGGAACTTCGCGAGAGCCAGACAATCGGGCAAATTCTCTTTGGCGATGCAGCCGATAGGCTGTTGTTCCGTGGTTAGTTCCATCGGATAGGGTAAGCAAGAGGCACTTCTCATATACCTGATTATCAATATGTCCGATTGTGTCAATTGCCCACCCTGCCTGATTTTCATATAGGTGTCTTGTCCTGATATTTTTTTACCAATTGTTGAACGATAATGAATTAGGATTTTCAAGTCCTGAAAATTTTTTACATTGGTTTCGTAAATATAATC
>ONBM01000004.1 GCA_900316045.1 uncultured Bacteroidales bacterium | reverse complement strand
GCGAAGACTTTATTTGTCTTGTTGCAAATCCTCTTCGGAGGTCCTCAATATAAAACTACAAACTGCGCAATGGACAGTTGTTAAGGATTGACTATGTAAAAAAACCGCTCGCGGTTAAACGAGCGGTCCATATGATGGTTTGTTCGCTATTTCTTAGGGACGTTCTCGAGAAGTGCGGTGACGAACCTCCAGGCCTTCTCGACGGAAGCGATTTCCACCCTCTCGTCCGGAGAATGCGGATGCACGATGGTAGGGCCTATGGATACCATCTC
The DNA here is from genome assembly GCA_900316045.1 of uncultured Bacteroidales bacterium. Classification (GTDB taxonomy): domain Bacteria; phylum Bacteroidota; class Bacteroidia; order Bacteroidales; family UBA932; genus Cryptobacteroides. Next base: position 50,936 of record ONBM01000004.1, on the reverse strand, counting down.
CCAGTTAGGATACTTGGCTCCCATGATAGCGCATTCCAGGCCTCCGTGCGTGGCCGTGATCTTAAGGTCCTTATTGAATAGCTTCTTATATGTGTCTTCAAGAACCTTTATCATAGGAGTGCCCAGCTTAGGCGCCCAGCCGCTATATGCACCGGAAGTGGAATACTTTGCTCCAGCCAGTTCGAACACGTAGCGAATGGAATCGGCATATGACATCTTCGCAGAATCAATCGAGCTGCGAGTAAGCGAATATACCTTCAGATGCCCCTTCTCTGTCCTTATCATAGCCATATTCGTAGAAGTTTCCGGCAGGCCAGGAAGGGTGTCGCTCATCCTCTTCACGCCATGAGGGCATGCAAGGATTGCCTTGACTGCTGCCAGGACAGTCTTAGGGCCAATGTAGCGAGCTGCCGGCTTAGGTGACTTGTCGTAGAGCATCAGCATGTCCGGATCTGAATATTGGTACTCGAACTTAATTTCCTCGAATATTCTCTCTGCCAGTGCCTTAACATTACGAGTCTCTGCGACAGGAACAAGGATGCATGCCTCGGCCTCGAAAGGAATGGCATTGCGCAAGGAGCCGCCGGTGATGGAGACGACCTTGACTCCATATTCATTGATAAGGGCTATCAATATTCTGCACAGGACCTTGTTGGCATTTGCCCTGCAAAGAGCGATATCCATTCCAGAGTGGCCGCCCTTCATGCCTTTGACCGTCACTTTGTAGCCTGTGAACCCGTCGGGAGTCTTGTAAGTCCTGTAAGCGAAGTCAGCGATGCCATCGATGCCGCCTGCGCAGCCGGTGCAGAGTTCTCCTTCCTCTTCAGAGTCGAGGTTAAGCAATATGTCACCTTTCAGCACTCCTGGCTTCAGGGCATTCGCTCCTGTCATTCCTGTTTCTTCGTCATAAGTTATGAGAGCCTCCAGAGGTCCATGCTTAAGTGTTTTATCCTGAAGGACGGACAGGGCTATGGCCACCCCAATTCCATTATCCGCACCTAGAGTGGTGCCTTTCGCGCCAACCCACTCGCCCTTGATTTCAGTCTCGATGGGATCCTTGAGAAAATCGTGCTTAGTGTCCGCTGTTTTCTGCGGCACCATGTCCATGTGAGCCTGCATTATTATGCCTTTGCGATCCTCGAACCCCTTTGTGGCAGGGGCGGAGAAAATTATGTTGCCAGTGTCGTCTCGCTTCACGTCGACGCCGTTTTTCTTTCCCCATTCGAGAAGATATTCCTGAACTTTGGCCTCGTGCTTAGATGGACGAGGGATACGTGTGAGACCGTAGAAGTTCTCCCAAACGGCCTTCGGTTGTAAATCTTTAATAGTCATTTTATCAGTATTAATTAAAAGGTTATTTTCCTATCGGGTAGTAACTTACTGTCCCAAGCTGGTAAACCGGGATTCTGTCCTGAAGCAGCAAGGACACTCCGTCTGAAAGCTTGACAGTACAGATTGCAGGTATGCGATAGATGACAGTGGTTCCCTTGGCCGCAGCAGCCTTTCCCTGAGAAGCAGAGACATTCTGCGGCACCAGCTCCAGCAGATATGGCTTGCCAGACATGTTATCGGCCGAAACCACTCCGTCTGTGTCTGAAACCCTGAATGCGACATAGGTCTGGGTCTTCTGATCCCTCACCGGAACCACGTCGCATTTGATCTTCTGGGTCTGAAGGTCGCTGTAACCGATGAACATGGACATATATTCTTTCTCCAGAGCAGAGATTTCCGCAAGGGCGGAACCCATCGCCTCTCCACTGTAGGTTGCATCAGTGTCGCCGGTCACGATCTGAACCCTCTTCTTGCGAAGATTGAATATCATGTCCGCAGCCTCCTGCGCCCTCTGCTCAAGGGATTTTTGCACCACCATGTTCTGCTGCACGGCAACCCTGTTGAAAGACTCCTCCCCTTTCACGCCACGATAGAGCATCGTGGCCTCGGAAGTCAGGTTAGAGCTAACCCCCTTGTCTGCAAAATCGGCTCCTGACGCAGAGGCGAACCTGAACTCTGAACCTTTCCCGAAACTGCCATCCGAAACAGCGATCAGGCCTTGTGCAGACAGAGCCACCAGGGAAGCGGCATCTTTGCCTGCATTAACATAGTACCTCTGAGCCTGATCGGCCTCTATGTACGGAGTCATCTTGATGCTGCTGATGTGAGTAGTGGTTCCGTTGGCCTCACGAGCCTGGACTCCGAGGTATTTCTGGGCATATTTCGCATATGGCCCAGCATAAAAATGCTCTATGACTGCCTCTACTTCAAGCGAAATCGTGGTCTGCGGCAAGGCATAGGACATGGTTCCGGGCTGGTCCTGAGCCGATAGCCCAAGAGCCGGAGAAAAAGTCAGCGCAAGGCAGAAAAATGCCAAAGTCTTAAAAATTTTCATATTCATAAATATATTAAATTCATTTCCATCTTTTATGGCTCCAAAGGTAGTTCCAAGGCACCTCATTCAAATCCTGCTCCAGCAGCGAGAAGAATTCCTGATTTATCTGCTGAGGCGTCATCACGGAAGCATCATCGCAAATCGGAGTCAGCCGCATCTCGTAATGTCCCCTTGCCACAGGCTTTATGTTCATGTAAAGCACATCCATTCCAAACTTATGCGCCATCGATGCAGCCGCCTCCATCGCATTCGTCTCCTGATGCATGAAAGTTATCCTGTCGCGATTCCTAGCGATCCTGTAAGGATACTGGTCATTCAGAAAAATGTAAATCTTCCTGTCATTCTTATGCTCAATCACATAGCGCATCACTTCCCCTGAACCGAGATAGCCCTTGTAGCCTTGCCTAAGGACGGGGGCGCAGCGATTCTTTCTCATCACCTCGTTCCAGACTTTATTCTCAAGAGGTTTGTAAACTACCACGACGTCGTCTATCACGTAATGCCTCTGCGGACGTGGGTCGTATTCGTATATGCCCCCAAGCAGTTCCCAGTTCCCGCAGTGAGAATCCATTATCAGAACTCCATGCGAATTTTCCAAGGCTTTATCAAGTACTTCAGGATTGGTCATGGTCATTATCCCCTGTTTGCGAAGCCTCTCTGGGTTCCGGCATCCTCCGAACCAGACCATTTCCACAATAATATTGGCGAAGTGCTTGTAGAACTTGTCGGCGATAGCCGAAAGTTCTTTGTACTTCTTATCGGGAAATGACCGAGAAAGATTGATCATCACTTCATTCCTTCGATAATGTACTATGTCTTTCACTATCCACGCTATGCATCCTGCGCACGCATAATGGAACCCTAATGGTAGAGATGCCAAGGCTCTCATCAAGCCTTCAAGTAGTATTTCAGTAAATTTCCTCACGATAATTGCACATATCATCACAAATATAAAAAAACGGAATGAAAAACATAAAGATTTGGTAGCAAACGAGAGAATTCATAAATTAGGGGAAATATTTATTGAGTCACAAATTTTTATTCAATATGTTTAAGAACCACCCTAAAGGGCTTATCGCGGCAGCCTTAAGTAATATGGGAGAGCGTTTTGGCTACTATATTATGAACGCCGTTCTTCTCCTCTTTCTCTGCTCCAAGTTCGGCTTGGACGAGGGAACAGCCGGAGTCATCTATTCTGTTTTCTATGCGGCAATCTACGTGCTCAGCCTTGTCGGAGGACTGATAGCTGACCACAAGCAGAATTACAAAGGCACTATTCAGTGGGGCCTTATCGTAATGGCCATGGGATACGTGCTGATAGCGATTCCTATCGTGGCCACGCAGAGCAATCATTCATGGCTTCTGGCATTCACTTGCCTGGCTCTGGCACTCATTGCTTTCGGAAATGGCCTGTTCAAGGGTAATCTGCAAGCAATCGTCGGGCAGATGTATGACAACTTGGAGACAGAGGCTGCGAAGAAAGGTCCAGAGGAGCTTAGAATCGCTAAGAGCAAAAGGGATTCCGGATTCCAGATTTTCTACGTATTCATAAACATCGGAGGCTTGATCGCTCCATTCGTAGCCCCTCTGCTTCGTCAGTGGTGGCTTGGAGTCAAGGGCATGGTGTACAATGCTTCTTTGCCAGCCCTTTGCCATCAGTATATCAACAACCCTGACGGAATGAATGCACAGAACCTCACCAACCTCACTGACCTGATGAACCAGGTAAATGCGGGCGGACTGGACGTCAGCAATCTGGGAGCTGCTTGCGGCAGTTATCTGGAGGTGTTCAACACTGGCGTGCACTACAGTTTCTTCGCTTCTGTGGCGGCCATGTTCATTTCCCTCATCATATTCCTTGCTACCAAATCCAAATTCCCTACTCCTGGCAAGAAGTCATCTGCTGAAAGACAAAGCTACACGCCAGAGGAAGCCAAAGAGATGGCCAAAGAAATCAAGCAGCGCATGGTGGCTTTGTTCGCCGTGCTGGGCGTCTGCATATTCTTCTGGTTCTCATTCCATCAGAACGGCCAATCGCTTTCTGTCTACGCCAGGGACTATGTCAACACGACCAAAGTGGCGCCTGAGATTTGGCAGGCTGTTAACCCGTTCTTCGTGATTGTGCTTACCCCTATAATAATGCTTATCTTCGGAGGACTGGCAAAGAGGGGCAAAGAGATATCCACTCCTAAGAAAATCGTCATAGGAATGTTTATCACGGCTTGCGCCTACATATTCCTGACAGTTCTCAGTGCCGTGAAGGGCCTTCCCGGAGGAGAAATTTTCCGTTCGCTGCCAGTTGCCGATCAGGATGCGATGAAGAGCGAGTGGTGGGTGTTAATCGTCACATATTTCTTCCTTACGGTAGCGGAGCTATTCATATCGCCTCTTGGCCTGTCATTTGTCTCAAAGATAGCGCCGAAGAACCTGCAAGGCATCTGCCAGGGATTGTGGCTCAGCGCCACTGCTTGCGGCAACCTTCTGATCTGGATTGGGCCAGTGATGCTGAACAAGATGCCGAAGCTTTGGATGTGCTGGGCTGTGTTCATGGTAGTCTGCCTGCTTGCGATGGGCGTAATGTGGGGCATGGTCAGCTGGCTGGAACGCATCATCAACCAGCCTGCGCATGAAGCCGCAAAGACGGCCCAGGCACAAAAAGCGTAGCACATGACCGATGAAACGAGACAGCTGCTCCTGGAATGGGCGGAGACATACAACGACCCGCTCTATTTCCAAGAAGACCCCATAGCTTTCCCGACCCGATTCGCCTCGGCGATGAAGGTCGGGAAAGCCTGCCTGCAGGATGTAGAGGTGGCAGCGATCTTCGCCGCGCATTTCGCTTGGGGCAGGAGAGCAATGATCGTAAGGGATTGCGGCAGGCTTTTTGACGAGATGGGATGGAAACCTTACGATTATGTCATGCGCGGTGGCTGGAGGAACGATGACAGCAGCATCCACAGAACGGTGAAGTGGAGCGAAATAGCAGCAATCTGCTCTCGCCTGCGAGAAGCATATCTTCGCAGCGAAAGCATTGAACCGATGAATCAGGCGCAGATGAGGACATTGATTTTCGGCCAGAAAGATGACCCTAAGGCTCCCAATAAAAAAATCAACATGATGAGGAGATGGATGGTTCGCAACGATGGGAAAGTGGATTTAGGAATATGGAAAAGCACAGATCCGGCCTCGCTGCTGATCCCCCTGGACGTACACGTTTATGAAGTGGCAGTGGCTCTCGGGCTGACCTCCCGGAAGCAGAAGGACATCGCAACGGTGAAGGAAATAACGGATGCATTTGCCGACATATTTCCTGGAGACCCGTGCAAAGGGGATTTTTCGCTATTTGGTTATGGAGTGACTCATCCAAAAAAGAAAGCATAGAAACACATGCCAAGGCTCTATATCATATCGGGCTGCAATGGCTCTGGAAAGACGACTGCATCGTACTCGATGCTGCCAGGCATCTTCGAATGCACTCAGTTCGTGAATTCGGATGAGTTTGCGAAAAGCCTCTCACCTTTCAATCCAGAAAAAGCTTCGATTGGAGCCAGCCGCTACATGCTTCTGAAAATCCGCTATCTCTTCTCTAAGAAGAAGGATTTCTGCATCGAAACGACTTTAGCCACAAGGTCGTTGCTAAAGATGATAAAGGTTGCTCAGGAACAAGGCTATTACGTGACACTGCTTTTTTTCTGGCTCAACTCCCCGGACATGGCAGTCAAGAGAGTCAAGGCCAGAGTGCAAGCAGGAGGACACAATATTGACGAGGATACCATCAGAAGACGTTATTACGTGGGCCAGTATTATCTATTCAAAGACTACATGCCACTTTGCGACCACTGGATGCTTGCGGACAATTCCAAGACGCCTTACACGATGATAGCCGAAGGCGGTGACGACAACATAAAAATATACGATAAACGTAAATATGATAAGATTCTGAAAATGAACGAGGATTACGTAAGAGAAAAAGAGGGACGCAGGAATGAGAACGAAGATGGACACTGAATATTATCTCTCGGCATTCGACACATCGAAGGAAAACTTGGAAAAGCTGGTTTCCGAAGCTCTTAAGCATGGTGGAGACTGGTGCGATTTATTTTTCGAGAACACGGTCAACGGAAACATAGCATTAAGAGACGGAATAGTTTCCGACGGAGGCTTCAACGTTGATTACGGAGCCGGAATCAGGGTGCTGAATGGCGAAAAAACCGGTTACGCATATTCAGAGAACACTGACATGAAATCTATGGCAGCGGCTGCGCATGCTGCCTCTGCAATTGCGGCAGGCTCTGCTGACATTCCACCTGTCAATGCTGGCTCTATGAATATATTGCAGCACGGAGATCGTTACCAGATGCTGAAAGACTGGCAGCTGGGAGAATGCAAAATATTTTTGGAAAGACTTCAAGACAAAATATTCGTAAAAGATTCCAGAATAGCCAAGGTGCTGGCAGGGGTCTTTTATACCATCACTGACGTTCTCATGTACAATTCTACCGGTGAAATGACTTGCGACACAAGGCCTTATGGCACAGCATACGCATCCGCAGTGTTCATGCAGGATGGGAAACTGGAAACGAAGAGCGTCAGCCGAAGCTATATGAAAGGCGGGGAAATGCTTTCAGAAGCACTTGCGGACGAAATTGCCGCCGAGGTCGTGAAAGGAATCGACGACCGATTCGCCGCAAAGCGTCCGAAAGGCGGGCAGATGCCTGTCGTAATGGGCTCCGGAGCCTCCGGAATATTACTCCACGAGGCAATGGGGCATGCCTTTGAAGCGGATTTCAACCGAAAAGGCCAATCGATTTTCAGCGACAAGATGGGACAGAAAATCTGCGATGGCAGCATTACCATAGTGGACGACGGGACCATTCCTGGCAACCGTGGGGCAGTGAATTTCGATGATGAGGGAGTTAGAGGCCAGCGCACGCAGATGGTGACAAACGGGGTTCTGACTTCGTATCTTCACGACAGGATAAGCGCAAAATATTACGGTGTCGCTCCAACCGGCAATGGCAGGCGCGAGGGATTCCGCTTCAATCCGATTCCCCGGATGAGGGCAACTTACATGGAAAGCGGCGATGCCCGCAAGGAGGAAATCATAGCATCCGTGAAGAATGGCATTTACGTGGACGAATTCACGAACGGCCAGGTAAAGATTGGCGAGGGAGATTTCACGTTCTTCGTAAATAGCGGCTATCTTATCGAGGATGGCAAGCTTACGCAGCCAATCAAAGACATAAACGTGATTGGAAACGGGCCTAAGGCCCTTGCTGACATAATAGCAATTGGGAATGACTTGAAGATAGATGAGGGGTCATGGACCTGCGGGAAAGGCCAGAGCTGTCCAGTCTCATGCGGCATCCCGACGGTGCTGGTCAAGAATTTAACCGTGGGAGGCGAATGAAATGATTGACGAAAAGTTATTGCTGACAGCAGAAGAAATAAGGTTTGCTGAGAGATGCTTGGAGAAAGCTATCGAATATGGCGCCCAGAAAGCCAGGGCATCGGTCGCCAAAAGCGTTTCAGACGAGTTCAAGACACTGAACGGCGAGCTGGATAGCGTCACGCACTGCCTCGACAGGGGGCTCTCACTGAATGTTTTCGTGGATGGACGATATGGGACTTTCACGACGAACCGGCTGGATGCTGCCCATCTGGACGATTTCGTAAAAGAGTCCATCCGTGCCGCGAGGCTGCTCGAGGAGGACAGGTGCAACGATCTGCCAGACCCTTCCAGGACGGCCAAAGATGCCATCAATGGCGATGAATTGGGGCTTTGCGACAATGAATATGCTGCCGTCACGCCCGAGCAGCGAAAGAAAACGGCTCTGGAATCCTCCATCTTCAATGAATATAAAGACAAATCTTTGATTTCGGAAGAGGGGGAATATTCTGACTCCGTGAGCGACAGGCTCGTCCTCGATACTCAGGGGCTTCGTGCGCGGCAGTCGGAAACCAGCTTCAGCTACGGATGCGAATCGACCATAAAAGATGTGGCAGGAGCCAAGTTCAGCGGCTACTGGTGGGACCGAGCCTCCAGGCTGAATGATTTGGATTTTAAGAATATATCGAATAAGGCATATTCATTGGCGATGTCTCAGGCCGGTCCGAAAAGCGTCAAAGGCGGGAAATATGATATCGTCGTTGACCCCAACTGCGCCTCAACCCTTCTGAATCCTCTCCTGAGCGCCTTGAATGCATATTCAATCAATCAGAAAAGGTCTTTTCTAATAGATTCGCTCAATAAGAGAGTATTCTGCGAGGGTCTCTGCGTGATTGATGACCCTCGCAGAAAGGGGGAAAACGGCTCCAGGCTTTTCGATGCAGAAGGGGTTTCTGCCATCAAGGCTCCAATCATCGAGAATGGCATCATAAAGGAATATTTCGTCAGCACTTACATGGCGAACAAGATGGGCATCGCTCCTACCATCAGCACCCCTTCCAGGCCGTTGCTGTTACCATATAGGGTAAGTGGGGGCAGGGATGCAATCCTTGAATATATTGGCGAAGGAATTCTCATAACCGGCTTCAATGGGGGCAACAGCAACCCTTCCACCGGTGCATTTTCCTTCGGAATAGAAGGCTTCCTGTTCCGAAACGGGAAAATCGTTCATCCAGTCAGGGAGGCCCTTCTGACTGGGAATTTCCTGGATTTGTGGAATAGTCTTGAGGCGGCAGGAAATGATTCGAGACGATGTATGTCAAAACTTATTCCTACCTTAGCATTTTCAAACGCAGACATTAGCGCATAATATTATCATGAAAGTAGACAAAAACAAAGTCGTCAAGCTCGCCTACGAACTGGTAGTTGACGGAAAAGTTGCTGACAAAGCCACGCAAGATCGTCCATTGGATTACATACACGGGACGCACATGCTGCTCCCGAAATTCGAGAGCGAAGTTGAAGGTAAAGAACCTGGGGATTCGTTCGAATTCACGCTGACTCCTGCCGAGGGCTATGGAGAAGTTGATCAAACTCAAATAATCGACCTTCCAAAAACGGCCTTCATGGTGGATGGAAAGCTGATGGAGGAGTTTCTCGTGGTCGGCCAGATGGTTCCTATGATGAGCCAGGACGGCAGAGTGGTCCAGGGAATCGTACGCGAAGTGTCGGACGACTCAGTGAAGATGGACTTCAATCATCCCATGGCCGGTAAGACCTTGAATTTCAAAGGGAACATCGTGGAAGTCAGGGATGCGACAGAGAAAGAGCTGACGGAAGGGCTTCATGGTGAGTTCCTGCCTCCGGAAGAGCATCATCACTGCAAGCACCATGGCGATGGCGAGTGCTGCCATGGCGAAGGCCACAAGGATGGCGAGTGCTGCCATGGCGAAGGCCACAAGGATGGAGAGTGCTGCCATGGCGAAGGTCACGAAGATGGCGAGTGCTGCCATGGCAAAGGACATTGCAAAGACAAAGAGTGAAGCGACATGCGGACTGCCATCGTCATATTGAATTGGAACACTGCCGATTATCTGCGGCGATTCCTACCTCCCCTCCTGGCCTCGCTGCCAGAAGGAGCCGAGGTAGTGGTCGCCGACAGCGCTTCGACTGATGAGTCTATGAAAGTGATGGACGAGCAGTTCCCTTCTGTAAGGCAAATCCGCCTTGATAAGAATTACGGCTTCACTGGAGGCTACAACAGGGCTTTCAAGGAACTTCAAGATGTCCATGACATGGAATATTTCATATTGATGAACACCGACATCGAAGTTCCTGAGGGCTGGCTGGAACCACTCATAGAGTGGATGGATGCCCATCCTGACTGCGCCGCATGCGCCCCGAAACTACATTCGTGGTACAAACGGGACACTTTCGATTATGCCGGAGCGGCTGGCGGAATGCTGGATCATTTCGGCTACCCGTTCTGTCGCGGCCGGGTGCTGAAGAAAGTGGAGAAAGATTCTGGCCAGTACGATTCGACCCATGAGGTTTTCTGGGCAACAGGAGCATGCCTGGTGATGCGGAAGTCTGCATATTCAGAAATGGGAGGCCTGGACGACAGGTTCTTCGCTCACATGGAAGAGATCGACCTTTGCTGGAGGCTTCAGCTGGAAGGCATGAAAATCTGCATCGTGCCGTCATCGGTGGTGTACCATCTTGGCGGTGGCACTTTGCCGCAGGATTCCCCGTGGAAGTTAAAGCTCAATTTCCGCAATGACCTGCTGATGCTGGAGAACAATGCAGCTAAGACATATTCATTGGAAAATATGTCAAAGGGACTTTCTCCGCAGAAAGCGGCATCCAAAGCCGTTCGTAAAGCGCGGAGGCTCATATTCATAAGAAAGTGCCTCGATGGCTGCTCTGCTGCCGTTTATCTGCTGACTGGGAAAATTGAATATTTCAAAGCTGTCCTTCATGCGCACAAAGAGTTCAAGCAGCTTAGGCGCGGCATTGAACTTGCTGGCATAGAAAGATTTGCTGAAAGCCACCAAGGCATCCAGCCCCCACGGCTATTCCGCAGATGGATTATCCCTCTGGCGATGCTGAAGGGGAATGGTATTTTTGAATATTTAAGGAAAACATTATGAAAATCGTCATCGACGGCGCTGGTGAAGTCGGCTCCCATCTCGCAAAGATGCTCAGCCTGGAGGCAAACGACATCACTGTGATTGACAGCGATCCTGCAAGGCTGGAGAGAATCAATTCGGAGGCCGACGTGATTACGTTCCAAGGCCCGCCATCTTCCATTAAAGTTATGAAAGAGGCACAGGTCCAGAGGGCGGACCTGTTTATTTCAGTGGTGCCCAACGTCCCTCAAGACGTAAACATAGTGAGTGCTCTGATAGCCAGGAATCTCGGTGCGAAGAAAGTCACTGCAAGAATCGATGACGAAGAGTTCCTGGCTCCAGAGAACAAGCTGTTGTTCAAGCAGATGGGCATCGAGCTCATGTTCCATCCAGAGAAGCTGGCTGCAGACGAAATCGTGGATATGCTTAAACACTCACAGGCTACCGATGCCATGGACCTTGGGCATGGGAAGCTCCAGATTGAAGTGTTCAAGATAGAAGAGGACTCCCCTCTCTTGGACCTGAAGCTTGCAGATTTCGCTGCCGTTGCGGCCACATCTGGTTTCCAGTTCAGGGTCATCGCCGTATCCAGGAACGGGAAGACGATAATGCCGAAGCCCGACACGAAATTCATGTACAACGATAGGGTTTTCATCATCTCCACTCGCGAGGGAATGACGCCTCTGATGAAATATCTCGGGAAGAACACGCTGGAGATAAATTCAGTGATGATAATCGGTGGCTCGCAGATTGCTGAACTTGCCGCCGCTCAGCTTTCGAGAAAACTGGAGAGCGTGAAAATCATCGTCAAGGACATGGATAGGGCGACTGAACTTTCAGAGAAGCTGGACGACAACGTGATTGTCATCAACGGTGATGACAAGAACACCGATTTGCTTCTTGAAGAGGGAATCAAGGATATGGATGCTTTCGTGGCGCTCACTCAGAATGACGAGGCGAATATCCTGTCTTGCGTGGTTGCCAAGAAGTTTGGAGTCGACAGGGCCATTGCCGAGGTCGAGAATAATGAATATGTCAGATTGGCTGAGGAGATGGGGGTGGACACTGTGATAAATAAGAAGCTCATTACGGCGGGCAGGCTGTTCAAATACACTTTGAGCGGAAAGGCCCGCCTAGTGAAATATATGAGCGGCACCGAGGCTGAGGTCCTTGAATATAACGTCGCTCCGGGAAGCGCCATAACCAAGGCTCCGCTGAAAGACCTGGGCTTTCCTCGCGATTCCATCATAGGCGGAGTCATTCGCGGGGCCGAATCCCTGATTGCCGTCGGCGACACCATCATCCAGCCATACGACCGCGTAGCTGTCTTCGCCCTCCCTTCCGCAGTCAAAGAGGTCGACAAGTTTTTCAGATAAACGCCCCACGGCTGCATTCTTGTGAATATTTCGTAATTTTACGGCAAAAGAATTGAGGTATGGCAGACAATCAGTTTGATAAATATCAGAAGAATTATTCCGACAATCAGTTTTGGGAAAAGATCAGGAAGGTAGCGAAGAGCGCTGGAGTGAAAGTTGTCTATGCAGCTCTTCTGCTTTACTATGTGATGAAGAATCCAGCCACTCCGAAGGCAGACAGGCTGAAAATCATCGGAGCGCTAGGCTACTTGATACTTCCGATGGACTTGATTCCCGATTTCGTGCCTGCGGTAGGCTTCACAGACGACTTAGCCGCATTGATCTGGGGAATATATTCCGTATCTAAGAATATAACGCCGGAAGTTAAGCTACAGGCAAAAGAGAGGCTGGGTACCTGGTTCAAAGAATATAGCGAAGCCGACTTGGAAGGGCTGTTCTGATATATCGCATCATATAAAGATTTCTTATGCCCAGCTACCTCCAGATAGAGAATATTTCCAAATCATACGGGCCGAAAGTTCTTTTCGACCACATAGCTTTCAATATCAACGAAGGCGACAAGATTGCGCTAATCGCTCCTAATGGCACTGGGAAGACTAGCCTGCTGCGCATAATCGCCGGCAAGGACAGCTCCGACTCTGGCGGCAAAGTGCTGTTTCTGAAGGACATCAGGATAGCTTTCCTGGAACAGGAATATTTGTTCGACCCTGAGCTCACTGTCATTGAGCAGGTTCACAAGGACTCGCTGAAATGGACAGAGCATTTGTCGCCAGAACATCTTTCCGAATATGAGATCAGGATCAACAAGCTGGTAACTTCTTTCCATCTGGATTCGTCGTTGAAGATGAAAGATCTTTCTGGCGGCGAAGTAAAACGGGTCGCATTGGTGGTCATGCTGGCCTCCGAGGCCGATTTCTATGTGATGGACGAACCCACTAACCATTTGGACATAGATGCGATAGAGTTTCTAGAGGACTATCTCACCCATGCCAGATGCACTCTGCTGATGGTCACTCACGACCGTTATTTCCTGGACAGCGTGGCGAACATCGTGATGGAACTGGATCACGGCCAGGTCTACATCTACAAAGGCAATTACGAGAACTACCTGGAGAAGCGTCAGGAAAGAATAGATAACTATAATGCCGAGACAGACAAGATACGGAACGTGCTGCGCCGAGAGCTGGAGTGGATGCACTCATCCCCTTGCGCCCGTACTGGAAAGGCCAAATACCGCAAGAATGCATTCTACGAATTGAAAGACAGGGCCGAGCAAGTCTATCGGAGCAATCAGATGGACCTGAGCGAAATGGGAGGGGCTTCGAGACTCGGCACGAAGATCATCAACTGCAAGGACGTGAGCTTCTTCTACGGTGGCAAATGTTACCTGAGCCACTTCTCTTACAATTTTCAGCGGTACGAGAAAGTTGGGATAGTGGGTGGCAACGGCGTAGGCAAATCCACTTTCGTGAACATATTGCTGAACAATCTGGATCCTGCCGACCCAGGCATGCTCACCGGCACGATAGAAAGGGGAGAATCCTTGAACATAGGCTATTACAAACAGACCGGAATGTCCTTCGATGAGGACCAGACGGTACTGGAGACGGTGAACGACACTCACCTGCTGGGCCAATTCCTCTTTCCTCACGACATGCTGAATAACCGCGTAGGTTCGCTCTCGGGAGGAGAGCGAAGAAGGCTATACCTGCTCACAATCCTCATGAAGCAGCCGAACCTGCTGGTGATGGACGAGCCGACCAACGACTTGGACATAGTGACTATCAATATATTGGAGGAATATCTCAAAGACTTCAAGGGTTCGCTGATCATAGTATCCCACGACAGGCATTTCCTGGACAGGCTGGTCGACCATCTCTTCGTGTTCTGCGGGGATGGAGTTGTGAAAGATTTCATCGGGAGCTACAGCCAGTACAACCAGTACCTGAAAGATTACAAGGCTGCACAGAGGGCACAGGCCCGCGAGGCGGCTCGCTCTTCAAAAATCGGTGGAGCGTCTAAGTCCGGTGATTCGAACGAGGCCGATAGAGGCAGCGCTCCTAAGAAAAAACGCCTCTCCTACAAAGAGCAGAAAGAGTTGGAGCAGCTGGAGAAAGACATTGCCTCACTTACTACAGAGAAAACAGAGCTGGAAGCCAAGCTGAACGGTTCGCTTACTGATTACGAAGAGATACAGAAAGCCACCTCTCGCTTCGGCGAAGTCTCAGCTGAACTTGATGCCAAGGAAACCCGCTGGCTGGAATTATCAATCTAAAGGGAATCGTCGTGGAGCTTCGGATTTGCCGAAAAAAGGAAAAGTATTTACATTTGTAAGATTGTACGCTAAGGAAAACACATGAAAAGCGTCCTGAAGAAAATATGGTTCCCGTTTGCGGTGGTGTGCTTCCTGGCACTCCAGACTGCCGCAATGGACATGCACTCTCCGAAAGCCCCATGGACTAGTCTTTTGGAAAGCATTCAAGACACTATCAAGTACAGGAATCAGTTCATAAAGCGTGGCGGAGGGAGCGTGGACGACACTGCTTATCTTAAGGCGATTCAAGACACGACGCCAGCCTTAAGCGCGCGAGACACGATATTCCCGCCAGATTCGCTTAAAGACATAGACCCTTTCCGCTACAGATACTACGTAGCCCTGCTTGACTCCGCGACACATGTTTTCGTAAGAGACTCTTTAAAGGAAGCTGGAGATTCCCTGGACTGGCCGAAGCTCGACTCTCTCTACGCCATCGATTCCACGATTCGCGCCAAGGAGGCTTTCGACGAATGGTACGCAAGTCTTTCCAAGACGGACAGGAAGAAGTACGACATCCAAGTCAAGGAGAACTTCAAGAAGCATATCGCCGACAGCGTGCTTGCGATCAAAGACAGCATCAAGGCCATCAAAGACAGCATCCGCGAATACACTCCGAGAATTCTGGAGACTTTTGCCCTGCCAGATTCAATGCAGTACAAACGCATAATCCAATGGACGCACGAGAGGGAATTCCACAAAATGCATCTTCAATTCCCTGATACAGGCTATAATTACCGCTTCTACGACTACCCTATATTCAGAAAAGACGTGAATGCCACATGGCTCGGCGTTGCAGGCTCGCCGGTGCAGTACTACGACTATTTCAAGCGAGATAACGAGAACGGAGTTGCTTTCTATCAGCCGTACGAACCTTGGTCGTTTTCCCCTGCCACGTTGCCGATGTACAATACGAAAACCCCGTACACAGAGCTGGCTTACTTCGGGACTTTGTTCGCAAATAGCCAGAAAGAGTCGGACAACCTGCACATAATGACAACGCAGAACATATTACCTGAGCTGAATTTCACGCTAGAATACGATAGGTTCGGAGGTAACGGCATGATGGAGAATGAACGGACTGCCAACAAGACTTTCATCGCCTCAACCAACTACCTGGGGAAAAGATACATGATGCACGTCGGCTACATCTACAATAAGATAGTACATAACGAGAACGGAGGAATCTCGGACAACAAGATGGTCACCGATACGACTCTGGATGCAAGGGAATATCCTGTCTATCTGACCAGCGCATCATCGGTCACCAAGAAAAATACAGTCTTCATAGACCAACAGTACAGGATTCCTTTCACTTTCCTGAAGAAACTTAAATACAGGAAAGAAGTTAAGGCGGACGAGGCATACAGAGACAGCATCACAGCCACTGGTGACTCTGCCGAGATAGCAAGCATGGAGAAGTTGCTTGCCGAGAGGAAGCTGGCCAGAGAAGCGAG
The DNA here is from genome assembly GCA_900316045.1 of uncultured Bacteroidales bacterium. Classification (GTDB taxonomy): domain Bacteria; phylum Bacteroidota; class Bacteroidia; order Bacteroidales; family UBA932; genus Cryptobacteroides. The sequence goes on along the minus strand of ONBM01000004.1, from coordinate 34,886 downwards.
AGATACCACAGGGAATATGAACATTACGAGCGCTTTCATCGGCCACAGCTCTGAATATTCCGTTTTCACTCGCATGTATCAAGACGAGATATCCAGCTCAGACACGGACGGGCGCAATCTTTACAGGAATAACTTTCTATATAATCCCACGCAGTCCCACGATTCTTCCAGAGTCATGAAACTGGAGAACAGGATATTCATAAGGCTGCAGCCTTGGTTCAGCGAAGGCATAGTTTCCAAACTTGACGTGGGGGCTGGCAACAGGCTGCTGAATTTCTACAATTTCGATTACTCATCTTTCCTGGGCCTTAAAAAGAATACGACATGGAATTCCACATTCCTCTATGCCGGAATAGAAGGCCAGCTGAAAAAATTCATCCAATGGGATGCCAAGGGAGACTTCGTGCTAGTGGGTCCTGAGTCGCAAGACTTCAGCGTGAAGGCTAATGCTAAGCTGAATATTTTCCCTTTCAGGAGACAGAGATACAGTCCTGTCTCTTTCAACGCTCATTTCGAAACAAGCCTGAAAGAGCCAGATTACTACTGGCAGAGCTATTACTCAAACCATTATGCATGGAACAACAATTTCGACAAAATTTCCACGACTAAAGTCACTGGCTCTATGTCGATTCCTCGCTGGAATATCAGTCTGGACGCCGGGTATGCGCTCCTTAAGAATAACATATATTTCGACAGCACTGGCATTAAGCAGAACACATCGCCTATGAGCGTGCTTTCAGCTTCGATGACTAAGAATTTCAATATTTTCAATTTCCTGCACCTGGACAACAGAATCCTCTTCCAGGTTTCCTCCGATGAAGACGTGATTCCAGTGCCTACCGTTGCCATCAATGCGCGTTACTACATTCAGTTCAATGTCAAGAGAAACATAATGCAGATGCAGATCGGAGCGAACGCATGGTACAACACAAAGTTCTACGCTCCAGGCTGGAATCCAGCCATAGGGCAATTCTATAATCAGAAAGAGGCCAAGTACAACAATGGTCCTTACATTGACGCATTCGTGAACGTTCAATGGAAGCGTGCATGCATATTCATAAAAGTTGAGAACGTTGGGCAAGGATGGCCTGCCAGCAAGAATGACTATTTCAGCGCAAACCATTTCATTCGGACTCAGCGCGCTCTTAAATTTGGAATTTACTGGCCGTTCTACCTGCAACCAAGTCAGAACAAGAAAGTTAGCGTGTCATCCGGAAGCATGGGCGGCGGAAGATCTTCTGGAGGAGGTTCCTCTAGCGGCGGATTCGGAGGAATTGGTGGCGGACTCATGAACAATTCAACTTCTATCGGCGGCGGAGGAGGCACAGAAATATATTAGCAGAATGAAAACTACTGCTTATGGGCCTAAAACGAGTTACCAAAAAATTCTTGAGATTCTTAATTCCAACACTCATCGTGCTGGCACTTATCCCGCTTTCAGTTGGAGAACTATCTCAGTCAGGCAAGAACCCTTACGAAAATGCCCAGCTACGCTGCGTCATTGCCCTCGATTCGATAGAAACTCTCAGGACTGGATATCTGACAGATTATAATTACGAGCTTCTGAAACAGTTTGCCTCCGACAATTCGGCTAAAATAAGAATAACTCTGGCTGGGGATGGGGCTGACTACTCTGACTCACTGCTTTGTGACAGCATTGACATTCTAGTCGCTCCTGCAACTTGGAAGGGCGAGGCCACTTTCCGAAAAGTGATGATGACGGACAGCACAGGCACGTGGTTCATCAAACCAGACAGGAAAAAGATGAAGTACCTGGACTTGTGGCTGGGGCGGTTCGTGAGGATGGAGAACTATTTCAGCTTCTACAACCGTTTCTTCGCCTGCTACAACCCTTATCGCAAAGGCAGGGATAAGAGGATTCTGACCCCCTACGATGACCTTCTAAAAGACTATTCCAAAAGCATCGGCTGGGACTGGAAACTGCTGGCCTCGCTCATGTGGAATGAGTCCCGCTTCAAGATAAGCGTAAAATCAAAACGTGGGGCACAGGGACTGATGCAGGTCATGCCTGCCAGCGCGGCGAAATTCGGAATTACTGACCTTCTGGACCCTGAGGAGAACATCAAATGCTCTGTCCAGATTCTGAGCCGGCTTCAGGATATTCTTAAAGGATACGGAATAGAAGGGGCCGAATTGACGAAATACACCCTGGCAGCCTACAATGCCGGATCGGGGAATATTACAGATGCAATCTCCACGGCCCGCAGCAAGAAAGTCGATGTCAGCAGGTGGAGCAATTTCGCAGAATACTTTACCGGCGAAAGAAACGATGCCCTGAGATTCGAAGGTCTGGAGACAATCGCTTACGTCAGAGTCGTTCTGGGACGATACGACATATTCAGAGGCGTCGTGCCACAAAATTCTGCTCAAGAAAAAGAGATAGAGCTGGAAGAACAGCAGGTAGAGCAGATGATAGACTCACTGGGCTCTGACAGTCTGGGCGGGATCGACCCTGGAAATGAAGAGACACGGGATGAGGAGCAGGAGCAGGATGACAAGATAAGAGACAGCGTCGGCAAGGAGGATTCCAGATAGGCTCACGCTGACTGGCACGAAAGACACGAAATAATTCTCTGGATTCAGCTTTATGAAATGAGTGAATCCCTGCACGGCACAAAAAGCAAGCGCCACCAGATTGCCTATGAGCATACCTTTGAATACAACCTCGGAAGCAACCCTAAGGAATATTTTGGAAATCGCGCCGTCTGTCATGCCCATGGCTTTCAGGGTTCCGATAGTCGATATGTTCCTGAAAAGCATTATCAGGAGCCCCGAAATCATATTGAAGCCAGCGACTATCGTCATAAGGATAAGGATGAACAGAACGTTGAAATCTATCAGGTCCAGCCAGTCGAATATCTGGGGATAACGATCCATCACGGAAGTAGCAACCAGGCCGATCTCCTCACTTTCGTCCCCCGTCATTGCCAGCATGCCAATATGCCGAGTCAAATCTTCCATGGAAGCGGCGTTCTTGTAGCCTTTCTTCAGGGTGATTTCAAGTTCCGAGACCTCATCCTCTCCCCATCCGTTCAGGCGCTGAATGTCTTTGATGTCAGCAAGCATCACCAAATTATCGGTGCCGTCCATGACACTCTCGTAAGTGCCAGAAACGGTGAAATTCCTTACTTTAATGTTATCGCCAACGAAATAAGCCAGCAGCTTATCGCCAGCCTTGACATTCAAAAGATCTGAAAGCCTCTCAGGAATAAGTATGCTCAGCCGTGAAGTATCCGAGGCTTCCCTCTGGACGCCTTTGAAAACCACGCCGTGGATATTGTCATCCTTTTTTATGATTCCAGCCCTATACACTGCAGGAGATATTGACTTTACTCCTGGCAGAGAATCAATGAGCCTTTTAAAACTCGGGTCTGCAGGAATGGATGAATCCTCGCTCACGTAATTCATGTCTTCACGCATTAGCTGGATATCCCCGGTGAGCTTGGAAATGCCATCTCTGATGTCTGTCCTGAATCCTGAAGAAATGGAAACGGCGATTATTATGATAAAGAAGGAGATAGCGATGGATGCCATCGCTATCTTCCCCCCGAAACGGAGGCGTCTGGCTATGAAGCGGGACGCATCCATGGATATTTTACCAGATGTGGACTCTCTCGCTCTCCGGCCTCCACATAGGGTCTCCTTCCTTGATTCCGAAAGCGTCGAAGAAGCTCTGGAAATTGCGGATTGACATGTTCACCCTGTTGACCGCCAGGGAATGCTCGTCAAGTTTCGTCAGACGAGCCTTCTCCTCGTCGGTGATGTTCTGCGCCCATATAGTCGCATATGACAGATAGAATCTCTGCTCTGGAGTGAATCCATCTATCAGGCCGACATTCTGCCCGGCAATGGCATTCTGCATGGCAGTGAAAGCGATGCTCAGACCGCCATGGTCGCCGATATTCTCGCCGAGAGTGTGATGACCATCAGCATGAACGCCAGGCAGCACCTCTACGGAATCGAATTGGGCTGCCAGCACCTCTGCCTTTGCCTTGAATTTTTCTTCGTCTTCCTTCGTCCACCAATTGGACATGTTACCGTCTTTGTCGAACAGGCGGCCCTGGTCATCGAAGCCGTGAGACATCTCATGTCCGATCACTACGCCTATGCCACCATAGTTCACGGCATCGTCGGCATCCGGGTTGAAGAACGGAGCCTGAAGGATTGCCGCAGGGAAGCATATCTCATTTGTCGTAGGATTGTAGTAAGCGTTCACCGTCTGCGGAGTCATCCCCCATTCAGTCTTGTCCGTCGGCTTTCCAAGCTTTGACATATTGTCGGCAACGTACCACTGGCTGGCGGCACGCAGATTCTCGTAATAGTTCTTGCCGCCACCCACCTCGAGCGTAGAATAATCTTTCCATTTGTCCGGATAGCCAATCTTGATAGTGTAATTGTCCAGCTTCTCGTGAGCTTTAGCCTTCGTGGAGTCGCTCATCCAATCCAGCTCGTCGATATGCTCTCCAAGAGCCTTCTGCAGGTTGTGGACGAGATCCAGCATCTTCTGCTTGGATGACTCCGGGAAGTATTTCTCAACATACATCTTTCCCACGGCCTCTCCAAGGACGGAATTAGGAACTCTCATGGCTCTCTTCCAGCGAGGTTTCTGTTGCTGGATGCCGCTCATCTGCCGGCTGAAGAAATCGAAGTATGCATTGTAGAAATCATCGCTCAATGCTCCGCAGCCGCCAGTCAGAAGCTGCCCGGCCAGATAATCCTTCAGCTGCTGCAAATCAGCTTTGGCGAAATATTCAGTCAAACCTTTGAAATAGGAAAGCTCCCCGACGACAAGTTTATCCTGATCCGGAATATTCCTTTCAGCAAGATAGGCCTTGAAATTGAAGCCAGGATAATTCTTTTCCAGTTCTGCTGTGCTCATTGGGTTGTACTGAGCCTGAATGTCTCTTTCCTGCACCTTCGTCCATGAATATCTTGCTATCACGTCCTCTACAGCAAGCGCATTTGCGGCTGCCTGCTCAGGATTTTCATTGCCTGCAAGCGAAAAGAGCTTCGTGAGCATATTCTTATAACCTTCCTTCAAAGCAGCGTTAGCAGGGTCAATGTAGTAATCCCTGTCGCCGATTCCCAGGCCAGACTGGCCGAAATAAAGGATCTGCATGTTGCTGTTGGCCAGGTCGGCGCCAACGTATGCCCCGAAGAATCCGCCTTCGCCCACATCGTGAAGCTTGGCGAGTTCTTTCACTAGCCCGTCTTTGTCGCTTACGGCATAGATTTCATCGACATATTTCTTGACAGGCTCGGCTCCTTCCTTGTTGAGAGTCACCGAGTCAAGCCCCTGCTTGTACAGAATGACGATTTTCTCTTCCGTAGAACCAGCTTCCGCCTGCATGTTCTCCATGCTCTTGAACAGCCTGTTAAGCCTTTCCTCTGAAGAGTCTCTCAAAGCATCGAATGTGCCATATCTGGCATATTCAGGCTTCAATGGGTGATTCTTCTGCCAACCGCCAGTGGCATATTGGTAAAAATCCGTTCCTGGAGCCACCGTGGAGTCAAGATTCGAAAGGTCCAAGGCTGGCGTTTTCGGGGACTGAGCAGTCTGGCCGCATCCAGCCATAACCAATAGAGATGTCATAAATAATATTGCTTTTTTCATAAATCCATGTGATATTATAATATTTTCAAAGTCATTTCGGGGTACAAATATAAATATTTTGGCGATATTTGCAGCCTATGAAAGACGCGAAGACATTCTTGGACACGTGGATGCTGCCTCTAGCGCTAACGACTGGCATCACGGTTTATCTGCTTTTCCGATTCGTCCCATTCATGATGCCATCCGAACGAGCAGTTTCCGCTTTTGCGAAAGAATTCCAGCCAATCGCCGTTGCCTGCATGCTTTTCCTTCAATACAACAAGGTATCTCCACACGACATCAAGATTCAGAAATGGCACATCTGGCTGCTGGCTCTGCAAGCAATCGGCTTCGTGTTCCTGGCCCTCATCACGTCTGGAATGGAAGAGGGAATATGGAAGATACTCATGGAATGCGCCACGCTCTGCATAATCTGCCCTACGGCGGCAGCAGCGGGAGTGATAACCGACAAATTAGGAGGGAGCCTCTCGCACACAATCTCTTACACCGTGCTTTCGAACTGTCTGGCTGCAATAATGATTCCGTTGCTGATTCCTGTGATAAATTCCACGGACGGAGCGACCTTCGGCTACAGTTTTCTAAGAATATGCAAACGAGTATTCCCGCTCCTCATCTTCCCGCTGCTCCTCGCATGGTTCATAAGATACTGCATTAAGCCCCTGCAGCATTTTCTGATGCGCTACACTTTCCTGGCTTTCTACTTATGGGGGATCAGCCTCACGTTCGCAATGTTTTTGGCAACCAGGGCCTTGCTGAATAGCGGAGTCTCGGTATCCGGTGCCATGCTGATCGGAATAGTATCGTTTGCATGCACTTTGTTCCAGTTCTATGCCGGCAGGAAAGCCGGGAAACCATACGGAAAGATAGAATCCGTCACTGCGGGACAGGCGCTCGGACAGAAAAACACTGGCTTCCTGATTTGGCTGGGATATTCCTTCCTGACCCCAGTGACTTCTGTGTCAGGAGGTCTCTACGCCATATTCCAGAATCTGTTCAATTCCTGGGAGCTACACGAGCATGACGAAGAAATAGAAGCTAAAGAGCCTGGAGCCTGACTTTCGCCGATGTCCTTTCTGTCTCGTCGGTCGTGACCTCCACGAGCTTCTGAAGGTATTTTTTCTCAAGTTTCGCGTTTTTTTCATTTCTTGCAAGCAGCACGCAATTCTTGATGGCCGCGTAATCGTCCGGCTTGAGCTTCAGAACCTTGTTGTACATCTTGAGAGCCGCCTTATCGTTATGCTCTGCAACCAGATAGTACGAGCCTAAATTCGTCATGAAAAGCGTGTTCTTTGGCTCGTAGCTTAGCACTTTTTCCGAAAGGTCCTTGAAAGCCTTGAATGTCTGAGGCGTGCCCATCTTGAAGAAGGCGTAGCAGTAATCTTGAAGCAAAGATGCGAATGAGTCATCCTGCATCTCCAACCCCGGATATGTCCATTTCGGATGCTTAGCGTAATTATAATCGATCAGTCCTTTCAGGTCTCTCAGAGCCATGTCAGGACTCTCCCCCTCATAATTTATCAGGGAGGAGACTTTTATGAGCCGTAAGTCCAGCCTGTCTGGCGCCATCTCAATCGCTTTGTCAATAGCCTGTGAAGCCTTCCCGAACAGTTCATCGTCGTAATGAGCTATCTGGTAATAATATACGTTTTGCCCAGTGGAATCCTTCAGGCTAATCACCGGCTCATTCCCGAGATATTTCGAGACTCTCAGGGAATCTATCGTGAAACTTTGGCTCTTAGCAAGGTAGAAATTAAACAGTCCGACTTTCGGATTCACGTCGTCAGGATAATCCTCTTCCCAATGATTCAGAAGAGTTTCCACTCCAAGCCCGTTTGCCCCTACCCTCGATACCAGATTCTGATATCGGGCAGCATACTCGTCAGTTGTCGGCTTTTCCTGCGAAAGACCTGTGACGCAGGATATTACTAAAGAGAGCGAAATAAAAAATATTCTTTTCATCATGATTCAGTTTTCTCAATATCCATTCTAATCCTCCTGCCATGAGGCAGCAAGCTGTTCCAGCGATTACCAAGATTCTTCACGAACCCTAGAGGATGACCCTGAAAACATATCAGCAGATACCCCTTGGGATAGCCTTCTACGAATATATTGTCTCTGTGCAGGAATTGCAACGCCATGCCTTCATCTACCTCTGCTCTAAAATAATTAAAATCATGAACATTCTGCACTATGCTCTCGTCCGCTGCGAGCGCTAAATCAGCAGATGGCACGAAATCGTTCCCCTTTCTCGCACCCAAAGGGATCCCTATCCTGAGCGGCCGGAGCCAGGCAAGCGAGCCAGCATCCTTCCTGATGGATTCCGGAACCCAAAGCATTGAGTCATCAGGACGAACTCCTTTGCTATTCCATGAGCTGGCCACAGAAGTCTTATGGAGCAAAGCGGCGAACTGCCCCTCACCTTTCACAAACCCAGGCACTAGCAGCGCTCCGCCATTACTAGTCCTGAATATGCCTCTGAACATCTCGCATTCCATTATTTCAGCGCCCAATTCAGCCGCTATCCAATTCACGTTTCCCTCATTCTCGGCAGCCTCGAAAGTACATGTGGAATAAATCAGGAATCCACCCGAACGAAGAGCCGGCCACGCATCCCCTAGAATTCTTTTCTGCCGGGAAGCGCACAAAGCCACCACATCCTCGGACCAGCCTTCCAGAGCCTTCGGGTCTTTCCGAAACATTCCCTCTCCAGAGCAAGGAACATCTGCGAGAATCACATCGAAAAAGCCTTCCATTTTTGCAAATGCTTTTGGATCGGCACTCGTCACGACCACATTCGCATCGCCCCACAGAGTCACATTTTCAGCTAGGATGCTTGCCCTGCCTCGCATCACCTCATTAGCGACCAGCATGAAGCCATCGCCGAATTTCAGCCTCAGCGAAGCCGCCAGATCGGTTGTCTTCCCACCAGGAGCAGCGCAAAGATCCAGCACCCTGACTGGTCTCCCTAGACCTTCCAGCTTATTCAAAATATTCCTGAATATGCGGCCGACGTACATTGCGGAGGAATCCTGCACATAGTAACAGCCGGCATGGAATAACGGGTCCAGAGTGAACCGAGGCCTGTCTTCGAGAAAATAACCGGATTGGCACCAAGGCACCTGCGCAATGTCTTTCCCGAAATGCTCTTTAGCGAAATCTGAAGAAACTTTTGCTGGGTTCAGCCTTACTGAAACAGAGGCTGGTTCCTCGAACGCTCTCGCTGCCATGGCAGCATTCTCACGCCCCACAGCCCTATCCAAGATATTCCAGAACCTGTTATCCCCCAGTTCCAACATATTCTTATTGCTGGCGATTCTTGTCCAGCTCTTCCTTCATCTTTTTCAAAGCATCTTCGTCCATGCCTTCCGGCATCCGTCCTTCAGACATTGCCACCAGAGCATCCACGACCTTATCCATCCCCTCTTTCAGCTTTTTTCCAAGAAGCATTTTCATCATCAAATTCAGGTCTGCGCTGAACTCGATATAGAAGTCGGTCTTGTATGGGTCAGATGCGGCTGCATCGAAATGCAGCGAGCCACTGAACTGGAACGGAGCTCCGTCATCTATGAAGTCTATCCTGGAATAAGGAGTTCTTTCTTTTATCATGATGCCTATCTTGAACCCTTGCACCGTGGCAGTGATGGAGTCATAATCCGCTGTGACATCGCCTCGATTGCCCTCCGGTATGAACTGAAGGAAATTGCGCAAATCAGCAAACGCCATGTACAGTTCCGCAGGCTGCTTCGATACTATGCCATGCTTGCTATCAATATTCGTCGTCATATTCTTTAAAAATTAATTATTTCCCCATTCGCCAGGATTCAGCCTCCACTGCTTCAGCATTTCTTTGTCCGAATCCTTTATGAACCCTTCTTCAGAAGCTTCCTCTATCAGGGCGCTGTAATTCGAGAGGGTGTGCAATTTTACGTCGGCATCTTCGAACTGCTTCATAGCCGTTTCGAATTCGTATGTGAATATAGCCACCATGCCGCAAACCTCTGCGCCAGCCTCTCTCAATGCCTTCACTGCAGCCAAGCTGCTCATCCCCGTCGAAATCAAGTCCTCGATCACGACGACCTTTGCCCCTTCGGGCAGCACGCCCTCGATTTGAGAACCTGTGCCATGGTCTTTCGGCTTAGGACGGACGTAGACGAAAGGCTTCCCTAACCTGTCAGCGGCGAGCACTCCGTGGGCGATAGCACCGGTAGCAACGCCTGCGGCCACTTCAGCTTCAGGGTAGAGTTTTCTAGCATCTTCAGATAGCCACGAGGCCACCTTTGACCTCAGCTGCGGGTCAGACAAGATTCGTCTGTTATCGCAATATATCGGTGAATGCCAGCCTGATGCCCAAGTAAAAGGGGCATTCGGGCGAAGCAGGACTGCACCTATCCGAAGAAGCTCGGAAGCAAGTTTTCTAGCTACTGTTTCCATTTTCAATGAATTGGATTAAATTTGCATGCAATATGCAAATATAGTCATTTTAACATACGATGCACAGGATTTACCTTGAAAAGAGATGCGTGATAATCTGCTCTCCGGGAGAGAGCTCGCTTTCAGACCCCAACTCGATAGAATTGCATTTAGGTGACTCCAAAGCTGATATTTCAAAACTTGTATCTCTATTCGAAAGCTCCGATTCCCTTCAAAGAATATTCATCCCAACTGAAAACGTGGAAAGCACGTACGAAAATTTTTGTTCTAATTTTAAAGAAGTGACTGCAGCAGGAGGGTTAGTGTCCAACCGCCGGAGTGATGTACTGATGATTAAGAGAAATGGGCTCTGGGACCTGCCCAAAGGTCATCAGGAAGAGGGAGAGGATATTACTGTCACGGCGATGCGAGAGGTTCAGGAAGAGACAGGGGTGAAAGAACTCGAACTAGGAAAGCTAATCTGCGTCACCGACCATTGCTATTTTCGCAACGAGAAATGGCACCTGAAGCATACCTGGTGGTATGAAATGCTTTACACGAAGCCGATAGACCTCATTCCTCAGCGAGATGAAGACATCACGAAAGCCGTGTGGATTCCTCGCTCCTGCATAGCTTCTTATCTGATTGACACTTACCCTTCGATAATAGAGGTTTTCAGAAGCTCAGGAATCTAATCTCCAGGACTTGAAACATTTTCTCAACATTCACCGTATAATAATAGTCTATACAAATAGATTATATGAAACTTTCGCAATTTCAATTCCTGCTACCTAAAGACAAGCTAGCAAAAAACCCAACGACGTGGCGTGACGAATGCAAACTGATGGTAGTTCACAAAGACACAGGTGAAATAGAGCACAGAATCTTCAAAGACATCATCGATTATTTCGGGAAAGGAGACACTTTCGTTTTCAATGACACGAAAGTTTTTCCTGCCAGACTGTACGGCAAGAAAGAGAAAACCGGTGCCGACATCATGGTATTCCTCCTCAGGGAACTCAGCAGAGAGCAGCATCTCTGGGACGTGATTGTAGACCCTGCCAGAAAAATAAGAATAGGCAATAAGCTTTATTTCGGCGAGGATCAGAGCCTTGTCGCAGAAGTAATAGACAACACTACTTCCAGAGGCAGAACCCTTAGATTCCTCTATGATGGTCCATACGAGGACTTCAGGAAGCAGCTTTTCAGCCTGGGAGAGATACCTGTGCCAAGATTCATCAAGGACAAGATAACTCCAGCTGACACCGAGAATTATCAGACTATCTTCGCCAAGAACGAAGGCGCCGTGGCAGCACCTGCAGCAGGCCTGCATTTCAGCCGCGAGCTGTTTAACAGAATGATATTGAAGGACATCGATAAAGCTTTCATTACCCTCTACATGGGAATTGGCCAATATCGGAGAGTTGACGTAGAGGATCTTTCGAAGCACAGGATGGATTCCGAGAGGTTGATCATAACTCCAGAGGCTTGCGATGTCATTAATAAGGCTAAAAATGCCAGACATAAAATCTGCGCCATAGGAGTCACCGTTCTGAGAGGACTCGAAGCATACGTCACGACAAACAGCGAGGTGAGGCCGTTCGATGGATGGACTAACAAATTCATCTTCCCCCCATACGATTTCTCTATTCCGGACGCTCTTGTCTCGAATTTTCACATGCCAGAGTCCACTATGCTCATGGCCGTCGCAGCATTTGGCGGGTTCGACAACGTAATGAATGCATATAAAATTGCGCTGAATGAAGATTATCGCTTCGGGCCTTACGGCGACGCCATGCTGATAGTTTAGAAGTTGAATATGGTTAATATGCCTCCGAGATTCTGATTATTTCACAGGTCTCGGGGGTAATTTTTACTGTCTCATCTATTCGAGAGCAAAGTATTGCCGCCACGTGTGAGGCGTTCTCAGAATCTGGGAATTGCAAAAGAAGAGCATTCGCCTTATCTGCGATGGAAAATTTCAAGTCCGTGAATATGTCTTGCAGCTTCTTTCTGCCAAGTCCTCCAAACTGAGTTCTTACGCCTAGTGGACACATCCAGTCGCCTTCGCGCCAAGAACGAACCTTGAGCGGGAAGCCTATTTTCCCAGCATCTAAGGCGACAGTGCCCTCTGGTTGTCTTAAGGGCATGTTTTCTGAATATGCCGTAACGACTACAGAAAATTTCCGGCCAGCGATCTCATACTCTCCAGGACAGGGAATCAGGAAAGCCCCCAAAGGTTCGCCACTATGTTTATGACTGATTATTAACTCATTAGAAGAAACGGATAAAGAATATTCACTAGAGAAGAAGTGCTTCCCCGCGATATTTCCTCCCGAATGCAGTCGCTTTACCAGATCTTCGATTACAGCAGCTCCGAAGCCACGCTCAGTAAGGAAACTGAATATGAAATATTCCCATGCGTGGTGTTCCCTTAATTTAGAAATTCCAATGGCGATGCCTCCATCTGTCCGTTTCGTCACGGAATATTCTTTTATTCTGTCGCTCCACTCGTCTGCGGCCCTCTGAGCCTGGGCATAATTTGCCATATCCTTTGAAAGGGTGCTCAGAAACGCAGGATTTAGCTTCTCGAATAGTGGGAATATCTCGTTCCTGATCAGGTTCCTCTTATATGCCGAGTCTGCGTTCGTCTTATCTTCGTGCCATTTAATCCCCTGAGACACAGCATATTCATAAATATCTTTCCTAGAAAATTCCAGCATCGGCCTTAGCAAGACTGTCCCTGCGCCTTTCACCGGCACCTTCGAAGAAAGCCTCATTCCTGTAGCTCCTCCTATTCCGCAGCCTCTCAACATGTTCAGAATCAGCGTCTCCGCATTATCATTCTGATTGTGTGCCACAGCCACTGCTACGTAACCATCCCTCTGACAGACCTCCTCGAACCAAGAATATCTCAGCTCCCTTGCTGCCATCTCGATGCTCAAACCCTTCGAAGCGGCATATTCTTTAGTGCAAAAGTCTTTTTTCTTGAATATGACACCTTGCGTTCCGGCATATTCCCTGACCAATGCCTCATCGGAGTCGCTGTCGGCTCCTCGCAAATGAAAGTTGCAATGAGCTATGGCCAAGCGGCATTTTATCGCAGAATGGCTGAAAAGGCAGGCCATGACCATTGAATCCACTCCGCCGCTGACAGCAAGCAAGACGCTTGAGCCGCTGCTAAGATTCAGCGATGACAGTATCCGGTCGAAATGAGCCTGGCTGATCATTATTTCGGGCGAGGAAACGTGTAAGAGAATCCGAATCCTATCAGTTCCCTGAACTGAATCCTCTTCTTGCCCTCAGGGTACTTGTCAATGTCACTCTCGTCTTTGATCAGGACATTGTCATCGTAAATCATGAATGTCGTGAGCGAGAACGTGAAATATTTGGCCAGGACCCAATTGAAACGATTGTCCCAGTTCACCCTGAGATTCTGAGGATTATCCAGGTAATCAGAGAAAAGCACCAGCTGAGAGCTGTAATTTATGTTCGAATTTATCCTCAGCTTCAAATCGACTTTCAGCTGAGCTCCAAGCTGCCATTTGGCTGACTTATAGTAGTTGCCATGATATCCGACCACGGCCCCCGAATCGTCCGTGATGTTATAGGGGTACTGCGTCTCGTCTTTATATTTGCTCTTGCGCTCAAGACCATAACCTTTCCTGAGACTCTCGTCAGTGACCATGGTAAGACCGCCCGTAATAGGAGCGAAGTTTACTACCAGCCAGTTATTCTTAGGATTCGGCACCCAGTCGATACCTAGGCCGACCGTGAAATAGGCTGGCGAGAGAAAACCTGATTTCAAAGTCCTGGCATTCATCCAATCCCGCCTGGAAGGCTTGTCTCCTTCGTAATCTTTCGGGCTGTTGTACTTGTAACTGTTAGTAAACTGCGAACGGAAGGTGAACTGACCTGAATAATTCAGTTTATCAGTGATTCTGTGACCGTATTTGCTCTCCAAATAAATCCTGTCCGTGTTTTTCTGCACGAATGGCTTATCGTCTTGGTAGATGAATCCAAAATCTACCTGCAGCCTGTTGTTCCAGAACTTCTTGTCTTGCGCATAATTGGCATTAGCGTCTATGTAAGAAGCCAAGGTCACGTTGTCGATTCCTCCCGCCGCCCAGTTATTGAATTTCGTCTGGCTGAACTGGATGCTGGTGAGCAAGGATTTCTTCCAGTAATTCGGCTTAGGAGGCACGACCTGCGTCTGCGGAGCGTTTACAAGCGCGGCAGCGGCGGCGGCAGCAGCTGACTGAGCGTCTTTCTTCGTCGTGTCGGTCTGAGCTTGGAGCGAAACCGGCCCTAGCAACGCCGATGCTAATGTTATAGCAGATAAAATATTCTTAAACTTCATCTTTGTCTTTTTTTATTAATATGATATAGCGAACACCACTCTTTGGTGCGATGGCTTTCCTGAATATATGTCCTTCCCTTCTTCTTCGCAGACGAAACTATCCACCGGAATGCACCTGATAGTTGCCTTTGTCTCATCCTTTATCTTCTGCTCAGTCTCGGCAGTGCCGTCCCAATGGCATAGCAGGAACTTTCCCGTCCCGATCTTTTCTTTGAACTCGTTCCAATCGTCGCATTTTTCTACGTTGGCGGCACGGAAATCGAATGCCTTTTTGTAGATATTCCTCTGAATATCCTCAAGCAGGCTCTCGATTGAATCTGCCAGCCCGTCTAAAGCGACTGTTTCTTTTTCCATGGTATCTCTCCTGTGCACTTCAACCGTGCCATTCTCCAAGTCGCGAGGGCCTATTGCCAGACGTACCGGAACACCCTTCAGCTCCCATTCTGCGAATTTGAATCCAGGGCGGAGCGTATCTCTGTCATCAATCTTCACGGTATGGCCTTTGGCTTCAAGCTCTTTTTTCAGGGCTGACATTTTGTCAATGATGGCAGAATGTTCTTCGGCAGTCTTGAAAATTGGCACCATCACCACCTGAATCGGTGCAAGCCTTGGAGGAAGAACCAGCCCGTTATCGTCTCCGTGTGCCATGACGAGAGCGCCCATCAGCCTCGTGGACACGCCCCATGAAGTAGCCCACACGTATTGCTGGCTGCCATCCTTGTCAGTAAATTGAACGTCAAAAGATTTGGCGAAATTCTGACCGAGGAAATGTGACGTGCCTGCTTGCAATGCCTTGCCATCCTGCATCATGGCCTCGATTGTCAGAGTGTCCAGCGCTCCGGCGAATCTTTCATTAGGACTCTTATGCCCGACGATTACCGGCAACGCAAGAAATTCTCGGGCGAACCTGGCATAAACTTGCACCATCCTTTCCGCCTCTGCCTGAGCCTCTTCTGCCGTGGCATGAGCCGTATGCCCTTCCTGCCAGAGAAACTCGGACGTGCGCAAGAACAGCCTGGTGCGCATCTCCCAGCGGACTACGTTCGCCCACTGATTGCACATGATAGGAATGTCTCTCCAAGATTTAATCCAATTCTTATAAGTGCTCCAGATAATTGTCTCGGAAGTAGGCCTCACAATCAATTCCTCTTCAAGTTTAGCGTCCGGATCGACCACGATGCCTTTGCCGTCAGGGTCATTCATGAGCCTGTGATGTGTCACCACGGCGCATTCTTTGGCGAAGCCTGCTACATGCTCCGCTTCCCTGCTGAAAAAAGATTTCGGTATGAAAAGCGGGAAATACGCATTCTGAGCTCCTGTTTCCTTGAACATGCCATCCAGCACAGACTGCATCTTTTCCCATATGGCATACCCATAAGGCTTAATGACCATGCAGCCTCTGACAGGAGACTGCTCCGCTAAACCCGATTTAACCACCAGATCATTGTACCATTGGGAATAATTCTCTTCCCTGCTTGTAATTTCTTTTGCCATATTATACTAAAATTCAAAAATTCAACCTATATTTATGCAAGAAATCCACAAGGTATGGATTTTGTTCTTGATTAGAATCGATAAAGATTCGAATCCTTGCACCTTTGACAGGTGCGAAGTTAAGAATTATTATTAAAATACAGGAGGTCAATATATGAAAACACGCACATTAATAATCATCTCGACGCTCCTTGCGGCACTGACTTCGTGCGGTTCGGCAGCGCAGTATGCTTCTAACGCCTCCCACCAGAGGTATCAGGACGGAGTCTATTACTCCTCTACAGATAATATTCTGAAGCCAGAGGCTAAAGAGCAAAATAATCAAGCCGTGCAGGTGGAGACGACTGATACAGATCCACTTGTAGCAAAGACTAAAAGTTCCCCGATTTTCATGAAAAGCGGAGAGAAGGTCGATACTCTTTTCATTCCTACGGACAGGACGGCCAAGATATCTCTTAACGGCAGCAACACTACCGTGACTCTGTATGACAACTCATGGGATACTTGGCATTCATATCAGCCATGGTACGCATCGTCCTGGTATTACGGGCCTATGTACTCTCCATATTACTGGGGATATTCTCCTTGGTACTATAACAGATGGTACTACGATCCTTGGTACTACAGGCCTTGGAATTACGGGTTCTCATGGAACTGGGGCTGGGGTGGCCCTTGGGGCGGTTTCTCGATAGGATTCTATGACCCTTGGTATTGGGATCCTTGGTACTACAGCGGATGGTACGGCGGCTGGTATGGAGGATGGGGCTGGTATGGCGATCCATATTACCATCATCACTACTGGCACGACGACTTCGGTCATGGCTTTACTTCCAGAGTACATACGCCTAGAAATTATGCTTCGGGCTCTTCATCTCGCTCTGGCATAGGCTCGTCCACGACTTATGGAATGCCCCGGTCAGGATATTCCACCAGATCGTCCGCTCCTCAGGTTACCAGGTCCGGGAATATCTCCAGGTCTGGCGCAGTCAGGACTTCAGGTGCTTCCTCATCCGTAAGGTCCTCAAGCACATCATCATCCTCGTCCATCAACAGTTCTGCCTTTTCAAGAGCGTCGAACAGCAGATCTGCGATAAGCAAGAGAACATCAGCGACTTCTGTGGCAAGAACGCCTATGAGTTCTTATTCAACTAGGGGTTCTGTGGCTCGCAGCTCGGCTGCCGGGTCTTCCTATTCCGGAAGGTCTTCTTCTTACAGGTCAGGCAATGGCACAGCCACGAGTTACAGCCGGCCTAGCTATTCAGGAAGCTCTTCAACAAGCAATCAGACTTATTCCAGGCCATCGACCTCAAGGTCTTCTGTCTCAGTTCCAAGCAACTCGTCATATTCCACCAGGAGTAGCGGAAGCTATAATAATTCAAGCAGTTACGACAGAAGCTCCAGCAGCAGCTACAGCAGAAGCTCAAGCTCCAGCAGCAGTTATAGCAGAAGTTCCGGAGGTTCGTCAGGCGGATCTTTCGGTGGCGGACGCAGCTCAGGAGGATCGTCTGGAGGCGGTTCACGTGGCGGCGGCGGCAGAAGGTAACAGCAGTAATTATAGATACCTTCCTAAATTTATTCTATAATACGAACTAAAATGAAAAAGACATTACTAATTTCTCTGTTCTCTTTTGCGGCAATCGCCGCAGGGGCTCAGACTGCGCAAGACGCATATACATTCAGCCAGAACACTTACTACGGAACTGCCAGATCCATCGGTATGGGCAACGCAGTCACTGCAGTTGGCGGGGATCTAGGCACCATAGGCTTCAACCCTGCAGGCTCGGCGGTAATGGGTTATTCGCAATTCACGATCACTCCAGGAATTTCCTTCGGCAGCACGAGTAACTCGTACAGCCCTTACGGCGACGGGAAATTCTCTAACGAGAATAACTCTTCCATATCCAGATTCAACATTCCGAATTTCGGTGCCGTGATTAACTTCAATTTGGGTAATGACCGAGGCCTTAAGAGCATTTCCTATGGCGTAGTCATGAACAGCACCAACAAATTCCTGAACAAAATCGTCGGAGGAGGAATGAACGACAAGTCCAGTTACCTAGGAGCCATGTCCGTCCTTGCAGAAGGTTTCAATTCCGGATTTCTGAATGGCTATCTAGACGCTAACGGTTCAAGCATCGATGACGGAGATTACCCGTATTACCACGGGGACGACAGAGGTTATTATGCTCCTTGGACCTCAATCGTGAACGCACAGGCGGGAGCCATAAGCAACTATGGAGACTCGAATGACCCGGCTTACGTTTATCGCTATATTGGAGCTACTGAGGTCTTCACCCCGACAGACGAACATGACAAAGACGGGAACCGAATATATAACGTGCACATCGGAGGGCCTCTGAATCAGACCTACGGGCGTAAGGTGACAGGCAGCAAGGATGACATAGTGTTTAACGTCGGCTTCAACATCTCTGACGTATTCTACTTTGGAGCAAATCTTGGGATTACGACCATAGATTACAACTATCACGAATATTTCAAGGAATATGCGCAGAATCCATCTGATTTCCCGATTGTTCTGACCGACAATAACGGCAACAATTACACGATTAATTTCGATAACTATCGGGCTCGCTATTCTTATTCCATGGATGCGACCGGGGTTTATGGGAAGTTCGGTTTCATAGCCAGGCCTGGCGGAGGACTCCGTTTGGGTGCCGCCATTCAGACCCCTACCCTGTTCGATGTTCACGAGAAGTGGCAGAACGCCGCCGATGTTCAATATAGCGACAGGGGCAACGATGGCAGCGCCTATTCTCCTGAAGGAGATTTCGATTACAAGCTGCGCTCTCCTTTCATCTTCAATGCCGGACTCGCATACACTTTCGCTGGAATGGCAATGATTAGCGCAGATTACGAGCTGACCGATTACAGCCTGATGAAATTCAAGAATAACAACAATCACGAGTATGACAACGATACTTTCGATGCGGTAAACTCCAGCATTAAGGATTTAATGGGTAAATCGCACACACTGAGGCTAGGAGCGGAAGTTAAACCAGCCGCAGACATTGCAATCCGGGCCGGATACAACTATACGACTACCCCTATAGGACAATATATAAGCGATACCGGGAAGGAAACAGCCACCTCGCATCACAAGTTGAATGCATTTTCCGTCGGACTGGGCTACTCCTCCCCTGGCTCATTCTTCTGCGACCTTGCAGGAAGGCTGACGAGCTACTCGAATGAATATATCTCCCCATACATCAATTACTTGAGCGATGCAGATTCACCTCTTCTCAAGAGTTCTAGAGATCGCTGGGACGTTGTCCTCACTCTGGGCTGGAGATTCTAAATATTCTTTAGGTAGAGTATCGAGTCGGGACCTTCGTTGAACAAGAGGTCCATTATAGATAGGTTGGAAACGAAACCGTACTTCTGGGCGAAGACTTGGAAGTACGGTTTTTTCAGGCCCAGCTCATCCAAGACATTGTCAGGTCTCTTCGGGTGGAGGATTTCCCTGTAATCCAAGCCGTACTTTGTAGGAAGGGCTTCAGCGTACGATGCCACTTGAACATATTCATTTGTCAGCCTAATCTCAGCTGCGATGCCTGTTTTAGCAAGGAAGAAACGCAATATGTCCATGTCCAGCTCGAAAAGGGTCTCTGGATGGGCATCCAAAATCGAGAACAACTCATCTTTATAGTAGTCGAAATAAGCTGAAGTCTTGTAAGCAGAGACTATCGCTCGTTCAGTGCGAATGATCCATCCTGTCTTATAATCGACCTTTATCTGAGTGATCGGCAACTCGTGCGAGCCTTCATGGACGATTGGGAAATTCAAATACTGGGGGCCGTCAGAAGCATAAAAACGACATCTGTTGCGCCAGCTCTGCTTCTGATAATTCTCGCAAGCTTCAATATATACGACAGAAGGCTCGACTTTGTCCGCTGACAAAACCAAGCCTTTAGCTATCAGTGCGAAATAGCTGATCGGAGGAAGATAAGCTATGCTTAGCAGCAGGGCCATTTCCTACTCTATCTCGCCTTTTTCCTTGGAATCATTCGCTCTGATTATTCCTCTCTTAGAGTTCTTGATGAAATTCAGGATGGTGTCGCGCTCTTCGCTCTGAGGGAATCCGGCCTCGACCTTGGCGCATCCATCCGAGATGTTATAGCCCTGGAAATAGATAGTATCGTAAATATCCCTGATATTGCGAATTACGTCTGAAGAGAAGCCGCGACGGCGGAGACCGACGATGTTGACTCCTGCGTAACAGATAGGATCGCGGCCACAAAGAACGTAAGGGGGAATGTCTTTGTTAATTTTCGACATGCCGCCGACCATTGCATGACATCCTATCTTAGAGAATTGATGAGCCTTCGCACCACCCCCGAGGATCGCCCAGTCATCCACATTCGTCTCTCCTGCCACTCCGGAATAGCTTACGAGGATGCAATGCTTTCCTATCACGCAATCATGCGCCACGTGAACGTATGACATTATAAGCGAGTTGTCCCCTATTTTGGTGACAAGTTTGCCGCTGGCCTTCGTGCCTCTGTTAATGGTCGCACACTCACGGATAGTGACGTTGTCGCCAATCTCCACATGGGTTATCTCTCCCTCGTATTTTAGGTCCTGAGGGATTGCCCCGACAACTGCGCCGGGGAAAATCTCGCAGTTTTTCCCCATCTTGACATATTTGAATATGGTAGCGTGAGGAAGGATTTTGCAACCGTCCCCTATTTCAACGTCATCATCGACGAAAGCGAAAGGTCCGATTTCTATATTATCGCCTAAAATGGCTTTCTTGCTTACGCATGCAAGTGGTGAAATATTATTCATGACTTTTAGATTTTACTTATTTTGAACATATTGTCTCACAGCCTTGGTCAGCATGCTATTGATGGAATGACCTGGCTTGAATGCAGAAACTTTTCCTTTAATGAAACCTCCGCAGAGCCTCACGTCCCCGATGAGATCCAGCAGCTTGTGACGGCCGCATTCATTCGGGAAATGGAGCTCGAGGTTATTCAGATACCCGTTTCCATTCACGGAGATATTCGGATGGTTGAAGACCGCTTTCAATTGCTCGAATTGTTCCTGCGGCAAAGGGTGCTCAACTATCACTATTGCGTTGTCTACGTCCCCACCCTTGATAAGGTTATTCTGGAAGAGGTACGCCACTTCGTGCAGGAATACGAACGTGCGGCAATAACCAATTTCGGTCGCATAATCCAAGGAAGGGTCCCAATGCGCCTCCTGTATGCCGAGCACATTTGACCCGAAATCTATGGTAGCATCATAACTCACTTCTTCAGAGGGGGTTATCTTAACCCATGAGCCAGACTTCTCATCGGTTACCATTATTTCTTTATCCAAGGGGATATATTCCCTCATGGCATCTTGCTGCCTGAGCCCATCCCTTTTCAGAGGCTCAACATAGAATCTTGCGCTTCCGTCAAGAATAGGAACCTCGGCATTGTCGAGTTCCACCAAGACGTTATCCACGCCCATTCCCGTCAGAGCGGACATCAGATGCTCCAGCGTGAGAACGGAGACTTTGCCGTCCGTAATGGTAGTATTCCGGGAAGTCGAGGTGATATATTCAGCGAGAGGCTTAATGAACGCATTTTCACCGAGGTCAGTCCTATGGAAGAGTATTCCTGTATTCTCAGGAGCCGGTTTCAATGTCATGTGGGAAACCTTGCCGGTATGCAAGCCTTTTCCCTCGTAATGATATTCGGTGACCAGAGTGGATTGTTTCTGTGGAATCATTTATTCTCAATATTTTCTGCTAGTCTTTGCCCTGATTCTTGAACACAGCGTAGCTTCTTAAGTAATTCTTCAAAGGGAGAGACGGCGAGCCCAGGAGCACTTGGCCTTCTTCCTTAACATTGCCGATCACGCCAGCCTGCGCGCCTATCGTAGTATGGTCTGCGATGACGAGGTGGCCGGCGATGCCTACCTGGCCAGCAAGTACACAATTCTTGCCAATCTTCGTGGAACCGGCGATGCCGCATTGCGCAGCCATCACAGTGTTATCACCAATCTGCACGTTATGAGCGATTTGGCAGAGATTATCAATTTTCACTCCATTGCCGATGATAGTGGACTCCATCTCGGATTTGTCAATCGTAGTGCATGCGCCAATCTCTACATTATCGCCAATCACCACGTTTCCGATATGTTCGATTTTTTCCCAGGAGCCGTCTTTAAGAGGTGCATTCCCGAAACCATCGGATCCGATTACGGCATTTGCATGAATGATGACGTTGTTCCCTATAACCATTCCGGGATATATCACTACGCCCGGATAAATAATGCAGTTCGAGCCTATCTTAGTGTTGTCGCCAACATAAACGTTCTCGTATATCTTTGTATGATCTCCGATTCTGGCGTGATGTCCAACGTAAGAATGACTGCCTAGATAAACTTTCTTACCGAATTTGGTGGTAAGGAACCATGACGAGCGAAAGCCTCTGTGTCTCCTGTCCGTACGTCTTTTCGTGGCGACATACTTCAACAAATCGGCGAGCGACTTGTAGGCATCCTCAACTCTCACCATCGTAGGCTGAACCTTTTCTTTAGGAGTGAAGCTCTTGTTCACCAACAGGATGCTAGCCTTGCAAGTATATGCGTAATGCTCGTATTTAGGATTCGCTAAGAAACAAAGCTGCCCGGGCTTCCCATGCTCTATCTTGGCGAAAGACGTCACTTTCGCATCTGGGTCTCCCTCAACCGTTCCTTTCAGCAACTGAGCCAACTGCTTTGCTGTATATTCCATTACTTTCTACTTCTTAAGGTTCGAAATCGTCCACAAAGTAAGCAATTAATTTTCATTTTTGCTATAATATAATTGCATTTGATAGTTTAGAATCACTAAAAAAACATAAATTTTCATTTATAGATATATTAGTGAAAAATTTTAATATTCATTAGAGCATCATGAAAAATATTAAGTAACTTCGCAAAAAATAACGCAAAATGACTGTAACTCTCAATACCCGACGTGGCGTAAACATGGGCTACGTTGTCTTTCTATCCATTGTAGCGGCACTCGGAGGCATTCTTTTCGGTTACGATACCGCCGTCATCTCCGGCACTACCACAATCGTTGGCCAGCAGTTTCAGTTGAACGACCTGCAAGTGGGATGGTACGTAGGCTGCGCCCTTATTGGCTCCATTGCAGGAGTGCTGGTAGCAGGAATGATGAGCGACGGTCTCGGGCGAAAAATCACCATGCTGATTTCAGCCATCATGTTCAGCATCTCGGCAATCGGATGCGCCTTCAGCGCAGACTTCACCCAGCTGGTCGTCTACAGGATCATCGGAGGATTCGGAATTGGCGTAGTGTCGATAGTCTCACCTATTTATATATCAGAGATTGCAATCCCCGAAAAACGCGGCACGCTAGTCTCACTTTACCAGCTTGCCGTGACAATAGGGTTCTTGCTAGCCTACCTCATCAATTATTTCATTCTAAAGAATGCGACGAGCGACGATGCCACAGCCGGAGCCTGGGGAGAGAAGCTGTTCCACTCGGAATACTGGAGAGGGATGCTCGGATGCGAGACTATTCCGGACCTGCTCTTCCTCATAGTGATATTCTTCATTCCAGAGAGCCCCAGGTGGCTGATCGTAAAAGGAAGAGAAGATAAAGCATCGAATATATTATTAAGAATATTCAAAAGTCCTGATGCCGTCAGTGAGCAAATTGCCCTCACTAAGACTTCCATCCAAGGCGAGACGAAATCGGAGTGGAAGGCTTTGCTGGAGCCAGACATATTGAAGGCCGTCATATTCGGCTCAGCCATAGCCATCCTAGGTCAATTCATGGGAGTGAACGCAGTCCTTTATTATGGTCCGCAGATATTCCAGGATGCTGGCCTTTCAGGCGGAGATGCCCTGTTCTCGCAGGTTCTAGTCGGAATCGTGAATATGCTGACGACAGTCATCGCCTTGCTGATCATTGACAAGGTGGGGCGCAAGCAGCTGGTCTACTGGGGCGTGAGCGGAATGATATTCTGCCTGCTGATGACCGGGCTCTATTTCTGGAAAGGTTCAGCAATAGGACTGGGAAGCACCTTCCTGCTGGTTTTCTTCCTACTCTACGTTTTCTGCACGGCGATTTCCATCAGTGCTGTCGTATTCGTGCTGCTCTCCGAGATGTATCCAAACAAGGTCCGCGGCCTAGCGATGAGCATAGCTGGCCTGGCGCTATGGGTAGGCACTTACCTTATCGGCCAGCTTACTCCCTGGATGCTTTCAACGCTTACTCCTGCTGGCACATTCTTCTTGTTCGCCGCAATGTGCATCCCTTATATGCTGATCATGTGGAAAGAAATTCCAGAAACTACTGGAAAAACACTCGAAGAAATAGAACAATACTGGAAAAACAAAAAATAAAGATGGATAGTTCTTTTTTAAACGATTCGGGCAGTAAGAGTTCGATCACTAAAAGACAAATAATAAACCTGTGCATAAGCGAAGAAAGCTGGAGCATAGCTGACTTCAGCAAGGAACTGAATGCTAGCATTCCTACGGTAAGCAAACTAGTCAGCGAATTAGTAGATGACGGCTTTCTCGAGGATCTCGGCAAGGTGGGCTCTACTGGTGGCAGACGTTCAAGCATGTACGGCCTTAACCCGGATGCTGGCTACATTGCAGGAGTCGACGTCGGAAGGAGCCACATTCATTTAGCTCTCACAGACTTCAAAGGCAGGATGCAGCTTTACAAGGAGGATATCCCTCTCAAGCTGGGAAGCACGCCCGAATCACTCTCTGATCTTGGAAAAGAAATCAAGGCCATCATCAAGGAAGAAGGCTTCGATTTCTCCAAAGTGCTAGGGTGCGGAGTGAGCGTGACTGGCCGAGTGAACACAGACACCGGCTACAGCTTTTCTTACTTCATCGGCGAGGAGCAGCCTTTCAGCGACTTGCTTAGCAAAGAGCTAGGCATCCCTGTGACGGTTGAAAATGATTCCAGGGCAATGGCATTCGGGGAATACAGGTGCGGAGTGTGCAACAACGAGAGCAATGTCTTGTTCATTAACCTGAGCTGGGGTCTGGGAATGGGCATCATCATCAACGGAAAACTGTATTACGGGAAGTCCGGCTATTCCGGAGAATTCGGCCACTTCCCCATGCTCCACAATAATCAGATATGCCAGTGCGGGAAAGTCGGCTGCCTGGAAACCGGTGCGTCAGGCTCGGCAATGCACCGGATGATAATAGAGAAACTGAAGCAGGAAAGAGCCTCGACGCTCAGCGAGAAATTCAAGAAAAACGGGGACTTGACCATGGATGAGATTTTAACTGCCGTAGAGGAAGAGGACGTGCTCGCAATTGAAGTCATGGAAGAAATAGGGACTAATCTTGGCCAAGGGATAGCCGGCCTCATTAATATATTCAATCCCGACCTGGTGGTGATCGGCGGCCGTCTCATTATTGGCAAGGACTACTTGATGCTACCTTTGAAATCCGCAGTCAATAAATTGTCACTGAACATCGTAAACCGCGACACGACCATTAAGCTTTCCAAGCTGGAACGCCGCGCCGGCCCAATCGGAGACTGCATGCTCTCCCGCAGCAAGCTTTTGGGGCTGATGTAGAATATTCATAAAAATATTCATTATTTTTTCTTAGTCCAGGCGAAAGACTGGACTTTGTTGTAATATTTTCTCATAGTTCGTAAATATTTTTAATATTATATTGCCAATTAGTAAAAATATTAATATCTTCGCATAGGAATGCGCTTTAATTATCAATTATGAGCAACACATCAAGAAGGGAATTTATTAAGAAATCAGCTCTCGCTGGAGCTTCAATAATTGCCGCTCCTTCTCTGCTGCATGCCAGCCAGGCAGGCAAAGAGGCTAAAATTCTCAACGAGAAAGCAAATGGCGGGCAGCTGATAGTGCCAAAAAACAACGGGCTTAGAATCACTGGAACGTTCCTGGATGAAATTTCCCATGACATACCTCACCAGAACTGGGGAGCAAAAGAATGGGACAAGGATTTTCAGTATATGAGGGCCATCGGCATCGATACAGTGATCGTCATCCGCTCCGGTTACCGCAAATTCATCACTTATCCATCTCCGTACCTGCTTAAGCAAGGTTGCTACATGCCCTCTGTGGATCTCATAGAATTATTCTTGCAACTTTCAGATAAGTATGGGATGAAATTCTATTTCGGTTTGTACGACTCTGGCAAATATTGGGACACTGGCGACATGTCTTACGAAGTCGAAGCAAACAAATACGTCATCGATGAGGTATGGAGAATGTACGGCAGCAGGCACAAGAGTTTCGGCGGCTGGTACATCAGCGGGGAAATCAGCAGGGCCACGAAGGGAGCCATAGAGTCGTTCAGGACAATGGGAAGGCAGTGCAAGGACGTGTCTGGAGGCCTGCCGACGTTCATCTCCCCTTGGATAGACGGGAAGAAAGCCGTGGATGCGGCAAGCGGGAACCTTACCAAAGAGCAAGCAGTCTCTGTCGAGCAGCATGAGAAAGAGTGGAACGAGATATTCGATGGGATCCATGAATATGTCGATGCTTGTGCTTTCCAGGATGGACACATAGATTATGACGAGTTGGATGCCTTCTTCTCCGTAAATAAGAAGCTGGCAGACAAGTACGGCATGCAATGCTGGACCAATGCAGAAAGCTTCGACCGCGACATGCCTATCCATTTCTTCCCTATCAAGTTCGACAAGCTGAGGCTGAAACTGGAGGCCGCCAGACGCTGTGGTTATGACAAGGCCATAACCTTCGAATTCTCCCATTTCATGAGCCCTCAGTCGGCATACCTCCAGGCAGGGCATTTATATGACAGATACAAAGAATATTTTGACATAAAGTAATATAGTTAAAGTTAATTAGTAGTGTGTATGAAATCATCTTTGACAATGCGATTGCTATCAAAACTGTCGGCAACGATCCTGCTGATGATGGCTGCTGCCTGGACGACTTTCGCCCAGACCTCCATATCAGGGAAAGTGACAGATGAGTCAGGGTTGCCGCTCCCTGGAGTAGCAGTCTTTCTTAAGGGCGACAAAACGCATGGCACGTCAACGGATGCCAACGGTGAGTACGCCATTACGGTAAATTCCGGAAGCGATGTCCTCGTGTTCTCTTGCCTTGGCTACAAAGACAAAGAGGTAGCTGTCGGGAAACGCTCGAAAATCGACATCTCTATCGAGGAGGATGCCACGAAACTGAATGAGATCGTTGTCGTAGGTTATGCGACACAGAGAAAGCAGTTCGTCGTCGGATCGGTTTCCCAGGTCAACAGCAAGGAGCTTATCAAAGCTCCTATGACGAACGTATCCAACCTCATGACCGGAAAGCTTCCTGGCCTCACGACAATTCAGCGCTCAGGAAAGCCTGGCGCAGATGAAGCCAGCATTACCATCAGGGGTTATTCAACCTTCACCGACTCCAGCCCTCTGACGCTGGTCGACGGCGTTCCCAGAGCCATCAACACGCTGAATCCTAATGACATTGCATCCATCTCCGTCCTTAAGGATGCAGCAACCTCTGCCATCTACGGAGTGAGGGGTGCCAACGGAGTCATTCTCGTCACCACTAAAAGCGGCTCGGAAGGCAAGCCGAAGCTGACTTACGACGGGTCAGTGACATTCACGAAAAACACGGCCATGCCGGAGCTTCTGAACGCTTCCGACTACATTGGATGGCACAACAAGGCCAGGGAACTGGACGGGCTCGATCCTCTTTGGACAGACGCCACGATCCAGAAGATGAAAGAGGATGGAATCTATGGAGAGACAGACTGGCTGGATCTCTTGTTCAAGAATCACGGATTCACGCACCAGCACAACATTTCCGCTACCGGCGGAAACGCCAGGACGACTTATTACGTCAGCCTTGGTTATCTTGATCAGGATGGCATCGTGGACAATACGTCCTACAAGCGCTACAACGTCCGCTCGAACGTGAAGACAAAGATAGCGGAGAATCTCAATCTCAGCTTAAACATCACTGCCTATCAGGATAAGTACGAAAACCCAGGCTTATACATGAACAGCCAAAATGAGTTCAACCCTATCTCACAGGCAATTTACGCCATCCCGATCATCGCACCAACCTACGACGGCATGGCACAGGGGTACTATGACGGCTCTTACACCGAACAGCCTGTAGCCGCCATTGAGCAAAGCGGCTATCAGCATCAGCGCCAGTGGAGGTTTGAAGGGAATGCCAGGCTGGAATACGACTTCAAGAACATCCCTTTCCTCCAGGGACTGAAAGCATCTCTCTTCGGCTCCTATGACTATGGGAACACCTTGAATAGAAGCTTCCTGCATTCATACCAGCTGCGCTCATTCAACACGACCACCATGTCTTCGGATCTAGTGTACGCATCCGGAATCGGTACCACGAGCACTTTCACGAAATCCAACACGCTCGATGACACTTACATGATAAGGCCGTCTCTCAGCTACGAAAGGACATTCGGGAAGCACATGGTTACCGGCCTGCTGCTCTACGAGCAGCAGAAGAACTATTCCGATAACATGACCGGAGTAAAGAACGGCTACTATGCTGAATTCCCGGTGGATCTTGCCAATGGCAACTCTTGGGAAGGAATATCGGTTCCCGTAAGCGGCACATACGGCTATTCATCAATGGCCAGCGTTGCCGGAAGGGCAACGTACGCTTATGATGAACGATATCTGGCGGAATTTTCTTTCCGAGAGGATGGTTCGTACAAATTTGCTCCGGAGAACCGCTGGGGATTTTTCCCTTCTTTAGCCCTAGGATGGGTAGCATCGAAAGAGCGCTTCTTCCAGGACGCACTTCCGGCGATCGACTATCTGAAATTCAGGGCATCGTACGGAGAGCTTGGATCCGATGACACATCGCCATACCTGTACATGCAGTCATATTCAACCACGGCTCCTTCCTTCGCCTACATCCTTGGAGGCAATGGCAAGACCGCATTCTATACGACGAACTACGTGTACAAGGATCTCACTTGGTCCAGGACGCACAGCTGGAACTTCGGATTCGAAATGGACGCATGGAAGGGTCTCCTCGGAATAGAATTCGACTGGTTCTATAAGGTTACTTCCGACATTCTGGAATCCGTGAGCGGTTCCTACGCTCCTTCACTGGGAGGCAACGTGCCAGGAATCAAAAATTCAGGCAAGGTTGACAACAGAGGATTCGAGCTTGTCTTGAAACACGCCCAGACATTCAACTCCGGATGGAACTACTCTTTGAGGGGAACTTTGTCATGGGCCCACAACAGAGTGCTCTCCAAGCAGATTTCGGATGATCACCCTATGTACAGGGCAATTCTCGGAAAAACAATGGGCACCCTCTATGGATTCAAGGCAATAGGACTGTACCAGACACAGGAAGACATAGACAACTCGCCGACCGCTCCTTCCGGAACAAAGAGGCTGGGTGACATCATGTACGCAGATATTAACGGTGATGGAAAGATTGACGCAGCCGGGGATTTCGTAAAGATTGGGAACCCGTACATGCCGGAATTCAATTTCTCTCTTTCCATGGACGTGGGATACAAGAACCTCTATCTCTCGGCTTTATGGCAGGGCGTAGCCAAATGCAGCTATCAGCTGAGCGCAGCCTACAACTCAGGAGTATTCGACAACACCATGTACACGAGGCCATTCTACCACAACGGGAATGCGCCTTACTACCTGGTCGAAAACGCATGGAGGCCAGACCACGCCGATGCCAAGTACCCGAGGCTGAGCACGATAGCCAATGGCAACAATGCATGGCCTTCCACTTGGTGGGTGAAGAATGGTTCATACCTCAGGCTCAAAAACCTCCAGTTAGGGTACGAGATACCTCAGCAGATTCTCAGGCATACGGGAATAGATGGCCTCAGAGTCTACCTGGCAGGAACCAACCTTCTCACTTTCAGCTCGTTCAAATACGTTGACCCTGAGATGCCTTCTGTAAACAACGGTTATTATCCACAACAGAAGACTTACAGTTTCGGACTTAACATAACATTCTAATCCAGAATACAATGAAAAAGACAATATATTCAGTTTTTCTTTTCCTGCTGCTGGTTACCTTAGGAGCTTGCTCGGACGTTCTGGACATTGATCCTACCGACAGGTACTCTGCAGCCACGGTCTGGGCGTCTGAGTCAGTGGCAGACAGCTACACGCTGTCACTTTACACCACCTTCCGCGACCATTCCGAAATTTACGGCAATGGCGGCTATTCTTCGCCATGGCTCACGGATGCATATTCAGACATTCTGAAGAGCTGTTCATGGGATCTGTACGAACACAACTATAACAAGACACTTTTCCAAGAGTCAGCGTTCAACAGCAACAGCGCAGGCGCGTTTGAGTGCTGGTCCGACAACTATGGGCGAATCAGGCGAGAGAACGAATTTCTCCGCGACGCTCCAGAGTACGGAAAGAAATTCGGGGATGACTGGCTGAAAATCAGAATCGCCGAAGTCCGTTTCTGCCGCGCTTACACATACTATCTTCTCTGCCGAGTCTACGGCGGGGTTATCCTCAGGACAGAGGTCGATGGACCCAATGAAAACGACAAGGCTCGCTCTAGCGAGGAAGATTGCTGGAAATTCATCATCAATGAACTTAAGGCAGCGGGGGAAGACCTTCCGTCATCTTGGGATTCTGGCAACACGGGCCGCGCCACCAAGAAAGCTGCTTACGCTCTGCTGAGCAGGGTAGCTCTGTACGCCCAAAACTGGGATGTCGCCATTGACGCTGCCAACAAGGTCGCAGCCGAAGGTGCCACCCTCGACCAAAGCTATGCGAATGTCTTCAATTCTTCTGTCAGCAATCCCGAGATTTGCTTCGCTTGCGACTTTCTCGCCGGCGCACTGACCCACAACTACGACACTTTCGTCCGTCCATCGGGTGACACCCAATACGGGAAACAGATATATTCTGCTTTCGCCCCGACCAGCGAGCTTGTCGATAGCTATGAGATGGCAGACGGGACTGCTTTCAGCTGGGATGCCTATGGCAGCGACCCCTACTCCAACCGCGAGCCAAGATTCTACGCAACCATTCTATACAATGGCGCCAGCTGGATGGGAAGAACCCTACAGACTTATGTAGGAGGCGCAGATGGGTTCAAGGCATACGAGAATTCCGGAAGCGCCGGGACTACCGTGACTGGATACTATTTACGTAAGTACCTTAGAGACAACGACAAAAGCTACGTAACGAACAATTCTTCTCAGTATAACATAGTCATCAGGTACGCTGAGGTGCTTCTCAACAAAGCAGAGGCTCTTGCCGAAAGCAATTGGACGTCCAATAGCGCCCAGGCACTGGAGGCTCTGAATACTGTGCGCTCACGCGTAGGACTCCCTGCCCGCAATGCGACGACGAAAGAAGCCTTCATGGAATGCCTTAGGCATGAGAGAATGGTCGAGCTGGCAGGAGAGGGCTTCCGTTACTGGGATCTGAGGCGCTGGAAGCTAGCTGAGGAAGTCATCAACGGAACCTCAGTGCATGGCGTAAGGATAACCAGAAGCGATGACGGGACCTATTCTTACCAGCAAGTCGACGCCGATGCCGGAAACACCAGGATTTTCTACAACCGTTACTACAAATTCGCCATTCCTCTGTCCGAAAGGTCGAACAACAAACTTTGCACTAACAATGAGGGATGGATTTAATCTTATGCATTCGAATATGAAAACAGCGAAAATAGTATTATATGCAGCACTTGGCGCCATTGCCACGATATTCATGGCATCTTGCGCCAAAGCAGATCCAGAGTTCGAACATACGGATAGTTCGATTCATTCCATAGAAATCCAGCCCGCAGGAGGTGGCGCAGGCCTTGCCGGATTCATTGACGAGACTACAGGGGAAATATTTTTCCCGATACCTAAGACATTGCGAGACAAATACGATGTCACGAGCCTGATGGTTAGGGCGAACCTGGAATATGACGCTTACGTTACACCTTCGCTCTCTGGGCTGAAAGACCTTTCGGAACCATACGAGATCACCGTCACCGGAGGTGATGGCGGAAGCAGGACCTACACGCTATGGGCATTTTATGTAAGACGTACCGAACAATAAATAATCAACAAGTAAAAGATAAACGAATATGAAAACAAATAAATTTTTATCAATAGCATTAATCGCCTTCGGGGCTTTATTTCTCGCCTCCTGCGACGATGATGACAAAGTTATTCCTGAGCCAGTCGTCAGAGGCGACAAAGCATGCCGGATCGAGAGCTTCGTGCTCAAATTCGAAAGCGATTCTCTAATCGGAGATGTATACGACTACGACAAGTCAATCGACGTGTCTTACAAGTCCACCCAATACAGAAACATACAGTCCGCCTACGCAACCGTCACCCTCTCGGAGGGGGCTACGATTTCACCGGATCCAACGGTTCCTATGGACTACACTCAGCCAATCAGCTTCACGGTAACGGCGAAGGATGGTACCACGACCAGGACTTATAAGACAAGGCCTAACGAGAAAGTCGTGCAGACTTATGTGAAAGTGTCCCAGTTCAACAGCAAGACGCCTACCGAACTCGGAGCCGGAACAACCAGCTGGATGGGAATAAGCGGGAATTACCTCGTTCTTGGGACGAAAGTCTACGACAGGCTCACCCTGGCATCTGCCGGTGACCTGAACATGACAGGGGTAGACGGGCAGATTTGCTATTTGTGCAACGATGCAGCCGGCCATCTTCTTGCAGGCGTGACTAGCAACGGAGGATTTGAGGCAGCGCCTTCTACGATATATTGCTGGAAAGACGGCTACGATAAGGCTCCGATTGTTCTTCTCGGCCCTTCCCAGGGAGCTATCGGAGGATTCATCAGCGCATGCGGAGACATAATCAATGGGAACGGCATAGTCACAGCCGTAGGCGGACGCTCAGCCAACGGACCTCACTTCTGCTGGAGATTCGAAAAGGGCCAGATGGTTCAATACTACGCTTCACTCAACACTGGCTTCCCTTCCAACGACGGTAGCTGGGCTCAGATGGTAAGCAACAGCTCCGACAGCATCGAGGGTCCATGGTTCATGTGGGACGCAGTCGGCGGAGGCGCGAACGTGGGTTCCTGGAGTTGGGATGGAACATCTGCAATAAGAATCAACACATTCCAAGGCACCGTCGGTAATGGAACGAACATGTGGGGCAACTACACATTCGGAGCCATCCGTGCTTTCAACTTCAACGACACCCCGTACGCTATCGTGTTCACGACAGGATGGCCAAATGCTTATATTTCCATAGTCGACCAGACTGGAAACGCAATTCTTAACGCAGCTGACGCTACTATTCCAGCAACAGCAGGGACATACTATCCAGCTTGCACCTACATCTACAACGATGCGGACGGATGCGGTTACGCTTATGCACTTGTCGGAGGCGTGGAAGTGAGAATCTGGAAACTTGAAATAGCAGAACTTTAATGAGGCGCATCAATTTGATATCAGCGTTCTTTGCAGTCTTGTGCTTGGTGGAGTCTTGCTCAGGTGGGCATCAGACTCCGCCACCACTAGACAATAAAGACACCTCCAGCCAGGTTACTCAATCTTCCAAGGAGATTATGCTCTGGATAGACGCATCTGCGAATTTCAGGCGATTCGCCAGCAAAGATTCGATTACATTCTACCTGGACAAGATAAAAGACTGCGGTTTCAACAAGATTGTCGTCGATGTCAAAGGCGTCGAAGGTGACTGTCTTTACAGCAGCAAGATTCTTACCCAGGCGACAAGCCTGGAGAACTACACTGTCCACAGAGATTGGGACTATCTGAAATTTTTCATAGACGAGGCTCATAAGAGAAACATCAAGGTCACTGCTTCCACGACAGTGTTCCCGATGGGATTGCCAAGCAACAAGCAAGGTCCGGTCTACAGGGCTGACAGCAAATGGAATGGAAAGACTTGCATAGAGTATACTCCTAGCGGCATGTTAGACATCAAGAACGACAACAGCAAAGTCGCGGCCTTCTTGAATCCAGCCCTACCGGAAGTACGGGAGTTCGCCCTGAGATTCATCAAAGAAATAGTCACTGATTACGACATTGACGGTTTCGCTCTTGATTATTGCCGTTTTCCTGACTACCAGTCTGATTTCTCGGACTACAGCAGGAAAGATTTCGAAAAATACATCGGCACGACGGTCGAGAACTGGCCAGCTGACATATTCACCTACGACGGATCAGGCAACCGCGTCGCCGGGAAATATTACAAGCAGTGGTGGGAGTATCGCTCCAAGATAATCCGAGATTTCGTAGCAGAAGCAAGGACAACCGTAAAAAACATAAAGAGTGACGTAACCTTGGAATATTGGGCCGCATCCTGGTGGGGCTCTCTGTACGCAAACGGCCAAAACTGGGCAAGTCCTACAATTGACCCACTTAAAGACACGCAGTACTACAGCCGCTATTACTCATCTTGGTGCTCAGACCAATATTACAAGACAGGATTTGCCGACCAGCTGGACATATTCCTGCTGGGAGCATATCTGTCAACCATCTACGGTCCAAACAATGACGAGTCAATCGAATATTCAATAAACAGAGCGAAATCTTACATCGGTTCCGCCTGCAAAATGTACGGGACAATCCAATGCGCCGACGCCAGCTTCGATGTCGGTGAAGCTGCTTACTATTGCCTAAAACAAACCTCCGGATTGATGATTTTTGACATTGTCCATGTGATCAACAATGGTAAATGGGAAACCATTAAGAATGGCATTGCCCGGGCACTTTCCGAAAATGGAAAATAAATATTTAAATTATGGATTTCAAACAATTAGCTGAACAGTACAAGGACGAGCTACTCGGCAACGTGCTCCCCTTCTGGCTTAACAAGTCTCAGGACAAAGAGTACGGAGGCTACTACACATGCCTTTTACGTAACGGTGACGTTTTCGACACTGACAAATTCATCTGGCTTCAGGGCCGCGAGGTATGGCTTTTCTCCATGCTTTACAACAAGGTTGAAAAACGTCAGGAATGGCTGGACTGTGCGATTCAG
>ONBM01000009.1 GCA_900316045.1 uncultured Bacteroidales bacterium | reverse complement strand
CACCTACACCTCCAGGAAGTCAACCAAGGGCAAGCGCGGTCGCCCGGCTAAGCCGCAGGTTGAGACTTCTTAGTACATAACCGTGCAAAACTCAGAATAGGAACGTTATCATTTAAATTCTACAATAAACAGCTTTATCTGCATAGGAAATTATTATGGGAATGTCCTCTCTCCAGCGAACAGAGGCTGTTATAAAATGGTATTTTGATAAGATTCTAAATCATTCTGCAAACGTTGTTTCTGTATGTGTGCATAATTTCCTATTTAAGTTTCGCAAGTGATTTGTGAAGTCAATTGTAGTTGCCAGACTGCCTTCATTAAGGCATTGCTCTGTGGAGAAGATGCCATACACTTCCCGTAAATAATTGTGCAGCTTAATTTAATATTCATTCAAAAAAGGTATGCTTATGGGCAAGGGAATTGTTTTTATTTCAGTGTAATCTTCCGAGTAGGGTAAATCCAGCAAATACGACGTTGCTGCATACGTATTGTCTGCGTATTTTGTGAAACCACGATTTAAGAGCGAGATGCACATTTTTCTATGATGGCAAAGGCGAATTGAAAGCTGTTTGCAATGGTAACGAATTACAAACAAATCATAACATTTTGATGAGCTGGTCGGACGATATCCAGTTGAATCTGACAGACCGTGCCATTTCTTGCACAGTGTCGCTTTGACTCTATCATATTGGAATCGGGCGATATCGATGAACGAACTTATTATGCCGAGAGAACTTGTCTCGTCTTCAATAACGGCAGAATCTCAGTCTATGTCGCTTCGTAATACATGCCTGTCATTGGCGCGTGTGCAGAAGAAACAGACTGCCATTCCCCTAGCTTTACGTGAGTATCCGTCCGTCGAGTGGTGGCATCGGAACGGTGTCGAATTTTAATAATTAACGGCAACGGCGACCAGAATCCTATGACCCATGATGCATATTCCTGTGACTCACTCCGGTTCTGGAAACGGGGTTGGCAACGCAGTTCTCCATTCCGAGTTGTCCATTGGCATGGCACCGTTGCCGGTAAATTAGAATCACAATGACTAGGGAGGTTCGGTCAACGTTATTGGATTATTGTTGTCAATAGATGTAAAAGCTTCGTTCTCGCATGCGGATACAAGCAGTTCTTAAAAGTGGCAGGGCAGACCAATGTGGGAATTATGTTTTCTGTTGCATATCTGTCTGCCTGCTAATTGCAAATAACGTGGGAATAGAACCGAGTTCGGGATGGCTGTCAATGTCGTTCAAAAACCGATGGCGCTGGGTGGAAACACGGAAGCGGAGGCTGGGAGATAAGGAAGCAACCGCCTTGCCGTGGATAGGCCAGCGTGTGGAAACACGGAAGCGGCGGCTGGGAGATGGCGGTCAATGTTGCTTAAAAACCAGTGTGCGGTCTCACCTTGTCAGTAATAATCTGGGGGTGCGTGCTGTTGGAGTCTGAAATAGTGACTGAAAGACTGAAAAATGGGGTGCTGATGGTTTTGAAGTGTTGGGCCAAAGTGCTAAATTCGGCTTGCAATACAAAATATTCTTGGAATATGAAGAAGTTATATTCATTATCAGTCGTCGTTGTTTCGTTTTTATTCTTGTTTGCGCCGGCATCGTTTGATCTTTCGGCTCATGAACCCGTTACGGGGGACACAAGAGAGGAGATGCTGACGGGAGCCGTAGCCAGGAAGGAAAGCGCCTCCGTAGCAGGGCGGGGAGGCACCTTGCGGTGGGGTGTCATAGCCGGGAAGGAATGCGTAGCTGATCATGGCGCCGTAACATGGACGGTAAGCGCCTCCGTAGCTGAGCAAGGTGTCGTTGCAGGGCAGGGAAGTGCCTTGGCGCAAGGGGCGTTCGAGAATTTTCCGCTACCGGAGAACCCTGACACCCTGCGGATTCTGGCGATAGGAAACAGTTTCTCTGATGACGGGACTGAGTATCTCCCTGCTCTGCTCAGGACTGCGGGAATCCACAACGTGACAGTGGCAAGGCTGTACATCGGTGGGTGCTCGCTGGAAAGGCATTGCAATGAATATGCTTCCGGCGCAGAGAATTATAAATATTCGAAGGCTAAAAATGGCGTATGGGCGGTTGTCAGCGAGCATTGCTCTTTGAGAGATGGCATTAAGGATGAGCCTTGGGATATTGTCACTATGCAAGAGACTTCCGGTTTGTCTGGAATATATGATAACTACAGGAAGTGGCTGCCGAAGTTGATAGAGATCGTTCGCAATGAGGCAACGAACCCTCATGCGTCGATCGTCTGGCATGAGACATGGGCATATGCTGTGAATTCGGATCACGAGAGATTCCCGCTTTACGACAGGATCCAGGCAAAGATGTGGAATGGCATTCAAAGCTGCGTGGAAAATCTGAAGAAAGACTTCAATATAGATGTCGTTATTCCTAGCGGAAAGGCAATCCAGCTGGCGAGGGAGACTAGCCTTAACAACAAAAATAAGGTCCCGGATGCATGCAAGGTTTATGATCTCACCCGTGACGGATATCACCTGAACCGGCAGTATGGCCGCTATATCGCTGCCTGCACGTGGTTCGAGACCCTCATCAAGCCGACGCTGGGCATTTCCGTGGAAGGCAATGAATATGTCCTGGAGGACACAGAATATCACATCTCGAAGAAAGAAGCTCGCCAATGCCAGAAAATAGCCATGGAGGCGGTCAGATAGACAGGCTTCCCAACAACGAAAAACGCCCGGGATTGCTCTCGGGCGTTTGCGGTGCGGATGGGGTTCGAACCCACGACCTCCGGCGTGACAGGCCGGCATTCTAACCAAACTGAACTACCGCACCAAAAAAATGCATCTGCATTTTTCGGATTGTTTCCTCAAATGCGGATGCAAATATAGTCAAAAATAGATTGGCTGCAAATTTTTTTTATTTAATTTCTATCATTTTCTTTGACTGAGGTACTTCCTTGTTCTCAATCTTAGGAAGAGCTACTTTCAGCACGCCGTCTTGAACTGTGGCGCTAATCTTTTCTCTGTCAACGTCATCAGGCAGTACCATAGTCTGCTGGAACTTGGCGTATGAGAATTCGTGCCTGAGGAAACGGCCTTTCTTCTTGCCCTCATCTTTTGTTTCCTCTTTCTTCTCCATCTTGATCACGAGGTCGTTGTCTTCGTCAAGGCTAACCTGGAAGTCATCCTTCGTCAGGCCAGGAGCGGCAAGCTCGAGGTTGTAGCCTTTTTCGTCTTCTAATACATTGATCGCTGGAACAGATGCATTTGATCTTTCAATCCAATCGTTATCAAATAAATCATTGAAAATGCTCGGTAACCAATTCTGGTTATATCTTCTTGAAGGTACCATAATATAAATCTCCTATATTTTTTAAGTTTCTAATTTAGCCTGACCCTTTCGGATCTGTCTCCAGTCCGTCCTTCGAGTCTTGACTTCCGTCGTCCTCTCGAACGGACACTAAGCTTATAGGCAAGCTGCATACCAATGCCAAAACTGGCCAAAATGGCGA
Source organism: uncultured Bacteroidales bacterium (assembly GCA_900316045.1). Classification (GTDB taxonomy): domain Bacteria; phylum Bacteroidota; class Bacteroidia; order Bacteroidales; family UBA932; genus Cryptobacteroides. The sequence continues at coordinate 37,937 of ONBM01000009.1, read as the reverse complement.
CAATTTGTCATAACTTACTGACAATGTGGCGTTTATATGTGCCAAATTGTCTTGTCCAAGACATCTTGCTCAGCTCTCGGGAACTCTCCGGCACTGAGAATCCTTTCATTCTTTGCCGGATTTTTAGTATCTTTGACATTCTTAATGGTTAGTCAATGTCAGAGAAAGGCAACATCATAATCAGAGGCGCCAAGGTAAACAACCTTAAGAATATTACCGTTGAGATTCCTAGAAACGAGTTCGTGGTCATCACGGGCATTTCTGGTTCCGGGAAATCATCGCTGGCGTTCGACACCCTGTTCGCAGAGGGTCAGAGACGGTTCGCGGAGAGTTTGAGCTCGTATGCCAGGCAATTCCTGGGCAGGATGAGCAAGCCCGATGTGGAATCCATCGAGGGGATTCCACCAGCGATAGCAATAGAGCAGAAAGTGAACATCAAGAATCCTCGTTCCACGGTTGCCACGACGACGGAAATTTACGATTACCTGAGGATCATATTTGCCCGCATCGGCCGTACATACTCGCCAATCAGCGGAAAGGAGGTGAAGTGCCATAGCGTAAATGATGTGATGGCAAGCATCCTGAAAGGCGACGCCGGTGCCATTTACATCATGGCGGACTTGGACTGGGACAATCGAGAAGATAAGGTTGAGCTGATGCTGAAGCTGAAAGAAGAGGGCTATGCCAGGTTCTTCGGAACAGGGAAAGGCCAGGGAATGGTCTCCATCGAGGACATAATGCGGCTTTCAGATGCTGGAAATTACCCGAATGGGCTGTATCTCCTCATAGACAGGCTTAAATTGCCATCTTTCAAGGGCTGTTATCCTTATAATGAGGATGGCACGCCTTGGTCTCAGGCTGAATGGGATGACCTTCAGACCCGCCTTCGTAGCTCCATCGACACTGCCTTCACGGAAGGGAAGGGCAAGCTCGTTCTTAGGAAAGAAGGCGAGAAAATAGTGAATGAGGAATATTCCAACCGCTTCGAGCTTGACGGAATGACGTTTAGGGAGCCGGATGAATATCTTTTCAGCTTCAATAGCCCTCTGGGTGCCTGTCCGACCTGCGGCGGCCTTGGCAAAATCATTGGCATCAGCGAGGATCTGGTGATACCGGACAAGACGAAGAGCATCTATGATGGGGCGATAGCATGCTGGAGAGGGGAGAAGATGAGCTGGTTCAAAGACCAGATCGTGAAAAACGCCGACAGGTACCATATTAGAATATTCGAGCCTTGGTGCAATTTGACAGAAGAAGAGAAAAATACTATCTGGGAGGCTCACAGCGTTGAGGGGGACGAGCATACGATAGTGGGCATCAATGAGTTTTTCAAATGGGTGGAGGCTAACCGCTACAAGATTCAATATAAATATATGCTCAGCCGCTTCTCCGGACGGACAGTATGCCACGACTGCCATGGGAGCCGCCTGCGCAAAGAGGCGCTTTACGTCAAGGTCGGAGGCAAGAACATTGCCGAGCTGCTGGAAATGAACGTGGATGAGCTACTGGAATATTTCGCCGGCTTGGAATTGACTGGATATGAATATGGCATAGTACGCAAGGCGATAGACGAGATAGTCTCCAGGCTGCGCTGCATAAAGGACGTGGGGCTTTCGTACCTCAATCTGAACAGGACCATGAACACGCTTTCGGGAGGCGAGAGCCAGAGAGTGAATCTGGTCACCGCCCTGGGAAGTTCTCTGGTAGGCTCCATGTATATTCTGGACGAGCCGAGCATAGGGTTGCACCCAAGGGACACGGACAGGCTAATTTCCGTGCTGAGGAAGCTAAGGGATATAGGCAACACTGTAGTGGTGGTCGAGCACGATGAGGAAATCATCCGTGCTGCAGATGAAGTGATAGACATGGGACCTCTGGCGGGCGTGAATGGGGGAGAAATAGTCTTTCAAGGCAAGATAAAGGATAAAATTCCTGCGCAAGTCATGAAGGATTCCCTCACGCTTCAATATATTCAAGGAAAAAGGTCTCGCTACGTCAGGGAAAAACACGATTGGACATATTCAGTAACGGTCGAGGGGGCCATGGAGCATAACCTTAAGAATATCGACGTGAAGTTCCCTCTTGGGGTGCTGACGGTAGTGACCGGAGTGAGTGGCTCTGGCAAGTCTTCCCTTGTCGGAGACATCCTCTATCCCGCGATGCGCAGAAGAATCAATGAAACTGGTGACCTTCCCGGAATATTCAAGAAGCTTTCCGGCAACTTGGACCGGATAACCAGAATCGAATATGTAGACCAGAATCCCATTGGGAAGAGCTCCAGGAGCAATGCCGTAACCTATCTGAAAGTCTACGACGACATTCGAAAGCTTCTGGCCGATCAGCAATATGCCAGGATCAATGGCTATACGCCATCTTTCTTCTCTTTCAACCAAGACGGAGGACGCTGTCCTGAATGCCAGGGAGAGGGTTTCGTGAAGATTCCTATGCAATTCATGGCAGACGTCACTATGGTCTGCGAGGCTTGTGGCGGGAAGCGTTTCAAGCCGGACATTCTTGAAGTCCGTTACCAGGGCAGGAATATCGACGACATCCTGAACATGAGCGTTGAGGAGGCGATAGGCTTCTTCGGCTCTCAGAAAGATGAATTGGCTAAACAGATAGCCAGCAGGCTCCAGCCGCTGGTGGACGTGGGGCTGTCGTACATCAAGCTTGGCCAGAGTTCTTCTACGCTTTCTGGCGGCGAAAGCCAAAGAATCAAGCTGGCGTATTTCCTTTCTCAGAGTGAAGAGTCAGATTCTTCAAGAAAAGAACGGATAATGTTCTTGTTCGATGAGCCCACGACGGGGCTTCATTTCTTCGACGTGGAGAAGCTTCTGAAGGCTTTCGACGTGCTGATTGCCAAAGGGCACACGGTGATTGTCGTGGAACACAATCTGGATGTCATCAGAGCTGCGGATTGGGTGATAGACATGGGGCCTGATGCCGGAGACAGGGGCGGAGAGGTCGTTTTCGCAGGCACGCCTGAAGATTTGGTCAGGCAAGGAGGAACCTGGACTGCCAAATATCTGGCGGCAACAGGCAATTGATGTTTAATTAATATGTTCCCAAGCGATATGGATGGTACAATAGACGCTGTTCTCACCTGGGTTGACGGAAATGATCCGGGACTGGCTGCCAAGAGGCAGAAATATCTAACTTCTGCCGGCGAAGAGAAACTGAACGACGTGGGCGGCCCTGCCCGCTACGTGCAGAGCAACGAGATCTTCTATGCGGTAGCGTCCATCATAAGGTTTGCCCCATTCATCGGCAGGATATTCATAGTGACAGACGGTCAGGATCCCCATCTGGATTCTTTCATTGCCGCGAACTTTCCCGGCAGCAAGGTGGAAATCAGGATTGTCAGCCACGCTGACATATTCAAAGGCTATGAGGAATTTCTGCCGGTATTCAACAGCAGGGCGATAGAAACCATGCTATGGAGGATCCCCGGGCTGAGCGAAGACTACATATTTATGAATGACGATTTTTTCTTTGCCGCACCTTCGTCTGTCGAGGACTTTTTCAGGAATGGCAAAGTCGTGTGCTATTCGAAATATTTACCCGTATGTTGGGAGGAAATCGTTCATTACAGCCATCCGGTGAAGAACGGGCATCGCAGAGTAAGCTACAAAGACTCCCTGATGAATGCTGCGCTTATGCTCGGCTTCCACTATTTCCCATATTTGCCTCACACGCCGAAGGCTTTGCGCAGAAGCGTGTTCAAGGAATATTACGAAGCTCATCCGGAGGCTGTCTATAGGAACATCAGGCATAAGTTCCGTCATGAGGAGCAGTACAACGTCGCTGGCCTTTTCTATCTCCTGGAGATACGGGAAGGCAAGGTGATCAAAGACAGGCATGAGAACAAGCTGTTTATCGTGAGGGAGATGCGCAATAAAAAAGATTATTTCAAGAAAAAGCTTGAGAGCGCAGACAATAATCCGGCGATGAAATTCGGATGCATGAACTCCCTTCAGGATGCCAGCCCGATGGAAATGAGCATGTTCAAGGACTGGATATCCCGTAGGCTAGGCCTGACGAGCCTGCCATAAAGTTGATGATCACCCGACAGCCGTCCTTCTGTAAGTTGTAGTTTGAAGATGTTGTCTGGCTGCACCCGTCACGGGCGGATTGACTGATCATTGATAAGATGAAAACCCAGTAGTGTGAGAATGAAGGGCGGCTTCATAGTCGGGTTGGATTAAAGTATCTGATGCGAATTTAGGCCTCGAAATGGCATATTCCTAGGATTGCAAAGAATTTAAAGCAGATTTTTTTTGTTTCTTTATATTTTTTGCCTTTCTTTAAAGCCACGTTAAAAATATTGAAGTCAGAGTAAAAATATTCTAGTCCCCAAATCATTTTTTATGGGAGTGTATAAAAAAATTTATAGGCTGTTCCATCAAAGGGAAAAGGACTATGTCCCCATTCTCGAGCAGCAGACCGATTTCATATGCAGGACATCTACGCTGCTCCTCGAGATGTTCATGACCACAGACACGGAAGCGTGGCAGAGTAAAGAACGACAGATTAAGGCTTGCGAGGCCCAAGGGGATGCCCTTCTGAATGAGATTCACGAGCAGCTGTCAGGAAGTCTGATCGCTCCTGTGAATAGCTTGGATATTCAGGCAGTAGCAATGGCGATGGATGATTGCCTGGATGTCATCAAGGATACTTCTAAAGCCTTGCTCATCTATAATCCAGAAAAACTTGACCCTCAGCTGGAGGATCTTGCTCACATGGCTAATTCTCAGTCCTTGGCGTTGCACGACATGATCCCTCTACTGTCTAACATCAAAAAGAACCTTGCAGCCCTCGCGCTCGGCTGCGATCGCGTCACGGAGCTGGAACATGCGGCAGATGATGCCTACGAAGACTATATCGGCTTCATATTCCAGAATGTAGAGGACGTGAAGGCGCTTATCAAATATAAGAACCTGGCAGAGATGCTGGAAAATGCGACAGACGCCCACAAGCGAATCTCCGATAATGTTAGGAAACTCCTATTGAGCTATTTGTCAGTCTAGGCCTCAAAGGGCCAGCATTATCATTAGTTGCGCAACCAGAACCCTCATAAACATCGTGAGTGGGTAGACGGTAGCGTAATTCACAGAAGTGTAATCTGTTCCGTAAGCATCTTGTGCGAATGCGAGCACCGCTGGATCCGTCGTACCGCCTGAAACAAGGCCGCAGATTTTATAGAAATTCAGCTTGAAGAATACCTTGCTGATGAATATTATCAAAGCTATCGGGATTAAGGTGATGAGAGCTCCATAAAGTATCCACCAGTATCCTCCGTTCACGATCGAGCTCACGAAGTTATCTCCGGCTCCAAGGCCGACGGCCGCAAGGAAGAAAGAGATTCCAAGCTCCCTGAGCATCATGTTGGCGCTCATCGTGGTATATGTCGTAATCCTGAGCCTGGGCCCGAAGTAACCAAGCAGTATGGCGATGATGAGCGTGCCTCCTGCGAGCCCTAGCTTGATCGGCTGCGGTATGCCAGGGAATGTGATGGGGATCATGCCTAGGATGATGCCTAAGGCAATTCCGAAGAAAAAAGGCACCAGATTAGGGTGGGAGAGGGATTCGGGTCTGTTTCCTACCAGCTTTGCGACTGCGTTGATGTCGTCTTCCGTGCCTACGACTTGCAGTACATCACCGAATTGAAGCAGCAGATTGCCATTTGCGACGAGTTCGATTCCAGCCCTGATTATTCTAGTCACGGAGACATTGAAATTGGAACGAATCATCAGGCTCTTCAGTTTCTTACCGGTGAGGGACGGTTTGGTGACGCTTATTCTTCTGGTGATAAGGTGTTCATCCATTTTCATCCAGTCGGACTGATGCATGGGGATTTCTGAACCGAACACGATCCGCAGGCTTTCAACTTCGGACTCTTTCGTGACGAGCAGAAGCTTGTCGCCTTGCTCAAGCACGGTGTCTCTCTTTGGCACGAAGATTTCTCCATTTCTCATCATCCTGGACACGACGAAATTTTTATTGAAATTCGATGTGACCTCGCTGAGAGACTTTCCGAAAATCGCCGGATTTGTTACCTCGCAGTGCATTCTGCGAGCTTTCTCCTCGGCTGCCTCGTCGTCTTGCTCAAGCGATTTCTTTTCTTTGTCGAGATCTATCTTGAATATTCCTTTGGCAAAAATCAGCAGGAATATGACGCCGAGAACGCCGATAGGGTAGGCAACGGCGTAAGCAGATGCCATCCTTCCAGCAATGGGAGTGCCGGCTGCCGCTCCGGCAATGTCTGCGACGGTCTGCTGGGCCGCTCCAAGTCCAGGAGTGTTCGTGACTGCTCCAGACATGACGCCTACCATCGTAGGGAGGTCTTCTTTAGTGATGGCCTGAATTGCGACGGTCACGCCAACGGCTAATAGGACTAGCAGGACGGCCAGCACGTTCATCTGCACTCCGCCTTTCTTGAATGAGCTGAAGAAACCAGGACCAACCTGGAGTCCGATGGAGAACACAAATAGAATGAGTCCGAAGTCTTTCATGAAAGAAAGCACCGTAGGGTCGGATTTAAAGCCAAAATGACTCAGTAATATTCCTACGAATAGTATCCAGGTAGTGCCAAGGGATACTCCCTTGACTTTGTATCTTCCCAGCCAGAGGCCAGACATGATTACGACTGCGAACAACAGCAGCGTGTGAGCGATTCCCGTTCCAAGAAACAGATCAGCCATATTTTGATTTCTAATTCCGGTGCAAAGATAAGATTTACTTTTTATATTTGCAGTCAAGCATTAAATGAAAATGCCATCTCAAAGAGACAACTACGTATTTCTGACGACTGCGCCAGTGGGCAAGGTCATTCTCACTATGGCCGTGCCGACCATTATCAGCATGCTCGTGACGAGCATCTACAACATCGTTGACACGTTCTACGTCGGAAGGATAAGCACCCAGGCTACAGCCGCCGTTGGAATCGTGTTTCCGGTCATGTCTGTAGTGCAGGCTTTCGGATTCTATTTCGGGCAAGGTTCCGGCACTTATATTTCTAGAAAATTAGGCTCGAAAGAGACTGACGATGCGAAAGTGATGGCATCTACGGCATTTTTTACCTCCCTGGGCTTCGGCTTCCTGATTTTTCTGCTTGGCGAAATATTCCTGGAGCCGTTGTCCACAGGCCTTGGCTCCACTCCCACCATCCTCCAAGACACGAAGGATTTCATGAAATATATTCTTGTAGGCGCTCCTTTCATGACGGCGACCATGACCTTGAATAATCAGATAAGGTTCCAAGGGAATGCGATGTATGCCATGATAGGAATTATAGTCGGAGCCATATTGAATGTCGCTCTGGTGCCGATATTCGCTTTCTCTCTGAATATGGGGGTGAAGGGAGCTGCCATAGGGACTGTCATAGGGCAGATCGTCAGTTTCGTCATCCTGGTACTGATGACCTTCAAGGGAGGAAACATACGGCTGAGCCTTAAGAATGTGTCGTTTTCCCGGAAATATCATTTCGAGATGTTCAAGGGGGGAACTCCCTCGCTGTCCCGCCAGGGGCTGGCAAGCGTCTCTACCTTGCTATTGAATTTAGCAGCCGGCGTTTATGGCGACGCTGCCATTGCTGGCATGTCAATCGTGACCAGGATAACTTTCGTGATATTCTCTATCATCATCGGCATCGGCCAGGGATTCCAGCCTATGTGCGGTTTTAATTATGGGGCGAAACTCTACGACAGGGTTCGCAAAGGCTATTTTTTCAGCATTGAAATCGGATCCGCTTTTCTGCTTGCGTGCGGAGCGCTGGGGTTCATCTATGCCGACAAGATAGTGGATGTGCTGCGGCACGATCCTGAGGTGGTCAGCGTGGGGGCGGCAGCTCTGCGCTGGCAGATTATCACGTTTATTTTCGCCTGCGTGATAACCATCAGTAACATGGCTTTGCAGACTAGCGGACGCAGCATTGCCGCGAACTTGCTTGCCGCTTGCAGGAATGGCATATTCTTTATGCCATTAATATTAATTCTGCCAAAATATTTCGGGCTCCTCGGAGTGGAGATGTGCCAGGCGGTTGCGGACGTGCTGTCTTTCATCGTCGCCGTCCCGCTAATCACGCATTATTTTCGGAGCATCAGTAGTTAGCACTTGGAAAGCAAGTCTTTTGCTCCGCCCATGAAGAAGTGGGCAACCTTTGCAAAATCCATCTTCAGTTCCTCGCTCAGGCCGACCTTGTCCTTGTAAATGGCTACATTGTACCACTGCAGGCACTGGAATGCCCGGTGGTAGTAAAGCCTGCGAAGCTCCTCGGCGGTAGGCTCGTGCCCCACATACGCCTCCAGAAGCGACAGAGCCTTGTCTAGTCCCGCATTGCCGTAGCATGCGATGTCGTAGAAAGGATCGTTCATGCCGGCATATTCCCAGTCAAGGACGAACAACTTCTCGCCGTCGAACACGAGATTGGTTGGCTGGTAGTCGCAATGGCAAGGAACGTGCTTCACTGCAGGTAGCGATTCCCTTACTTCAAGGAGCCGTCTTTTCAAGTCAATATATTCATGAGGGTGCTCGAAGTCTTGCTCTTTGCAGAGTGTCTCGTAGGTGGCTAACCTCCCGAAAGGATCGTAGTCCCTGAGCAGCACGGAACTCTCGTGGAGTTTTTTCAAAGCATTCACCGACACATCATTATATGATACGATGTCGGTGTCCGAGAGGATCGTGCCCTCTACGTAGCGAGCCATCTTGTCACCGCTGATGGTGTCAAAATAGATGGTCTCGTTGTTCAGGCCTAGAGGCTTGATGGCATTCAGGCATTCTAGTTCGTCATCTCTGTTTACGAATGCTTCGGCATGCTTGCCAGGTACCCTGAATGTGTATTTCTGCCCTTCCGATTCAACAACGTATGTGTAATTGCTCATCCCGCCGAGCAACCTCTTTGCCAGCTTAGCGTCGTTTGCGTTCAGAATCTCATTTGAGCGCTCTACGATGTATTTCTCAACGTCTGTCATAATAATTCTGTCTTGAATGGCTGCAAATTTAGCAATTTGTGGTTAATACCGAAATTTCTCTAGCTTTGCGGCCGTTATGTTTTAAGTCAGCAAAATACTATGCAGACTGGTCGTGGAACATGTATTCCGCGACCTTTTTTAGTCAGCTTTCCAGTCTTTTGGTTTATCTCGTATGTCTCTATGAGGTTGGAATCCCTGCATGCGACGAGCAGGAATTTCCCGTTCGGAGTAATGCAGATGTTGCGAGGGTGAATTCCGGTTGGCTGGTAGCCGGCTGAAGAAAGCTTGCCGTCAGGCTCGATTTGATATATTCCCACCCCGTCATTTTTCAGCCTGTTGCTGGCATAGAGGAATCTCCCGTCCGGGGTCATCCTGATGTCTGCGCTGCCACGGGCCTGCGCCGGGTCATTGTCTATCACTTGGATAGGGGTAAGGATGCCGTCGGAATATTCACAGACGGTTATGTCGCCTGACAATTCGCCGATGACGTAGGCTCTGTCGCTGCCTTTGAATATTATGTGGCGAGGGCCATAGTCGGGGTTCAGCTTTGCGGTGGCATATTCAATGAGGCTGTCTTTCTCCACTTTGAAAGACATTATGGCATCGGCGCTGAAGTCGCTTGCCAGCAAGTATTTGCCATCAGGAGAGAATATGGCGCAATGAACATGTGGCTCCTCCTGCCTGCTGATGTCGGGACCTCCTATGTGCCCGAGAATATGCTGGTGGGGGATTGTGTCGTAGAGCGTCCCCTCTTCGCCTATCCTGAATGAAGAAATCGAGCCTCCGCCGTAATTCGCCGTCACTACGATCGCTCCATTGGTGGAAACGTAGCAAGGAGAGCCTTCTGTTGCAGCCTTCCCCATATTCTTAAAGCTGAGATCATCCTTGTCGAATGAAAGGGCGGAGACGAAAGATTTCGCAGAATCCAATTCGCTGACTGCGTAGATTGTTCCTGTCGCCTGATTGACAGCGAGATATGATGCCTCTGGCAACTCGGCGCGCCCGACGAATGAAGAGTCTGTCCGGCAGTTCTCTTGGTCGAAGCGGCAGGCATAGATGCCGTTGCTTTCCGAAGTGGAGTAAGTGCCGACTAGCATCGTTATAAAATCTGCCTTCTGACTGCATCCCGCAAGGAAAAAGGCAAAACAAGCAAAAAAAATGTTCCTGATATTTCTCATGACTGGCAAATTTAATATTTATTCTCATAGAAGGATGATTTTTCCTCAGGGAATATGTCTTATTCTTATTTCGGAATTTTAATTAAATTTGCGTTCCATAAACCAATATTTTAGTTAGAAATGAGTTTAAAAATTGCAGTATTGGCAAAGCAGGTTCCTGACACGCGCAACGTGGGGAAGGATGCTATGAAAGAGGATGGCACGATTAATCGCGCCGCCCTTCCAGCCATCTTCAATCCGGAAGACCTCAATGCCCTTGAACAGGCTCTGCGCCTGAAAGATCAGTTCCCCGGAACGACTGTGACCATGCTTACGATGGGTCCTGGCCGTGCAGCGGAAATCATACGCGAAGGCCTTTATCGAGGGGCAGACGAAGGATATTTGCTCACCGACCGTGCTTTCGCAGGGGCAGACACGCTTGCTACTTCGTATGCCATCGCGACTGCCATTAGAAAAATAGGGCCTTTCGACTTGATAATCGGCGGTCGCCAGGCAATCGATGGGGACACTGCGCAGGTAGGTCCTCAGGTTGCGGAAAAACTGGGCCTTCCGCAGGTAACTTATGCCGAGGAAATCCTCAATCTGGACGAGAATGCTCGAAAGGTAACGATCGAGCGTCATATCGACGGGGGAGTGGAGACTGTAGAGGCTCCGTACCCTCTCGTGGTTACTGTTAACGGCAGCGCCGCTCCTTGCAGGCCTCGCAATGCCAAACTGGTGCAGAAATATAAGAGGGCTCTCGGAGTTCAGGAGAAGGCTGCCATCACAAAAGACGGAGGCGTGCTTCCTTATGCCGATCTCTACGAGACGCGCCCATATCTGAATCTCAGGGAATTGAGCGCCGCAGATGTCGACGCAGACTTTTCTCAATGCGGCCTGGCCGGGTCTCCGACCAAGGTCAAGGCTGTCATCAGCATTTCTTTCCAAACCAAGGATAGCAAACGCATGACTGGCTCCGACAACGATGTGGAGGGGCTTGTAGTTGAACTATTGTCAAATCATACCATAGGATAGAGCCATGAACAACGTATTCGTATATCTTGAAATAGAAGGCCAGAGCGTAGCTGACGTCAGCCTTGAACTACTGACGAAAGGACGTAAGCTTGCCGACAGGCTCGGCGTAAAGCTCGAAGCGATAGCGATAGGAAGCAAGCTGGACGGCATTGAACGCCAGGTCATGCCTTACGGAGTTGACGTGCTGCACGTTTTCGACGATCCAAGGCTCTCTCCATACACGACCCAGCCTCATGCTGCCGTGTTAGTCGGGCTATTCAAAGAAGAGAAGCCTCAGGTCTGCCTTATGGGCGCAACGGTCGTAGGCCGTGACCTAGGTCCTAGGGTTTCTTCTGCATTGAAGAGCGGGCTTACCGCAGACTGCACATCGCTTGAAATCGGCGACCACGATGACCCGAAGACCGGAAAATCTTACAAGGATCTGCTCTATCAGATTCGTCCTGCTTTCGGGGGCAACATCATCGCCACCATCGTAAACCCAGAGCACAGGCCTCAGATGGCCACGGTGCGCGAGGGCGTGATGAAGAAAGAGATACTCGATCCTGACTATAAAGGGACCGTAGTGAGACATGATGCCAATGAATATGTCCCTGACGCTGAATATATCGTCAAAGTCATCGACAGACATATTCAGAAAGCGAAAAATAATCTTAAGAACGCTCCTATCGTGGTTGCCGGCGGTTACGGAGTGGGCAGCAAGGAAGGTTTCGACATGCTTTTCGAATTGGCTCGCGAACTTCACGCCGAGGTTGGCGCAAGCCGCGCCGCGGTGGATGCCGGCTTCGTAGAGCATGACCGCCAGGTAGGTCAGACAGGGGTCACCGTCCGTCCAAAGCTTTACATCGCTTGCGGAATCAGCGGACAGATCCAGCATCTTGCCGGCATGCAGGAGAGCAAGATCATTATCTCGATCAACACCGATCCGGATGCCCCGATCAATGCGATTGCAGACTATGTGGTCGTGGGGAAGGTTGAGGACGTGGTTCCAAAGATGATAAAATATTACAAAGCTCACAGTAAATAGAATTCGAGATGGCTAATTTTTATACAGATAATAATGAATTGAGATTCCATCTGAGGAATCCCCTCATGGAGAGAATCTGCTTCTTGAAAGAACGCGGCTACGCCGACAAGGATAAATTCGATTACGCTCCGCAGGACTACGAGGATGCGCTTGATTCTTACGATAAGATTCTTGAAGTCGTAGGACAGATAGCCGCCGACGTGATCGATGCCAATGCCGAGAGCGTGGACATCGAGGAGGCTCATTGCGAGAATGGCCGCGTGACTTATGCGAAGGGCACCCAGGAGAATCTGGATGCCATGATAAAGGCTGGGATGAACGGGGTCACCATGCCTCGCTGCTACGGAGGGCTGAATATGCCTGTGACGGCCTACACCATGGCTTCCGAGCTGGTTTCCACTGCCGATGCCGGGTTTGACAACGTGTGGTCTTTGCAGGATTGCGTAGAGACTCTCTATGCATTCGGCAATGACGAGCAAAGAAAGAAATATATTCCAAGAGTCTGTGCCGGCGAGACCATGTCTATGGATCTCACTGAGCCTGATGCCGGTTCCGACCTGCAGAGGGTGCAGCTTAAGGCAACATTCGACGAGGCGAACAATTGCTGGAGGCTGAATGGCGTGAAGAGGTTCATCACTAATGGAGACGCTGACATTCACCTGGTTCTGGCTCGTTCGGAAGAAGGCTCGACAGATGGTCGCGGACTTTCGATGTTCATTTACGATAAGAGAGACGGAGGAGTCGATGTTCGTCGCATCGAGAACAAGCTGGGCATTCATGGTTCGCCGACCTGCGAGCTGGTTTACAGGAATGCCAAATGCGAGTTGTGCGGGGAGCGTCGCCTAGGTCTCATAAAATACGTCATGTCGCTCATGAACGGTGCCCGTCTGGGCATTGGCGCTCAGGGGATTGGCCTCAGCCAGAAGGCTTATGACGAGGCTTTGGCATACGCCACGGATCGCAAGCAGTTCGGCAAGGCTATAATCGACATGCCTCCAGTGTACGATTTGCTGGCAACGATGAAGGCGAAGATCGACGCTGGTCGCTCCCTGCTGTATCAGACGGCTCGCTACGTGGACATATACAAGGCACTGGACGACATCGCCATGACCCGCGCCCTCACGCCTGAGGAGCGTAAGGAGCAAAAGACATATTCCCGTCTGGCCGATGCGTTCACTCCGCTTTCCAAGGGAATGAATTCTGAATATGCCAACCAGAACACCTATGACTGCATCCAGGTTCATGGCGGCTCCGGTTTCATGATGGAATATGCCTGCCAGAGGCTGTATAGAGATGCCAGAATCACTTCGATTTACGAGGGCACTACTCAGCTGCAGGTCGTGGCTGCCATCCGTTATGTGACGAACGGAACTTACACGAACATATTGAGAGATCTCGCCGCTGGCGAAGTCATTGATGAGATGAAGCCATTGATGGCCAGAGTCTCCAGGATGACCGACAGGCTGGAGAGCGTGGTAAACCTTACCAAAGAAAATCATGATCCTGAATATCACGACCTCATGGCACGTCATCTGTACGAGATAGCAGCTGTGACCGTCATGGCGGGCCTTCTCGTCAAGGATGCCTCAAGCGCCCCTGAACTCTTCTCTTCATCTGCCAGGGTTTACGTAAACCTTGCAGAGGCCGAGGTGGCCAAGCACGCTTCCTTCGTGGAGAATTTCTCTGTGGATCAGGTCGCTGATTACAGGAAATAGGAGCCATGGATGTCGTAATAGCCTATGTAGACGGAAATGATCCGCAGTGGCAGAAGGTCTATGCGGCGGTCACAAACCAGCCGATTCTGAAGAAGAGGTTTCGCGACTGGGGTACTCTTAAATATCTTCTCAGAGGCATAGAGACTTACATGCCCTTCATCCGAAATGTTTATCTGGTGGTTTCAGGTCCGACTCAGGTGCCGTCTTGGGCATCTGAGTCTCTGAGACCAGTTTTCCATAAGGATATTCTTCCGCCGGAACTCGTCCCGACATTCAATGCCTCGACGATAGAAATGGGTCTTCACCGTATCAAAGGGATTGACGAGCAGTTCCTGTACTTCAACGATGACATGTACCCGGTAGCCGAATGCGGCCCGGATGATTTCTACGTTGATGGGAAGGGGGCGATGAAGTTCAGCAGATTCGTGTTCGGAAACGGATTGTACAAGATGCTCTCGAAGAATGCCAGCAGCATGGCTCGCAAGTATCTTGGGTTGAAGCCAAGCAAGGTTTACATCAGGCCGCAGCACATCTGCTCTCCGATGCTAAAGAGCGCCTGCGATGAATTGTATTCAAAGGCTGAGAAAGAAATCATAAGCATATCCACGCCATTGCGGGAGGATTTCAACGTGAACCAGTACCTGTACCTGGACTATATGTATTATTCAGGTAGGGCGGTTTCGCGACGCCTGTCCAATACTCACATTTCTTTAGCCATAGCTTCTTTGGAGAAGGTCCGAAGGTGCATCATGGCTCCTAGGACCAAACTGGTGTGCATCAACGACGTGAGCATGTCCGAAAAAAAATTCCAGACGTACCAGTCTGGAATCTTGGATGCGTTCGAGACCCGCTTCCCGAATAAATCTCGCTTCGAGAAATAAATCCTCTGATGCTTCTAGAGGAGCATGACAGCGCCCTGTCTCATGGGACGTGACCTATCTCTTGCCTTCGGATGGCGCAGAAACGTATCCTGTGTAAGATATGTTGTCTCTATTATCTGAAAAGACAGTCAGGTAGGCCGTTCCGTCTTCGTAGATGTCGAACGTGTAGACGTAGTTGTCTTCCTCGTTTTTGGTCTTGATCTTCAACTGAGTGCAATCCGGTTTGGCTTGGGTCGTTTGGTATGAGTTTATCTTCGATTCGAAATTCAGCCCCTTGCCTCCTCCGTATGGGGCTGAGTGAACCACTCCGAAAAATGGCAGATTCGAGACGAGGGTGTCTCCTTTGACTTCCACTGAGAAACCGCTCACGTTGCGTGACCTTCCCCTCTGTGGATTCATCATGCGGATTTCCATCTCGATATTTTTTTCGCTAATGCCAGTCTGAATTGCCTGGGCAAGGTTATTCTTCTCTTCGGTGGTAAGACGTGCAGTTGCGCAAGATGCCAGTCCCATGGCAGCGGCGACAATCAATAATATTCTTGAAAAAGTTTTCATAGGGCTCTAAATTTATTGTCCGCCAGATATTTTGCAATAATCAAACCAATGACGAAACCGGCCATGAAGATATTCTCGCTTCATGACCGGTTTCTTGGTAGGGACGATCGGCCTCGAACCGATGACCTCTGCAATGTGACTGCAGCGCTCTAAACCAACTGGGCTACGCCCCTATTTCTTTCGCAAAATTGCGATTTTTTATTCACATCGCAAAATATTCTCACATAAAAATGTATTCCGCATTCCTAAAAAATGGTAATTCTAACAGAAAAAAGGGTATTAGGAGAATGAACTGAAATGCGTAACATTGCAACGAAAAATA
This sequence comes from uncultured Bacteroidales bacterium, assembly GCA_900316045.1. GTDB lineage: Bacteria > Bacteroidota > Bacteroidia > Bacteroidales > UBA932 > Cryptobacteroides. The sequence goes on along the minus strand of ONBM01000009.1, from coordinate 22,279 downwards.
AGATAAAACAAATGAAGCGTAACATCAACCTACTACTCCTTTCCCTGCTTTTCCTAGTTGGATGTGTGGCTAAGGCACAGGACAAAAATCAGACAGTTATGGCAAACAACAAGAAAGTGCTTGTAGCCTACTTCTCCTACTCAGGAACCACAAAAGGCTACGCAGAGAAAATCGCCAGATACACAGGCGCAGATATTTTCGAAATTCAAGCAGCTCAGCCTTACACCGAAGACGATGTCGACTGGACCAAGGATGACTCGTGCGTGAACCAGGAGATGAAGGTTCATCCAGACAGCCGTCCGGGCATCAAAAGTAAGGTGGAAAACTTGGCGCAATATGATGTGGTTTTTCTCGGATTCCCTATTTGGTGGTATATTGAACCCAACATCATCAATACCTTCCTGGAGACTCAAGACTTCCGTGGCAAGCGCATCGTGCCTTTCTTTACATCTTACAGCAGCGGCCCGGGCGAGACTGACAAGCATCTGCATGCATCTATAGCATACGAAGTAGAATGGTTTAATGCCGTGCGTGCCAACTCCATGAACGACAAGCAACTGAAGCAGTGGGTCGAGAATGCCGTGAAGTAAACCATTATCGAAATAAAATGATTTTAGCCCGAACGGCTGGACGATTCTTTTATTTTTGGATGACTGAGTGGGGCGTTTGGGATAAAAAGGGTTAAGTCGTTCAGGTTGACGCTTGCGTGAATCGTGTTCATTTTCCTCCCGTCATTCCGTGCTTGACCCGGAATGAACGTGGGGAATAATTAACACGAAGGATAGGGTGAGCAGGAGGTGCTTTTCATTTACCTGATAATCAACATGTTCGCTCATGCCAATTGCCCACCCTGCCTTATTTTCATATGGGTGAGCAGCACCCCTATTGATAATCAATTGCTTACGAAGACGTTTTGCTCACCCCCTGGAGACCGGCTTTCCGTCAGGGATGCAGGCAAGCAAAAAGACTGCGACTTGACACGAAAACCGCATCCTGACTTGATCCGGAATCTAGGCTCGCAAAAAGCAGATCTTAAAACAAGTTCAGGACGACGTGGTGGGTAGCACAGGATGATGGGATGAGCCTTTCAGGACGACGTGGTGGGTAGCACAGGATGATGGGATGAGCCTTTCAGGACGATGTGTGGGGGTGTGCGGGCGTGCGGGTGTGGTGGGCTGGTCGTTGAGGACGACGGTCGTGTTATTATCGGCTGTCGTGTCATGTGCGATGGGCGTGTTATGGGCGGCTGTCGTGTCAAGTGCGACGGTCGTATTATGCGCAGCTGTCGTGTCGTGTGCTACGGTTGTGTTAGGCGCAGCAGTTGTTGTACGCATCAAGGATTTATAGCCTGTCCAGGGCTTCGTCGAGGGCGTGGAGTTCGGCGTCGGTCGTTGCCCAAGAGGTGACGAAACGGCAGACTAACCTGTCGTCGGGGAGAGGCTCCCAGATTTCGAAGGCGACGTCTTTCAGGAGTCGTTCTCGCTGGGTGCGAGTCAGAATCACGAATTGCTGGTTGGTGGGAGAGTCGAAAGCCATCTGGATGTCGTGATGCCTGAATATCTCTTTTAGGGTTTCAGCCTTATCTATTGCGTGACGAGCGATCCTGAAATACAGGCCGTCGGTGAATAGTGCATCGAACTGGATGCCCAGCATGCGACCCTTTGCGAGCAAAGCCCCGTGACGCTTGACAGTGGTGAAGAAATGCTTGGGAGCGGGACTATTAGTGAAGACGACTGCCTCGCCGAACATAGCCCCGACCTTCGTGCCTCCAATGTAGAAAGCATCGCAATGGGAGGCGAGGAACGGCAGATCCACATCGCTTTTAAGTGACATAAGCCCGTAGCCTAGGCGGGCGCCGTCAATGTAAAGCGTGAGGTCGAACTTCTTGCAGACGGAATATATATCTTCGAGTTCTTTTCTTGAATATATTGCGCCGTATTCTGTAGGGAAGGTGAGATATACTACTTTCGGCTGAACCATGTGCTCGAAAGTGTCGTCCGCCAGGAACGCTGTCATATATTCATTTATCCCTGAGGCAGTCAGCTTGCTGCCATCGCTTGGAATGACCAGCACTTTGTGCCCGAAAGCCTCCACGGCCCCAGATTCGTGTACGTTGATGTGCCCGGTCTTTGGGGCAATCGCACCCTCACAGCCTAGAGTGAGAGCGTCGATCACGGTAGAATTCGTCTGGCTTCCGCCTATCAGGAAATAGACCTCGGCAGAAGGCATTCCGCAGGCTTCGCGAATCTTTGCCTTGGCGCTCACGCAATATTCGTCAAAACCATATCCTGTTGTCTTATCGTCATTGGTGGAAACGAGCCTGTTCAAAATCTCAGGAACAGCACCGTTATTATAATCAGTTTCAAAAGAGACCATATTCATGGACATTTTATTGAGCCTTGTCTTCGTTGTTTTCTGAATCCGGTTCATTCTGGGAGACGCCTTTCTTCCCCTTGTACAGGAATCGGCGAATCTTGTTGGTGGCGGTCTTTTCGAAATCCCCCTTCATTGGCTCCACCTCGCTGATTTTCGACTGCTTGCTCACGTGCTTGTTTACATATTCGAGAATCGCCTTCTTCCTGGCCTCCAGGTTCTCGAAAAACTTGTCTTCGCCTTCCTGATTCCAGTTCAGCACGCTTTCATCGAATTTCACCAGAGCCACCAGCTTGCCCTCCATCTGCACCACCAGCGACTCGTTCACCCCTCGGATGCCGTTTATCACGCCCTCTATCTCCTCAGGATAGATGTTCTCGCCCGAAGGCCCCACTATCATATTCCCGAGCCTTCCTTTTATGAAATATCTCCCCTTCGAGTCCACCGTGGCAAGGTCGCCGGTCCGCAGCCAGCCGTCTTCTGAAAGCACGCTTCTGGTTCTTTCAGGGTCGCGATAGTAACCAAGCATCACATTATCCCCTTTCACTACGATTTCTCCCTCCCCGGTCTCAGGGTCGGCGTTCAGCAGCTTCACCTCCACGTTATACGCAGGCACTCCGATGGATCCAACGCAGGTCTTGCCCACACATGCATTGGTTATGAGAGGAGCGCATTCGGTCATCCCATAACCGATGGCATAAGGGAAATGGATTTTCTTCAGGAATGTCTCAACGGTCGGATCCAATTTGGAGCCTCCGATGCCGAAAAATTTCAGCTTGCCGCCGAAACTCTTCTTGATTTTCTTTCCGATCAGCGTGTACAGAAGCCAAGGCATATTCTTATGCATCCACGAGAGCACGCGGCTTTTCTCTATCGTCGGCACTATGCTGGACTTGTAGATTTTCTCGATGATCAGAGGCACAGAACACATTATGGATGGATGCACCTTCTGCATCGCATTCATCAATATGGAAGGGGTTGGGAGCTTGCGAATATAGTAGACGCAGCCTCCGACGTACAGAGGATAAAGCACGCTGAAGGCCATTTCGTAGGTGTGGGACATGGGCAAGATCGACAGCCAGCGGTCCCTTTTGTTAGCTTTTTGCGCATGAGCGGCCTCGATGATGTTCTGGCAGAAATTTCGATGCGACAGCATGACGCCTTTGGCTTTGCCTGAAGTGCCAGAGGTGTAGATTATTGATGCAAGGTCATCCGGCTGAGGCTCCATGACATGGCCCTCGCAAGTGAATGCCGAGTCGTCCTTCTTGATTAGCTCTAAAGTCTCTATGTCGATGACGAGAGTGAGGCGGGCCTTCGCTTCTTCGCTTAGATTCGGCAGCAGGCGCTTCGAGATGAATATTGCCTTGCATTCCGAATGCGCCAGGATGTTCGTGAGCTCGTTCTCGGAGGAGTCCGGAAGGACAGGCACCGTGACCCTGCCGAAAGGCACGCAGGAAAACATCGCCACCGTCCAGTTCGGCATGTTCTGGGAATAGATGGCTACCTTGTCTCCGGCGCTGATGCCGTAGCGGTTGAAGCGATGCGACAGTTCCAGGCACTTATGCCGGAAAGACTCGTAAGAATATTCCTGAACGTCGTCTATTGATTTCGACAATGGGCGCTTGGCAAAATTGTCGGTTGCATAATCGAACAGCTTTGCCAGGGTAGTCATGTAAGACTCTTTGCTTGTCAAGAAAAATTTACCCGCCATGGAATCAGTGAGTGATGTAACCGTCCTTGTTCTTGCCCTGCATCTTCATCTTCTCGTAATGAGCTTGCAGGCGGTCGGTGTCAGCCCGGGCATCATCGGTGAGAGGAAATTTTTCGCCTATCCCAACATGCTTCGTGCCCCAGTCGAAATACCCGGCGTAAACGGGGCATCCGACTTCCTTGGCAATCAGGTGATAGCCGGTCTTCCATTTCCTGATGGCCTTCCGGGTTCCCTCCGGGGCTATTGCCAATATGAAGTAATCGACTTTCTCCATTTCCTCTATGAGACTCTTCACCAGGGTGGCGGAATTGCTTCTGTCCACGGGGATGCACCCGCATTTCCTAAGGAGAGGGCCTACCGGCCAGAAGAAGAATTCCTTCTTTATCATCACATGGGCTACTCTGTCGAATTGGGTGTAGAAAAGATAAGATATTATGAAGTCCCACGCCGATGTGTGAGGCACTCCTAGCACTATAGCCTTTGGCTCCGGAATAGGGCCGTTGTCGGAGGTCCAGCCCATCTTCTTCAGCAGCCATCCGCAGAATTTTGACCACTTGCTCATATTCCTAAATATTTACGTCTTCCAATTCAGTCTCTGATTTCAGGTTGGCTCTGATGAAATTTTGTCTGTCGATGGTATTGTCTCCCATGTAGAATTCCATTATTTCATTGATGGATTCTTCCTCGGAAAGTTTCACCGTGTCCAGCCTCATGTCGTCCCCGATGAAATTCACGAACTCATCGGAGGATATTTCTCCCAGACCTTTGAATCGCGTTATCTGCAAGCTTGTCTTCAAGGCATTTATCGCTTCCGCCTTCTCCTCGTCGGAATAGCAGTAGCGCCTCTCTTTCTTGTTCGCGACCCTGAACAGCGGGGTCTGGAGTATGAAAACGTGACCACGACGGATAAGCTCAGGGTAATATTTCATGAAGAAAGTCAGAACCAGCATCCTGATGTGCATCCCGTCATCATCGGCATCGGTCGCCACTATGATGTTATTGTACCTCAGGTTGGCGAGGTCTTCCTCTACGCCAAGGGCAGATATCAGCAGATTCAGCTCCTCATTTTCGGCTACCCTCTTGTGGCTTTCCTTGTAACAGTTAATCGGCTTGCCTCTAAGGCTGAAGACTGCCTGGTAGTTGGCATTTCTCACCTTAGTGATGGTTCCGGACGCAGAATCTCCCTCGGTTATGAATATGCTGGATTTCTCTGCGAACTCCTCCTTGTCCTTAGGCACTTTCTCACCGTAATGGAAGCGGCAGTCGCGGAGTTTCCTGTTATACACGTTTGCCCTTTTGTTGCGTTCGCGGGTTTTCTTCTGGATTCCGGATATCTCTTCACGCTCAGCCTGCGACGCCTTTATTTTCTCCTCGATGACGGAGGCGACATCCAAATGCATCCTCAGGTAGTTATCCAGATTCTTTGCCACGAAATCATTCACGAAGGAACGGATCGTAGGCCCGCGGTCGATCACCTGAGAGCCATCAGGATTCATGACCTTGTTCCCATGCTCATCCGTGAGGAATTTCTCCCACATGTAGGTAGAGCCGAGCTTCGTCTTTGTCTGGCCTTCGAAATTCGGTTCCTGTATCTGGATGCTAATCGCCCCTATGATGCCTTGCCGACAGTCCTCAGGGGCATAATTCTTCTTGTAATAGTCTTTCAGAGTCTTGGCGATTGCCTCTCTGAATGCTGCCAGATGAGTCCCTCCGTCCCTCGTGTTCTGTCCGTTCACGAAAGAGGCTACGTTCTCTCCGTAAGAGTTGCCATGGGTGAGGACTATCTCTATATCTTCGCCTTCCAGGTGAACCGGTTCGTAGAGGGGAGTCTCGGAGAGGCTGTCTCTGACCAGATCGAGAAGGCCGTTTTCCGACTTGTATGTCACGCCGTTCAGGACGAGGGCGAGGCCTTTCTTCAGGTAGGAGTAGTTCTTCACCATGGTCTCCACATAGTCCATGTTGAATTCGAAGTGGCCGAACATCTCGACATCCGGCTTGAACCTTACCAGCGTGCCGTTTTTCTCATTTACGTTTTGCTTCTTGCCGCTATCTTTCAGCGTGCCTCGGCCATAGAGCGCGAAAGAACTTTCTCCGTCGCGGAAAGACTCCACGTAGTATTCCTCCGACAAGGCGTTGACGGCCTTGGTGCCGACTCCGTTCAGTCCTACGGATTTCTTGAACACGCCATCGTCGAATTTCGCTCCTGTGTTCAGCTTGCTTGTGGTGAGGACCACTGAGTTGAGCGGGATTCCTCTGCCGAAATCCCTGACGGTCACTACGTTGTCTTTGATGTCGATTATTATTTTATTGCCAAATCCGGCGGAAAACTCGTCCACGCTATTGTCAATGATTTCCTTCAGCAACACATATATGCCATCCCCTTGGTTCGAGCCATTTCCCAGGCGCCCGATGTACATTCCGGGTCTCCTTCGGATATGGTCGACGTCTTCAAGATGCTTTATCTTGTCATCACTGTAATTGCTTATTCCTTGTTCCATGTTCATGTCTTAACGAGAATTGCAAAATTACAAATAATCTGCCTGATTTTAAAGACTGCCCAATTGTCATATATTTGCATCTGGAAGGAAATTTGCAGAAAATAACGATGGGTTTTATGAATATGAGGAATATACTGAATATATCATCTGCGATTCTGGCAGCTTTGCTGCTATCTTTTTCCGCTTTGGCGCAGGGCAGCAATGGTGGAAAGACGTTCGGCTCCGTCGAGTTCGACCGGTTGATTTATGATTTCGGCGACATAATGCTTTCAGACGGGCCCGTGACGGCTGTTTTCAAGGCTAAAAACGTTGGCTCCAAGGCTGTGGTGATATATAACGTGGTTTCTTCGTGCGGCTGCACCAACGTCGAATGGACCAGGCAGCCTCTCAAGGGCGGCGAGAGCGGGACTATCAAGGCGACTTACAGCAATGACGAGGGGGCATATCCCTTTGATAAGACTCTGACTGTATATATTTCCGGCCAGAGGAAGCCAATAGTGCTGAGACTCCGCGGCGAGAGCCATGCCAAGAAGCTGAGCCTTAAGGAGATGTATCCTGTGCATTTCGGAAATCTGGGCATGAAGTCGGCTGAAATAAAGGGCGGGAATCTTTCCCAAGGCGAGCAGAAGAGCGGGGAAGTGAAGGTGGCTAACCTGGGATCCAGCCCTCTGAACGTTACGTTCAAGGACATCAGCCGGAATCTTTCTTTAAAGTTGTCTAAGAATCCGATTTCCGCAGGCGGGACTGCCACTCTGTCATACGTAATCACGTCGGACAGGTCGCTATGGGGAAAGAATTATTATTATGCTACGCCTGTAGTCGGTGGCAGGGTATTCACGGCTTCTGGTTCCGGCGGGCAGGATAAGGTTGCTGGCGAGGAGGCGATCGTCTCGGATCCTAATCCGAATCTTGGTGCCGGTCATGAAAAGATCGGCATTTTTGCGATTACGAAGGAAAATTTCTCGTCATGGACGGATCAGGAGAGAAAGAATGGTTCGCAACCCATGTTCACCGAGAGCACATATTCATTCGAAAAAGTTTCTGCTGGCACGACCGTGAGCGGTGCCTTCGGCTTTACGAATAAGGGGAAAAGCGTTTTAAGAATATACAAGGCAGACTCCGAGAGTTCTCATCTGAAGCTGGAACCCGTTGAAGAAGTGGCGGCAGGCATGAGTTCCTCGCTGCATTTCATTCTGGATACTGCTGGCTTGCCGAAAGGGGAGACTCTGTTTGTCATAAACCTTTACACAAACTCCCCACTACGGCCCATCATTAACTTATTCGTAACTGGCTGGATAGATTAGGAATATGCTGAATGTCCTTTTAGACGCTCTTAGAAGCGCTGTTCTCATAAGCGGTCTTGTCGTCATCATGATGATGCTCATAGAGTCGTTCAACGTGGAGTCGAACGGCAAGATATTCAATGGACTGAAAAAGAATGGTTTCTTGCAAGTTCTTCTGTCGGCTTTGCTCGGGGCGGTTCCGGGTTGCGTGGGAGGCTTTGCTGCCGTTTCTCTTTATACGCACAGGATGCTGAGTTTCGGCGCCTTGCTGGCAATGATGATTGCCACGGCAGGCGATGAGGCTTTCATGATGCTGGCGATGTTTCCTGGCAAGGCTTCTCTGCTGTTTTTGATTCTTTTCGTGCTGGCAGTTGCCACAGGCTTGCTGGCAGATGCCTTTTTCAAGAAAGGCAGAGCCATCCCGACTCGCCTGGAAGATACTTATGATTGTCATCAGGAAGATGTTGAGGCGGAGAAACATGGCGTCAGGCATTGGGGATGGCGGAGGATAGTCCTTCTTTTTGGCGTAGGAATATTCCTGTTTGCATTATTGTCAGGCCTTCTAGAAGATGGTCATGAGGCCGAGTCCGATGGACTGAACCTGCTTAGCGAAGACTGGATGTACTGGTTGTTCGGTGCCCTTAGCCTCGTAGTTTTGGGGGCTGCCATATTCGCTTCAGACCATTTCGTTGAGGAACATCTGTGGGAGCATGTGGTTTGCAAGCACTTGCCTAGCATATTCGCTTGGACTTTCGGCGTGCTTATCGTCGTAGGAACGCTTTTCCATTTCTTGGATTTGAATGAATGGATAAAAGGCAACACTGTGATAATGATGCTGCTGGCGATTCTGATAGGCCTCATTCCTGAATCCGGTCCGCACCTGATATTCGTGACTTTGTTCGCCGGCGGAGTGATTCCTTTCCCTGTGCTTTTCGTGAATTCTCTTGTGCAGGAGGGACATGCGGGCTTGCCGCTGCTTGCAGACAGCCGCCGAGCGTTCATAAAGGCAAAGGGTATCAAGGTGGTTATGGCTCTAGTCTTTTTTGCAATCTGGGGTTTGCTTTTGAGAAATTAAGGATATATATTTGCAAACGGCTTTCGAGCCGCAAATTGCTTCATTACGATAAATTTTTAATATTATGGCTTACAAGATTTCTGAAACTGATTGTGTAGCTTGCGGCACTTGCGCAAGCGAATGCCCTCAGGGTGCTATCCACGAAGGTGACGTTTATCATATCGATCCGGATGCCTGCATCGACTGCGGCACATGCGCCGATGCTTGCCCTATGGGAGCTATCCATCCTGCGGAATAACAATCTTTATGCGAAAAATTCAGGCTGCCCTCATCAGGCAGCCTTTTATTTTTTACTTAAGCGAGTATTCGACGAGCAGTGCCGAAGTTGGTGGGACTTTGGTGTCAGGGCCAATGGTGATTGTCTCGCCGGTCATTACGTTGGTGCCGGCGGAAGGGAGCTTAGACGTGATTTCAGCATAATCGCCCCACGGAATCTTGCGGTCTTCGGCGGAGTTGTTGATGAATACGAACACAGCCTCGGATTCGTTGTAGCGGAAATAGGCGTAAGTGTTGTCCTTCGGCAGAAATTCCAAAGTCTTGCCAGTGTGGATTACGGTCTTGCCTTTGCGCCAGTTGAACAGCCTGGAGGCATAGTCATGGAGCGATGCGGCATTCGAGAAAATCGTGTCCCTTGCGCTCTTCGTTGCGTTGAAAGTCGTGGAATCGGCGGCGAGGGCCACATGATTTGCCTCTGCCGCAGCACGACCCTCTGCCGTGAACAGATTAACTTTGTCTCCCTCCCATCCGCCAGGGAAGTCCATCCGGAGCATTCCGTCGCTCTTATGCTGAGTGCCGTTGGCAAACATCATCTCGTCCCCGTAGAAAATCTGCGGTATGCCACGCATGGTGGCGAGAATTGAATATGCTATCTTCATTTTATCGGGATTCCTGCGGACGATGTCCCCGAAGCGCAGGCAGTCGTGATTCGCAAAGAAAATCAGCAGATTGAACGGATTCGCGTACGCATAGTCGCCAGACAAAGAATCATACACGTCCGTAATGTCCCCGAGCGTTCCACGAGGCCCGACGCCGAGAGACCTGCACATTGCTTCGAAAAGAGGAAAATCCATGACCGTCGGCAGATTCGTGTCGAATCCGTCCTTGTTCCCGTTGCCGGTCTGCCAATAGGCGATTGCGGCAGGGGAGTGATCCCAGCATTCCCCGACGATGTTCATCCCTGGATATTCGCGACGAACCGATGCGCACCATTCGCTCATCGCCTCTTTTGCGTTATAGGGGTATGTGTCCACCCGCAGGCCATCCAGACCCGCATATTCTATCCACCATGCTGCCCACTGCTCGAAATAACTGAGTACGAAAGGATTGTCCAGATTCATGTCCGGCATTGAGGGAACGAACCAGCCTCGGCTCATGATTTCACGGTCATGCTGCGACCCGTAAGGGTCGGTGAGCACGGAAAAACGATGCGACGTCCCGACATATTCGTCATGCATGTTGACCCAGTCCTTGAAAGGCATGTCCTTCATCCACCAATGGTCAATCCCGCAATGGTTCGTCACCACGTCCATGATGACTTTCAGCCCTTTTTCGTGAGCCTTGGAGACCATTTCCCTGTAAAGCTCGTTAGTCCCGAAGCGAGGATCGATCCGGTAATAGTCCGTGCAGGCATAGCCATGGTAGGACTCCTCCTTCAGATTGTCCTCCAGAAGGGGAGTGGGCCAGATGGCAGTCGCCCCAAGGCCGGCGATGTAGTCCAGATGGTCTATGATGCCTTGAATGTCTCCTCCGTGACGGCCGAAAGGAGCTTTGCGGTTGCTTGGTTCGGTAGTCGCAGAGGTAGAATCATTCGTGGGGTCGCCATTAGCGAAGCGATCCGGATTTATTAAATAAATCAGGTCAGAATTGTTGAAACTCGTCCTGCTCTCAGAGCCTTTGGAACGCTCCGAGAGAGTGTATGCGTACTTGAATTGCTCTTTCCCTTTCGAGAATATGAGGTGGAAAGTGCCAGGGCGCGCAGTGGTGCTTACATCGATGTCTATGAATATGAAATCGGGGTTGTCAGCCTTGTGCACCTCCTTCACCTTCACCCCGTTATATCCTTCGATGGATACCTGATAGCCAGAAATGTCTTTCCCTTGCACCATAAGCTGGAGCCTGGTCTTCATGCCAATCCACCAGGATGGTGGCTCGACCCTGGTAATTTCATTGGAAGTGGCCTCCGGGATATTGTGAGTGTCGTTCATATTGCCGCAAGATACGGCAACCATCGAAATTGCGCAAGCAAAGGCAAGGAAATTCAATTTTTTCATTTTTCTAATATGTCAGGGTGATTCATTTAATCTGGAATACTATGGATGTGTTGGAACTCATGTTCAGCGTGTAAGTTCCGTCCGAGTTCTTCAGTGAAGTCGCTCTGCCTAGGACTGCCACAGGCTTCGAGAGATCGTCACGGAATGTAAGGCTCTGAGTACCAGTCGTCGCCACGTTGTGCACGACGAGCAGTTTCTCGGAGTCATCGGCAGAAGTCATGTACCAGCATGCAATGGTCTTGTAGGCAGACTTGCCGTTGTAGGTATCATGTTCCGACATGGTGCCGCTTGCAAGCGCCGGATACGTGTTGCGGAGGCGCGAGAATTTCTTGTAGACAGACAGGACAGAGGAGGGATTCGCATTCTGGGCTTCAACGGAAATTGCCTTCGTCAGCATATTCTTGTCAACCTTTCCACCGAGGGCACCGGATGCCACTTGAGTCCCTGCCATATCCCACATTATAGGTGTCCTGACATATTCGTCGCCATTTGTCTTTGTGCCATAGTAGCCCAGTTCTTCACCTTGGTAGATGAAAGGCTTGCCCGGAGCGGTCAGAAGGAAGGCGCATGCCTGTTTCTCTTTTGACGGGGATTTGGAAAGGTCGGTTGCCGTTCTGTCTTCGTCATGGTTGGAAAGCTTGGTTGATTCGACAGGGTTGGCACGCTGGGATGCATAAAGTTTTTCGTAGCCCAGGATCGTGGAAGGGAATGTGTTGGCGACCTGATTGTTCAGGGCATCCTTCAACCGCCACCAGAAGCTGAATTCGAAGCAAGACGGGAGTCCTTTGTAGTATCGCGCGACAGAGGAAGCCTCGCTGAACACTTCTCCCACCATGAAGAAATCGTCGCTGTGTCCTTGTGCCTTGTAGGCAGAGTCGCAGTGCTCGTGCCACTGTGCGAGGAACGTCGGGTTCTCATCTGATGACTCATTGTGGTAGATGTGTTTCACGGCGTCCAGACGCATTCCGTCTATCCCCATTCCAATCCATTTGTCGGCGGATTTCGCAAGGTCTTTGAAGGCAGGAGATGAACTTGCCTGCGAAGCCTTGCCGTAATTGAAGTCAGCGAACCAGTCCGTCCAAAAGTGAGAGTGCCAATATGTCTGATCGGAAATTAACTGCCCGGCGGCTCCTGAACCGGAGCGGACCTTGAACCATTGCCCGGAATTATAGCCATTAGCTCCTTCTGTAGCAATCATGTCAATCTTTCCGGCAGCTATGTCGTTCTTCGGGTCCTTCGAGAAGATGTAGTAGTCCCGGTAGGGATTCGTGGTAGACGAGCATGCTTGCGTGAACCAAGTCTCGACAGTCTCGTTGCTGTACCAGAGCGTGTTCTTCGCCGATGAGTGGTTCAGCACGTAGTCCAGATAGATGTCAATATCCTTCTCATGAGCTGCGTCAATCAGCCGCTTGAAGTCTTTCTCCGTCCCGAATTTCGGATTTACCGCATAGTAGTCAGTCACGTCATATCCATGATAGGATGATGCTGGATGGATTGGAGACAGCCAGATGGCGGTAACCCCGAGTGAATCCAGATAGCCCAGCTTCTTGGTTATGCCGTTGAAATCTCCGATGCCGTCACCGTCGCTGTCGGCGAAACTGTAGACCAGAAGCTGGTATGTCGTTCCAGCCCGTTTGTTGCCGTCGAATGCGGCGGGACTGGCGACCACGGCGGCGGGTGTTTCTGGTTTGTCCGGAGCGTCAGGACTATCCGGAACGTCTGGCTTTACCGGATCATCACTGCCGCAGGAAGCCAATGACGCAATGAAGAATATTCCTAATAATGAATATGTTATATTTCTTTTCATCTATTAATGCTTTGAATTGGCAGCCTGATGCCGCAATCAGGGGCATCAGGCCGAAAAATTACTGGACTGTTATGGTCTCAGCAGAAGAATCATAGATAACGTCGAAGGTCGTAATGTCGCCAACGGCAATGTTGTTTCCACCATTAGTGACGGCGAACGGCTCGCCTGCTGATACGTAAGCGCCACCGCGGTTGACATCCCAGCTGCATCCCTGGCGGAGCTTCCATGTTCCTTCAAAGCTCTTGTTGTAAGCAGCCCATTTGCCAGCCCCATCGTAAATCATGAAGAGATCTTCCTTCCAGTTGCAGAAATCGCCTATTATGCCCCAGAAGAGCTTGCTGAGCGTGATTTTCTCGCTGGCGGGGTCGTACACAACCATGTATGTGCCATCAGAAGGAGCTTTGATGTTATTTCCACCGCTGACGGCATCGAATTCGGCATCAGCGGCAGAGCAGTCGCCCCCGCGATTCTCGTCCCAGCCAGCATACTTGCGTAGTTTGATTTCATCTGTGGTGGTGAGCGTCAACGGGAAGCCATAATATTTTCCATCCTTGCCGAGATTCATCGGAATGTCTCTGTTCCAGTTGAACCCTTCAATGCTTGCTATGCTTCCTGTTATGCCCCATGTCATTGAGCCTATGGTTTCGTTGTTGGCGTTGTAAACTATGATCAGGTCTCCTGTGAGGCCGATATTTTTGCCATCAGGTACAGCCTCAACGAATTCGCCTGCTTGAGTCGGAGTGGCTCCGCCTCTGTTCACGTCCCATCCGTGGTTGCAGCGCACCTTCCATTCACCTGAGGTGATGCTGACACGGCCGCTTGCCCAGATGCCTGGAGCGACCTCTGTCATCGCTATGTCGTTATTAAAGTCCCCGTTCACTCCGATCAAAGTCCATGAATCTGCCGTGATGTCGAAAGGCCTTATGCTCAGGGTGTATTCCTTGGAGGCCAGGTACATGGTCTGCTCTCCGCAGTAGATGTCGGCCTCGATTCTGGCTTTGAATTCTCTATAGACGGTGTCCGCATCGAAAGCCGTTTCGACGATGCTTTGCAGTTCTTCCGCAGTGGTCTTGAGGCTTCCACTCAATCCAGTCTTGTATTTATCGTCCAGGACTAGCTTGAAATTGCCGAGAGCACTTCCTTCCGGAATGTCCACCGAGCCAAGGGTTGCAACCTGCACGGAGTCGCCTTTGTGTTCCTGCAGCAAGATTTGGCTTGCAGGAGTGACATTCAGAGACGAAGGAAGCGTTACGGCTTCTTCCTGCTCGTTGCGTTGAGGTGCGGCGAAGTCGTCTCCGAAATCGCCTATCTGGCAGCTAGTAGCCGCCATGCATAAAATGCAGATGCTTATAGATATGTTCTTTTTCATGACAGAATCTAATTTATGTGACCGGTCTCATTTGTGAAATTGATGTAAAGACGCTGTCCTGCATTGCCTGTGATGCGTTCCTGGTCTCCGCCTGTCGCTCTATAAGCGAGCTTGCCGTTGATTACCATGAATTCTGAGTGCCACCAGTCTTCGCCATCTATGATTACGCAGGCTCTTACGCCTGATTCAGGGTCGGCGTCTGCGGCAAATGCCGGAGATACGAATTCTCCGTCCTTGGAATCCGGAACCGTGAACAGTCCGTCGTCGTCTGCGGCCCAGGCGTTAGTCCCGCCCTTGGTGCTTCCGAACAGATAGACGTTCGGCTTGTTGACCTCCAGCGAGAACTGATAGCCTCGTCCTGCGACTGCGGTACGAATTACTAACAGGTACCAGCCGGCTTTTGTGATTCTGATGTTGCCATCATCGGTCGATCCGATGCCGGCGCCAGCATTGTCGGAGTAATGCCCGTCGATTCCTGCGAAGCCGACTTCGTTGCCGTTCCAGTCTTTCTCCCAGTTGAACTTCATGCTTCCGCCTGCATCAACATAGAGCAGATGCCAGAATGTCCCATTGTTATCGTAAGTCGGAATCATGCTGATGGCAGCATCCCACTCCCAATTGCAGTGCGACCCAATCAGGTAGAGGCTTGTCGGAGGAACGACTGCTGGTAGAGCGTAGTAGAGACGGACGTTAGGAATGCTGACTATATTCGAGTATATCTCACCCTTGCCGCTTTTCGTCAGTTGAGCCTTCAGCCTGACGTAGAGAGGCGTGTTGTAAGGGAATGCCTCTGGATCTGCCGTAGAAAGAGCCGTCAGAGCCTCTGCCAGTTCGTCCGCAGCCACGGACATCTTAGCCTTGGTATAGGTGGAAGGCAGGGTGGCGTAGGAACCCTCATCCGTGAAATTGTTGTTCAGGGACACCTGAACTGAATATGTCGTAGCGGCTGTGAATCCGTAGTCCGGCTGTGAGCAGCTCAGTTCCATCGATTTGGAATTTTCCAGGTCGTATACCCCGTTCACGTAGGCTGGAGTGTTCAAGACGAATTCCGTAGGGTCTGCGTAGAAGGCGTGGGGCTCATCGTCGCAGCTTGCGAAAGTGAGTAGCCCAAGCGCCATTGCCCAAAGTATTTTAATATTTTTCATATTCATTGATTCTCAATTTATCTGCTAGTATCCTGGGTTCTGCACGAGTTTATCGTTGCTGATCATATCCTGCGTAGGGATAGGGTAGAGGTTCAGGTGAGAGTCTACCGACCTGCCGTCTGTGACCCCGCCCTTGTAATCCCACAGGTAGGTGTCCGTGGTGAACATTCCGAATCTGACGAGATCGGAGCGCCTCCAGCATTCTTGGTAAAGCTCCCTTCCCCTCTCGTCGATGATTGTGTTGGAATTCAGTTCAGTGATGTTCGCTAGACCTGCCCTCGTCCTGACCTGGTTTATCGCGTCTAGCCCTTCGCTTGCCGTCGCTGCCCCATGGAGGGCGCACTCGGCATACATCAGCAACGCATCAGCATAGCGGAACACAGGGAAATCTGTGTCAACGAAGCCAGCAGCCTTGCCAGCAGTTCCGTCGCTGTTTATGTTCTTGAATTTCATGCAAGGATAGCCCCCTGCCTTGAAGTTCCCGTCGTCGGTCACCGGGCCGCCATTAGTGCCGCCTTCGAAGAAGAGCCTGCGGGCATCATCGCTGGCGAATTTGCTTACGAAAGCGTTGGTGGATCTCAATCCGCCCCAGCCTGAAGAAATGCCTACGGAAGCAGGATCCATTTCTCCTCCTGTCGAGGCGAATATTATATAGTTCGTGACGCCATAGCTCTGAGTGTTCACCCCGTCTTGTTCTATCGCGAACATTATCTCGTCGGTGCACTGCTCGTTGTCGGCGAGGAAAAGTTCCTGGTAATTGTCGTGCAGCGAATAGCCTTCGCTCATTATTGCTTTCAGGACCGTAGCGCATTTGTCCCATGCCGCTGTACCTGTATAGACTTCGGCATTCAGGTAAAGCTTGGCAAGAATCATCTGTGCTACCCCCTTGTCGACTCTTCCGTATTCGGCGCCGCGGGCCGAAGGAATATGCCCGTTGGCTATGAGGTCCGTGAGTTCTGTCTCAAGCCAGCCGTAAAGGGCGGCCCTTGAAATCTGTTCCGGCCTCTCGGCGCCAACGCTCATGCTCTCATCAGCGAACGGCATGTTTCCGAACACGTCGATTCCATGGTAGTAACTCAAGGCTCGAAGGGTTCTCGCCTCGTCGATCATCTGGGCCTTTGCGTTCAGGCTGACGGAAGTAGCATTGGCCTGGCGGATGAACTCGTTGCACATGGAAATCTGGTAGCAAAGCCTGGAGTAGAATGCGTAGATGAACACGTCGGAAGTTGTCCAGTTGAATCTGTGGAATTCCTTTATTGTCTGGTCGTTCCAGCTGCACATGGATTCATCGGTAGGCAGTTCCTGCATCGTGTACAGGCCCCTGACGTACTGGCTTGCTCCACCGTTGAGCCCGGAAATGGAAGGGTCATTGTTCGGCCCCTTGTATCCTGAGGTGGCATAACCAGCGTATATTCCTGCAAGGAAGTTCGTGAAATCAGCCTCTGTGCTCAGGGCTTTGTCGGAAGTGTTCATGTTCGGGTCGATAGGAGTTACGTCCAGATCGCCGACGCATGAGGCAAGTCCAAGGACGGCCGTAACTGCAAAGGCACCAAGAATATATCTTATTGTTTTCATATTCATTAATATTAGAAGTTAAGTTTTATTCCAAGCGTGTAAGTTCTAGGACGTGGGTAGAAGTTGCCATCGATGCCCTGGAAAATTTCAGGGTCTAGGCCGTCGTATCCGGTGATAGTGTAGATGTTCTGCACTGTGCCGTAGATGTTGAGGGCGACATTGCGTTTTGCGGCTGAGAACAGTTTAGGGAATGTGTACCCGATGGTGAAGTTGTCCAGCTTGAAGAATGAGGCGTCTCTCACATAGTAGTCTGAGAGATATTCGGCAGTCTCGAAATTCGTCTTGGTGCAGGAGGAAAGCCTGTTTGAGACGAAGCTGTTCACCCATAGGTCGGAAAGGGCTTCATTGTCGGAAGCCACGTTGTAGTAGTTCCAGTTGCCGAAACTGCCATGGCCGGAGAGAGCTGCTGTCCATCTCCCGTAAGTGAAGTTGATGTTCATGCCTAGCGTCCAGTCAGGGGATGGCTTGTGGAAGAAATACATGTCGTCAGCATCGATGGTCCCATTTCCATTGCGGTCTACATATTCGCCAAAGATTGGATTGTCATTCTCGTCATATACCTGCTGATAAACGTAGTAGGCGTATGCAGGATAGCCCACCTGATGCATCTGGACATTATTTCCGGTTCCGCCGGAGATTCCTCCGACGGCGACGCCGGTCTTATCGCTTGCCGAGGCTGTCAGTTTGGTGATTTCGTTGCGATTGTAGGCGACGTTCGCGCCGACCGTAAGGCTCATGTCCGCCTTGCTGATTATGATGCCGTTCACATCTGCCTCGAAACCTTTGTTCTCAAGGTCTCCAATGTTGGAATTCAGGTAGTTCGTAAGATTCGACATCGCAGCTACTGGGATGTAGTTGAGCAGGTCGGTGGTCTTGCGATAATAGCCATCCAGGGAAAGAGTCAGCCTGTCATCGAAGAAGCCGAAGTCTATTCCAGCATTGTAGGTAGTGGTGGTCTCCCATTTGAGGTCGGCGTTGTAGCCCAGGGCTGTGATCGGATTGACCAAAGTGTTCCCGAAATAATAGTAACTTCCAATCAGGTTGCTATAATAGGTAGCGAATGAAGGATAGTCTCCTGCTCCGATATCTTGCTGGCCGGTCTGTCCCCAGCTTAGGCGAAGTTTCAGCGTGGATATGTTCGGATCGCTCTTCAAGAAAGACTCGTTCTTTACGTTCCATGCGAATGCTACGGAAGGGAATATGCCCCATTTGTGGTTCTGGAACCTGGAGGTGCCGTCCCGACGGATGGTGGCCGTGAGAAGGTATCTGCTGTCGTAGCCATAGTTGGCTCTGCCGAAGAAAGAAATAAGGTAATATTCAGACCGCCCTGGAGTGTTGTCCAGCACGCTGCCGTCGGTGAGCTTATACTGATAGTTCGTGGATTTGTGCCAGAAATGCTGCCATGAGTAACCACCCATCAGGTCAACGTGATGCTTGCCGAAATCATGGTTGTAAGCAGCATAGACTTCGAGAGTCTGGTCGCGGCGCATGAAGGTGTAGTCTGTGTGATAACCAGATCCTGACTGAGCAGTGCTATGGTAGGACTGCTCGGAACCCTGAGGGGATTCATTCCAGCCATCGCTCTTCACGAAATCGAGGCCGAGGTTGAGGTTGAACCTAAGGTCTTCGAAGCCATGCACTTTATAGTCGAACTGGGCATTCCCGATGAAACGCTTGACAGTAGACTGGTCATCTTTTTCTTCGAGGAGGGCAATAGGGTTCATGGTCGCCATGGTGTTTACGTTTCCGCTGAGGTCGCGCCATATTGAATATCCATGGTTGCCTGCCGAACTGGCATCGTAGATCGGACGCGTAGGGTCCATGTGAATCGCTGCCCCAATGGCATCCTGGTTAGCGAACCAGTTCTTGGAATAAACGCCCTTCCCATTCAGATTGACGGTAAGGTGGTTGTCGAAAAACGTCGGGGTAAGGTTGAGTGAGAGGGTCCCCCTGTTCATTTTGGAGGTTTTGAGCACTCCTTCCTGCGACAGATAACCTCCGGAAACACGGTAAGGCAGAGTGAAAGCCTTTCCGGCAGAGAATTTCCCTTTGACGCTCAGGTTTCCCTCGTATGTAGGCGCGATCTGGTAAATTTCTTTCTGCCAGTCGGTATCTGAAGAACCCAGAGCCTTGTAAGCATCTGAATCGGTTCCGAGACGGGTGGAAATGAGATTCTTTATCTGCGATGCGTCCAGTACGTCAACGTAATCGGAAACATGGCTGATTGAAGTGGAGAAGCTCGCGTCAATGCTTGGAATGTTGTTTCCGGAACCTTTCTTGGTGGTAATGACGATCACGCCGTTCGATGCCCTGGACCCGTAGATGGCTGTTGCCGAAGCATCCTTGAGGACGGAAAAGCTTTCAATGTCGTCTGGGTTGATCGTTGAAAGGGGGTCGGACATTCCGGTGATGCTTTCATCGCTCACAGGCAGGCCATCGATCACTACCAGAGGGTTGTTGTTCGCCTTCAAAGAAGAACCGCCACGGATTCGGATGGTAGCTCCGGAACCTGGCTGACCGCTTCCGGAAGTAACGACTACGCCGGCCGACTTGCCTCTAAGCATGTCTGCCGGCGTAGAAATCACGCCTTTGTTTATCTCATCTGCCTTCACCGTGGTGACGGAACCAGTCATGTCTGTCTTCTTGACTGTGCCGTAACCGATGACAACGACGTCCTGAAGCATCTGGGCGTCTTCTGCAAGAGTCACTCTTGCGGGCACCTGAGATGCCTTGAAGGATTGCGAGACGTAGCCGACGCAGCTGAACTGCACTGAGGCGTTTGCGCTGGAAACGATAAGGACGTAGTTCCCGTCGATGTCGGTCGAGACTCCATTGCTGGTGCCGGCTTCCATGACGGTAGCTCCGATCACAGGCCCCGTGGCATCGACCACTGTACCTTTGACCTGGTATCCGCCTTGCGCGGACAGAGAAAGGGAAAACGCTAATATTATTCCCAATAGGGTCAATATTCTTTTCATTAGATTAAGAATTAATGGCGCACTAGCAAATCCATGTGGATAATTTAACGCTTTCACCGCTTGAATTGAATATTCTTTGTTACCTTTGCACCACCCAAGGAACAAGAATATGGATCCATACGTACAGTTAGTGAAGCTGGTGCTTCCGCCAGAAGTGAGTGAGTCATTCGAGTTGAAGAAAGTTGAAGTGGAGAAGGTGTCAGGTGGCGACATGCTCCATATCTATCTTGATGAGGACAGGGCGACGCCGGACAACCGGACAGACCTGCGGCCGAACGGCTTCTACCCTGAGATGCTGATTCGTGACTTTCCCATCCGTGACCATAAGGTGACGCTACATGTGCGTCGCCGTAGGTGGATAGACCCTCAGGGAGAGAACATCGGAACGGACTGGACATTGGTCCAGAAAGGTACCCGCTACTCAGTTGAGTTTGCGGCTTTTTTAAAAGGGTTGCTTGGACAAATACCCGATTACGGCCCGCTCTCTTGAGAAATACTTCCATATCAAAGGCGATCAGTTTGAACGAGCGTACAAGGATCATCTCAGCGGCTACCGTGACTGGACGGAGGCCGAGCATGCGGCCGACTGGCTTATATTCCCTGAGAACATCGGCACTCACATCAGCATAGACGAGACGGCCGTGTCCATGGGCGAGTTGTACACCATCGTCTCCAACAAAGCAGCTCACGGGCAGAAAGGCGCTATCATAGCGCTTGTCAAGGGTACCAAGTCCGAGACCGTATCTGAGGCTCTGAAGAAGATAGACGAAGCCAAGCGAAACCTTGTCGTTGAAATCACGATGGACTTCTCAGACAGCATGCACGCCATAGCTGAGGAATGCTTCCCCAAGGCGATGATCACCATTGACCGGTTCCATACGCAGCAGCTCTCCATTGATGCCATGCAAGAGCTCCGAGTGCGTTTGAAGCGCGAGGAGCGCAAGAAAGACATTGAAGCACGAGAGCAGCATAAGTACAACGTTGAGCGCCGACTGGAGCGTCGCAAAGAGGACAAGACGGACAACCGCGGGGCTAAGCGCAAACGCAAGAACGAGGCGTACAAGCCCATGCGGCTGGCAAACGGTGACACGCCCATCGAGCTGCTGACCCGGAGCAGATATCTTCTCACGCAGTCTGGTGACAAATGGACGGATTCGCAGAAATTGCGGGCGAAGATACTCTTCGAGAGGTATCCGATCCTTCAGCAAGCATATAGCATCAACCATTCCTTGAGAATGATCTACAACAATAAGAACGCCACCAGAGAATCTGCACTGGAGAGCCTCGGGGAGTGGTACAACAAGGTTACTGACTTTGACGACGATGCCTTCAATACCGTCTCTGCTACCATCTACGAGAAACAAGAGGAGATTGTCAACTACTTCGTCTACCGTCAGAGCACAGCTTCATGGAGTCATTGATGTGGAATTCTTCCTCTACCGAGTTTCACTCATCTACGCGTAATAAATCCACATGGTTTTACCAGTGCCCCGAATTAATTATTAACATATGATTAGTCATTGTATTTCTTGTCGTTCACGAAGTGAACGGAGATTGAAGCCAGGAGCATGAACAAGCCTGCGATTAGGAATATTCCTGCGGCTATCCTGCTCTCTGCCAATGCCTTGGCGGATGCGTCTCCGGCAATGGACTGGAAATGCCCAGCGCCGAACGCAATTTTCTTGATCAGAGAGACCAGCAGGCCTCCGCATAACCCCATGCAAATCTGAGGGATGGTAACCGTGAAATTGAATATTCCCATGTAGGCACCTGCGCTGCGAGCATCTATGGTCCTGGAGAATATTGAATATGGCATAGCGAGAATACCAGCCCAAGCCACGCCGATGAACAACATTGCAACCGCCATGAGGGCTTTAGAGCCAGTAAGTGCCAGCAGTGCATATCCTAAGGCCCCAGAGAACAAACATATCGCATAAGTAGGTTTGTTTCCGAATTTATTGGCCAGGCCTGTCAGAACCAATGAAATCACGCAGGCTGACACTGGATAAATAGCGTTCAGCACGCCTGTCCAAGTCTGAGCCTGACCGACATTCACCACCCCGTCCACCACGTAGGCCTTTGTGACTAGCGGCTGTAGATAATTCCACATGAGGAATAACGCTGCCCAAGAGAAGAACTGGGTGATGCCCAGTTGCCAGTAAGATTCAGGCGCATGTCTCACGAGATGCCAGAAT